>NZ_JBHUGY010000016.1:0-272442 GCF_042682105.1 Mesorhizobium calcicola
CCGGTTCACGGCGACGCGGACCCCCTGAGCGAAGACAGACGTCTTGCCCTGGCCGACGTCGACTGCCCATTTTGGTGCCTCGCGCGCGCTGGATCGCCCTGCGGGGGTGACAACCGCGAAGCACCCCGGACCGACCGCTGGAGCAATCGAGCGCAGCGCCTTGCGCCGCAGCCTGACCGCATCGACGTGCCCGTTTCGCTCGGCGGTCCACCGCGTAAACGAGCGCCACCTTCCACAATGAGGGTAAGTCCTTCCCGACATCTCACAATCTGTCGGGCGTACCGGCCACGGCTCGAACGCCACTCCTGCTCCCCTTCGCCAGGCGGCATCCACAGAAAACACCGGTAAAACAGGACCAGCCAACAGGGTTAAGGAAAAATCGACCTTTTCGCTCATGACTTCTCCTTGCTCTTGCTGAAAATCCCGGCAAGAAATTTATCTTCCGCGCCGCTTGGCTGGCGCGTTACGAACCGGCATTGCGCCGCGTTGCGCTGAGGTGATGCGACCGGCGGATCGCTTAGCACGACACATGCTCCGACACAATCAAGGCCCCGGCAGGCGATGCGAGTGTCGATCAGGGCGGCGACGTTTGCCCGCCGATGACGCGAGGCGAGTGGGCCTCTGGAGGGCCGGCGAATGACGGTGTAGCGCCTCAGCGTAGCACCCGGCCATGGCGGGACCTCGCGCGCTATGCCGACGACCCTTGCCGAAGGTGCATGCGCCGCGGCATCCCGGCACATCGGCGACGAGGTGTCTGGGTGATCTCATCGACTTCAGGCTGGGCCGCGCGGCATGGGCGCGCCTTTTTTGGTAGAAGGGCGAATTGCGAGGTTCTTTTCGTGGAATTCAGCAAGATATCACGCGCTTTCAGCGGTTGTACTGGCCGGACAGAGTGTCCACGGGCATCGAGCACTGCAGCAGGCCGCGGCCAAGATCGACAGGGAGGGCGCGCTGGTTTTGGACTGTCGGTCCGTCACCAGCCGGCACTCCGCGCAATGCCCGCAGGATGGCAAATATGCTTTCAGACTATCGGCCCGTGGCGCTACTTTTCGATGCATAATCGAGCTAGTAGGTGGAGACATAGCGCCGGTGCAGTTTCTCCGCTAAGGTGTCATAGTTCAAACTATGCGATTGGATCTTGCTGCGCGTCATTGTGCGCGCAGCGCATTCTGCCATTCCCAGAACGGATTCGAACTCTTTGCCATACATCAAAGACACTACGCATCCAGCGCGCATAGTATACGCCGTTAGGCGCCTCCATCTTTCGTCCGACAAACTCGGCTGGGCCCCACCAAGTCGTCAATGTCCATCGGATCAATGCTGTGGGGCTCAGATTGCGGACATGTTGGGCATCCGTGCTCAAGCCGCGAGCGTGGCCGTACTCCTAGTCCGAGCGCAACAAAGCCCAATCCAAGAAAGGCTTTTCTCGATTTTGGCGTCAGTGCCCATGCTAGAGCCTGCGCCTAAAATTACTGCCAGTCGCCCGGCAGATGCCGATTGCGATTTCTTCTTACGCTCACTGAGAACTCCCCGCCGCGCATCCTAGATGCGACCCAAACAGCATCTTTATTGCTATTAGCCTCAATTATTCGGTACATACTCTAAGTGCTTGTTATATTCGACAAAGCGCCCAATAGACGTGGCGATATTTCATTTTTAAAGGCTTCCACAATTATCTCTGTCAGCCCCCTTTGGATCTTCGCGGCTGATGAAGGCGAGCAGGGTCCGACCGCAGGTCGACTGTCCCACGTCCCGCCACAGCCAGGGCCATGAGTGAGAATGTCGCCAGGATCAGGGGCGCCGACACGATGATCGCGCTACCGAACCCCGACAAGGACACAAGGTTCGGCCCCCTGATGACCGCGGTACTCAAGAGCAGCGCGATCAGCAGGATCGGGACCAACAGGTAGGTGTTCTGGGAACCCCTGGACTGGGACATCAACATTTGTCTTTCGTTGCTAGCGCAACCTAGAACTCGATGACCTTCCGGCCTTCACTGGTCCGCTCACTGCGAGCGGTCGACCGAGTTTCGGAAATGCTCCGTCCGGAAAGGGCGTTGCTGCCCTGGCCGCGCCGTTCGGGATCCGCACCAAGGATCTTCTTCAGCACCGGCGTGATCACTTCCTTGAATTTTGCCGGGTCTTCCGAGGTCGGGAAGTGGCCGCCGCCAAAGATGATGCATTCCGAATTCTTGACTTTTTCGGCCGTGCGCTGGGTCATTTCCGGCGTGCAGGCGAAGTCATACTCACCGGTAAGGAAATAGATCGGCACCTTCCCAGAAATCTTCTGGCATTGATCCCGGAAGTCAGAATCGACGCTGTAAAAGTACAGATCGCCCTTGAAGATGCCGGGACCGCCCTGCGCGTAGTACCACCAGGTTTCCCACCGATAGTCGTCCGGCGAGAGCGGTGCCATGAGGCCGAACACCGAAGTCGCAACCACCTCGCCGCCATGGATATGGGGGTGATGCAGCGCGTCGATCCACCATCCCGGCGAGTAGTCGCATGCCTCTAGCGCGATAAAGGCCGAAAACTCGCTCTCATAGCGCAATGCCAGCGCCAGGCAGATGTTGCCGCCCATCGACTGGCCCATGAGGACCGGCTTGCGCAGTTCGAGGGCCCGACAGAACGCCACGATGAACTCGCAGTAAAATTTGGTTGTGAGTTTGTACTCGTCTTCCATCAGGTGAAAGTCTGCAGGCGGGATCGACTTGCCGTGCCAGGGCATGTCGAAAGCGATAACGCGGAAATTCAGGCTGATGTCCGGGTCGCACAACTGGTGCCGATACTGGCGCCCGTCCGTGCCGGCCGTGTGCAGGCAGACCATCGGAATGCCCTCGCCGTGTTCCTCGTAATAGGTGCGGTACGTCTTGCCTTCGCACTGGACGTAGACGTAGCGCCCAACGATTGGATCGTGTGTATTCATGACAACTCTCCTGCGCTGCCGTTAAACTTGTCGCATCAGCGAGAGCATGCGCGTCAGCGCCCGCAGATTTTGCCAGAAGGGGAGCGAATTGCCCTCGATAATCAGCTGCTTGTGCAGCGGATGCGCCATCGCCCATATGTCGTTGAACATCGGCGGTGGGATTTCCTGGGCAAATTTCGACCAGGCGCTGCTCGGCGCCTTGAGCCAAAATTCGACTCCCATGTCATTCGGAGTGAGGCCTTGCGCAATCTTCTGGATCTTGCCGCCCCGGACGTCGACGAGATACTCCGTGTCGTCGAAGCCGAGCACGAACTTACTCGTGAAAAACCGCCCTACTACCGGCAAAATGCGGTCGTCATTGACCTTCCTTGCCCATCGCTCGATCCACTCCAGATCAAAGCTGCTCCTGCTTCCATATCTACTCATGCGATCCTCCTGATTGGGGAATTACTTGCCCGGTTTTTACGCGGGCAGAGACTTCTTTGCTGGCCCGTAGACTGCCACGAACGACGCTGCATCGATGGCCACCGGCATGACCGCAGCCGCAAATGCGCCAAGATCGGCGTCGGCCGGCAACTCGACCTTGTCCGCCTTGAGCGCATAGAGCGTGAAAAAGTACCGGTGAGCCCTGTCCGGTGGCCAAGGGCCGCCATATCCCTTGCCGAACCCTGGGATCTTGAATGTCACGAAGTCGCTGTTGAACTCAGCGGCGCCGTGCGTCAGCCGCAAGCTGCCGCTGGCGCCTTCTGGGAGCTCACGAACCTCGACCGGAATGTTCGCCACCAGCCAGTGCGCAAACGAGCGGGGGAAATTAAATGCTTCCGGCAGATCAGGATCGGTGACGGCCAAGGCAAAGCTGCGCGTGCCTTCCGGCGGCCCAGACCAAACAAGTCTCGGCGAAAGCCGGTTGTCCTCGGTGAACCGGTCCGGGATGACGCTACCAGGCGCGATATCAGGACAACTCAGCATGAAAGATGGGGTTGCCGCCATATGGTTTACCTCCTTGTTCAGCAGCGTCACAGGCCTCGGCACCGGCCTGCCCTGCTCAAGTCTGGGATTGTGACTCTCGGCGACAGTCGCCGGCTTGCCTGGGCCATTCTCGTTGGCGGCCTCGCCGGGCAAGCGCGCCGTCGCGCGGCGGCCGAACATGGCGTTGAGGATGGCATGGCCATCGAAAGGCGGTTCGAAATCCGCCGATATGGCGCCATTGCGAAACACGTGAACCCGCGTGCACAGGTTCAGAAATTCCTCCAGTTCACTGGACAGGAAAACCACGGCGTTGCCGCGCGCAGCGAATTCCTTCAGGTTGCGGTAGAGATCGAGCTTGGCCCCGACGTCGATGCCGCGGGCAGGATCGTTGAGCACCAGAACCACCGGTTTTTCCGCGAAGGCCCTGGCAATCAGTACCTTCTGCTGGTTACCGCCGGACAGCGACGTGATGAGGTTCTCCGGGCTCCCCATCTTAACGGCCAGTTTGCTGGATTCCCACTCAAACACCGGCGTCAGCTTGGTGCGGTTAATGAAGTTGAGCACCCCGCCCGAGCGGAATTCGCGATACACCGGAAGCAGCAGGTTCTCGTAAATGCTCAGATTGGGAAAGGTGCCCTCTTTCTTGCGATCGCCGCTGACATAGCTGATGTTATTGCGTCGCGCCGATGCGAGATCCGTGACCTCACTGGCCTTGCCGTCGTTGACCACCACCAACCGGCCGGCGATCGGAGACTGGATGCCAGCGATGCATCTTACGAAATCCGCCTGCCCCTGCCCATCCAGCCCGGTAATCCCGACGACCTCGCCAGGATACACGGTGAATCTCACGGGGGCAGCGTCTGACCAGACCCGAAAATCGGTTGCGCGGAGGACCGGCCGATCGCCGCGCCGCGTCGGCAACGGCTGATCACGATTTGTGCCGCTGCGCTCGGCACCGGCAATCAGTTCGAGAATCCTGGCCTCGGTAATCTCTTCCTTCGCCAGCCTGCCGACATCCACGCCGTCGCGCAAAAACCGTCGCACGGTCGGCGATACGCACCAGCTCGGCGATCCGGTGGGTGACGATCAGGATGCTTGCCCCCCGTTGCTTGAGCTGCCGCATCTTGCGGAACAGCCTTTCCGTGGAATCGAAGTCGAGCGCGGCCGAGGACTCGTCGAGAATCAGGACTTTGGGATCAGTCAGGAGAGCCCTGGCTATCGTCACCCATTGTCTGACGCTCAGGGGTAGTTCGCCCACCAACCCGGAGAGATTGATGTCAAAGCCGAGGAGTTCGCGCATCAATGCGGATGCCTTGGCTTCTTTTTCTTCCCGGTTCATGGACGAACCCAAAAGGCCATCCGCGCCCAGATAGAGGTTATCCAGCACCGAGCACTCGTCCGCGACGAGCACCTCCTGAAAGACATTTGAGATGCCCAGCTGGCGCGCCTCGTGCGGAGACGTTGCCGACTTTCCGAGTATCGACACCTGGCCACTGTCCGGTATCAGTACGCCGGAGATGACCTTCGCCAGCGTGCTCTTGCCCGAGCCGTTGCCGCCAATGATCGCATGAACCTCCCCAGCGTAGGCCGTCAGGTTGCAACCGCCGAGCGCTACAGTCGGCCCGAAGGTCTTCCTGACCGATGAGAGTTCAACCGTGGGGTACGACATCATAGGTCCAGTTGGCCGACGTTGGTCGGCTAGACTTGCACGGAATGAAGGAAATGCCACCCCGTCACCGCTGACGGGGTGGCCAGACCTCTTTCGGTCAGTTCGCCTTGAAGGCTTCGGGATCGGCCGGACGCAGGAAAAACTGGTCCAGGTAATCCTTGCTTGCCCAGTTTTGGGCACCAACGTTGTACCAGCCATCGGAATCTTCGCTGCAATCAGCCGGGACGGCCTTTTCAAGCTGGTCGTAGGTCATGGTCTGCGGCTTGGTCAGGATCGACTGGATCTTCGGGCCTTGGCCCTCGAGCGTGCGCATCATGACATTCCAGCCGAACTCGAAGTCGTCCCCCGGAGGCCAGGCATGGATCGCCTGCGAGATGAAATCCTTGTTGTTGCGCCAGTAGCAAAGCGCGCCGATCTCACCGCCGATCGAGAACGGGACCATATCGCGGCCGCTTTGCTGCAGTGCGCGCAAGGCGCCCAGTTCAGATGCCGACTGTATGATGATGCCGTTCAGATCGCCTGGATTGGTGGCCAGCCACTTCTGGATTTCCGACTGGGCAACCTGATCGGTCCACATGCCGGCAACCTGGCCCACGACCTTGATGTCCGGGTACTTCGCCAGGGCCTTCAGAACGCCGACGTTCTGTGAGTCGGAAGCAGACGCGCCCGGAATGCCTTCGACCACCAGGACATTGCCCTTGCCGTTGATCTGCTTGGCCATCCATTCGCCGAGCATGCTGCCACCCACGACGAAGTTCGCCGAAGTGTTCACCGCATAAGGCGAGGTGAGATAGCCAACGGCAGAGAAAACCGGGACGTCACGCTGGTGGGCATATTCGACGGTCTGGTTCAGTGACGTCGGGTTCGAGCAGCAGACGATGATCGCGTCGACGCCCTGGTCAACCAACTGCCGCATCTGCTGAATCTGCGTGGAGTCGTTCAGATTGGACTGGGTGATGATCACGTCCTTGATCAGGCCGAGCTTCTTCCATTTCGGAATAATCTCTTCCTGGAGCCGCTTCATGACGTCGGCGCGCCAGGTGTTACCAGCATAGGAGCTGGCGTAGCCGATCGTCCAAGGCGGACCCTTCTTGGGCTTCCAGTCGCGGTAGGCGCTTTCCGCGAGCGGCTGCATCGGATCCATCATGTCTTTGCTATAGAGCTCATCCTGGATGCTCTTGGGCAGCTCATCCACGCCACCGGCAAATGCAGGGGTGACGCTAGCGATCGTTGCGACAACGGCAAGCGATCGCAACATGGTTGCGAATGTCGTCAATTTATCCTCCCTTAGTGCCGGGCGTTGAGCCGTGGGCACGCTGAGTTCAGTGGAACCCGTGGGGGACTATCGGGCAATCAGGACTTTGGAGGTAATACATTTTTCAAATGCGCTCTATACGCTTTCGCTATGGACCTGCCCCCGCGTCGCGGCTCTCGTTTCAGGGAGAGGCCGGGCACTTACACCACCCGCATGGAGGCCTGCTCACCTGTCGCGGAGGTCGACGAGATGGTACGTGAACTCGATGCAGAAACCGACTGCCGCTGGTATCGATTTGCTTCGTCATTCGTGACCTTTGAGATGGGGCAAGGGTAGCTTGGGTGAGGTCGGAGCGTCGCACCTGTCGCTTGCTGACCCAAGATACAAGGGCGTGCGAAGCTGGTTTCAGGCCGGCAGCGATCCGATTTGAGCGGTTGGATGAATGCTGCTTGCGGGGCCTCAACACCTCCCGGAGTTACTTGATCGCCAGCGCGTTCGGCGGCGAACCAACGCCTCCGACAAGGTTCAACGGCTTGGCTGTCAGCAGGAACTCATACACGCCATCCCGCGCGCAATCCGCGGCCAGCTCGTCAAGTTTCCACATCTCGCCGAGACAGACGCCGAGAAGCGCAATGAGATCGGGATGCATCAGGCGCCCGACATTTGTTTCGAATGGCGACGTCGGGATGCTCGGCATCACCTCGACCACGACGGTATCGCTTGCGAGGACTGAGAAGTGGTTGTCCCAAATCCAAGCCAGCATCTCGCGCGACTGTTCGACACCGCAGAATGTGCGCTCCTTGATGATCCAAGCCCTATCCTCCGTCGTCAGATCGTTCAGGAAATGTCTGGCCCAGCCGGTATGCAGCAGAAGGATATCGCCTCGTTCGAACGAGATGCCCTGGGCCTCGGCCGCTCCCTCCAGATCACTGAGCGCAATCACGGAGTTGGTGGCGAGATCCAGAGGTCGCCCTTGCTCCTCAAGATATCGCTGGACATCGAGAAGCACGCCCCGGCCCGCAATTCCTTTCTGGGCAATGTGCTGAACCCCGAGCGCCGGCGAGCCCGCCTCCACTGCTGACGCTGGCACGTTTCCATAGAATCCGTGGATCTTGTGGCGATGGTGCCGCAGACCGTCGATCTGCGAGCTGCCTTGCAAAAAGAAGTCGCTGACGAAATCGTCATAGACTTGACCGTCATGGCGCGACACGACGGTGTGCTGAATTCCTCGACGGTAGGGGGAAACCGGCGGCGCGAACGCGTTCAACTCGTAGTCCAGATTGAAGGTTGCGCCACGCTTCACCAATGAGGCGGCGCTGACGACGGCCTCCGGAGACAGAAGATTGATCGTCCCGATATGATCATCGTCACCGAAGACGCCCCAGCCCGAACCAGCCGGGCCATCCGTGCGAGCCATGATCTCTGAGTAACTGGGCAAATTCGGATAGGGTGCTCTCATCGGTCTTTCCTCCTCACGGGTGGCTGATGCATTTTTATCTTGGCTGTCGAGCGCGTACGCGATCCCGCGGATGCGCTCTGAGCATTCGGCACAATCAAGCGCCTTTGCCGACAGTCCCACGACCAGCGCTTCGAGCGATCCCGCACCTTGATCAAGTTTTGACTAAACTGTCCCTTTAGTCAAGACAGTGTCCCACTTAATGCCGTCGAAAAGACTGAGGTGGCGGCGCCGCGGCCGCTTCCCAGTGGTGGCTCCAGCAGCCCCATGACTCGAAGCCAGCCGCTTCGCCCCCTGCCCATGCCGGGCCAACAATTCTGGGCGACATGCGTTAGAGCGACAGGAGCTCACCCAGGGTCACATTGACCCGGATGATTGCGTATCCTTCGCTGTCAACCTGATCTCGACCGTCGACCGAAAGCTGTGATGCCGATCTGTTTCTGATCAGTTGCCAGTCGTCCGCGGTGGTGGCGGGCGGCATGGGGCCGTCCTTTGGAATCACAAGTCTGAATGCCGGCAGATGTTTGTAGAGATAGTCGCAATAATGTTCGGCCATTCGCCTATCTCCTTGACGACGCAGCGATACGCGCACCAGGAATGTCTTCTGACCGTATATCCTGTTGATAGGCGCCAAAGCCCTGACGCTCGATGTCCTTCATCACCTCGGCATGGACTTTGTCATAAGGCCGCTCCTCCTTGAACTTCCAGTCAATGGGATCCAAACCCGAGGGAAAGGAGCTGCCGCTCTTCAAGACCAGGCGGAAGCTCGGCCGCCTGAGGTGAAGGAAATAGCTGTAGGTGGACATGTCTTCCTCCATAGTTGTTCGTTTTCATCTCTACGCTGCCCAGGCGGGCCGACGGGTCGCGTGCTCCCTGTACGCAGGTACTCAGTCAGTCGGTGATCACAGGTGGTCGAATCCACTGTCTGCCAGCCGTCTCTTCACCGCAGGACCAAGCTGAGAGCCCCCTTTTGCGACGAGCCAGTCTCGGCTTTTTGTGACACCATCGATGACTGCGTTCAGATCGAAATTCGTGAGGACACCATTCTTCTTCACGATCTTGCCGGCGATCAGGACAGTCTCGACATCGGCGGGGGTGGCTAAAAGGACGATCGTCGACAGGGGATTGTTGAGGGGCGAAAGGCGGACCGATCGGGTATTCAAAAGCACGATATCGGCTGATTTGCCGACTTCGAGCGTACCTGTCCTGTCCGACAGGCCGAGGGCGGCAGCTCCCCGCGCTGTCGCCATCTCCAATATGTCGGCCGTTGTGATGTCCCAAGGCTCGACACCCTTGTCTGCAAGGGTTGCCTCATATCCCAACATCCCCCGCAGTGAGCTTAACGTCGACCGCATCGTGCCGAACATGTCACCTGCTACGAAAATCACGGAGTCCGTTGATAACGCCGGCCTTGTCCCGTGGCTCAAGGCGTTTTGAGTCGCGGGCATTCCAAATCCGACAAACATTTCAGCGCAGGGAGAAATCGAAATATGGCCACCTGTACCAGCGATAAGATCGTACTCGTCGGGGGCTAGATTGTTGCAATGAATATAAACCGTGCCCGGCCACAGAAGATCGTCCTGCTGTAGCAATCTGATCGGGTAGGTGCGTCCTCCCCAAAGCCCTCCTCCGATCCCGCCATCCGTGGCGATCCGCAGGCCGAGTTCACGTGCCAGGTGCCAGTCATGAACTCGCACCACGCGCTGGACGAGCTGTGGCGCCCGAGCAGCGAAGGCCATGGTCACGAGCGCCTCGTCATCCGAAAGCTTCTTGCGCAGACGTCGCACGTCGGAAGGATGCTTACGATCGCTGTTCGACCACCAAAGCGGCGCATCGGTGTCATTTGGTGCGCTGTGCGCGAAAACGGCTCGCATGCCCGACGCCTGCAAGGCCGCGACCGAGGCGTCGGCATGTTCGGGGCTGTTCAGAATATGAACCCAGTCCAACACAGTTGTGATGCCGCAGTCGATCAGTTCCAGGGCGCCGGCCAGGGTCGCGGCGTAGACATCTTGCGGACGGAAAAAAGGAACCAGCGCTTCGCGGAGCTGATGTCTGTACTCCGGCGCGATCATGTCGGAACACATTCCCCGCAAAGTCGTCTGCCACAGATGCCGGTGTGAATCGATCAGCCCTGGCATGACGATTGCGTGGCGCGCATCGACAACATCGCACTCTGCCGGCACGCTTCGTTCGCCGGAGGGCGCAATGGCCACGATCTTTTCACCGCTCAGCCAGACATCGTGACTTGGCAAGGGAGCTTGTGCCGAGCGGCCAGTCACAACCGTTCCGCCAAGAATAACCCTGGTCATTTTGTCTTGCACAAGCATCTCATTCTGCTCCATTGCCGCCGGCGAACCATTGTGTGTGCGAGCGCCGAGCCGGGCCGCTGTTGTGGAGGACGATGTGCCTCGCGCCAACGAATGCGTCGCAGCAATGCAGTCTCGCGGCGGGCCAAGCCAAAATCCCCAACCCACCTCCTGAAATCATTGCGACACCTGGGGAACCGGCAAATCTTTAGAATTTCGGCTACCAGATCACGCCAATTTCTTCGACGACAATTGGACCAACCGCGACCAGGACAATCCCCACAAAGATGACACCGAGATAGGGCCATATCGCTTTCATGACCACGGCCGGTTCGACGCGGCAAATGGCGCAGGCCGTGTAGAAGCCGACGCCAAAAGGCGGGGCGAAAAGCCCAAGGCCCATGGCCATCACCGTAACCAGCGCAAAGTGCACCTCGGATACACCCAGGGACTTGGCAACCGGGAAAAGCAGAGGTCCAAGGAGGACAATGGCCGGAATGCCCTCCAGGATGCTCCCCAGAATGATGAACACGATGATGGATATCACCAGGAACCCGTAAGTTCCGCAAGGGAGTGTACCCGCCACGCCGGCAAGGATCGATGAGAAGCCGGACTGGACGAAGCCCCAAGCCATGGCGTTCGCGGAGGCCAAGATTATGAAAATGACCCCCGTCAACGCCGATGCGTCCTTTAGCGACGCATAGAGGCGGCGCCAGTCGAAGCGGCGTTCGATCAGCAGAGTCAGGATCAGGACATAGGCAATGCCGACCGTCGCCACCTCGGTCGCGGTGGCGATGCCCTCGACCACCGCGCCTCGGATCAGGAATGGCAGAACCAGCACGGGCACTGCGACGATCGCCAGTTTGCCGATCTTGCCCCAGCTTGCCTTCTCGGACTGGTCCTCGCCCGATCTTGCGGCCCGGAACCGGGCCAGCACACAAAGAAGGGCCGCGAGGGCAAGCGCCGGATACCAGCCGGCCGCAAACAAGGCGCCGATCGAAACGCCGGTTACGGCCCCGGTCATGATGAGGATCAGGCTTGGCGGAATTGTCTCCGACATGGCGCAGGATGCGGCGAGCAGACCGACGATTTCGCCGTCATTGGCGCCGCGGCGGCGCATTTCCGGCACGAGGACCGGGGCGATCGCCGCCATGTCGGCAGCCTTCGACCCGGAAATGCCTGACAGAAGAGCCATGCCGCCGATAAGCACATAGGATAAGCCGCCCCTCACATGGCCGACCAACGCCACGAGAAGCTTGACCATGTTGTTGGCCATGCCGGAAATGACCAGCAGCGCACCAAGCGCGATGAACAGCGGAGCCGAAAGAAGCAGGATGTGAGCCATCCCCGTTTCCATCCGGGCCGGCACGATGTCGAGTGGGGCGTGTGTGGCAAACAAGACATAGGCCATTGCCGCAATCGCGAAGCAGAAAGCGATTGGCAGGCCAATCGCTATGCAGGCCCCGACGAGCCCGATGAAGAAGACGACCAGGTTCAGATTGCCCAAGCCAGAAAATTCGTCTTGGAGCATCCAGGCTGCCGCCATGACGGCTGCGACCGTTCCAAATGCCGCAAGCGTCGTCGACCGATTGTCAGCCGTGATTTTCTGGATCAGGGTACCAAGAGCCAAGATCGCGATCAACCCGAGCCCGACAATCAACGCACCCGTTTGCCAGGCGGGTGAGATCTCAAGCACGGGCGTCATCAAGCCAAGGTCCGCTCTTGCATCCTTGAGCGCATAGAACGCCAAAGGCCCCGCCACGAGCGCCGTGAGGATGAGACATACCATTTCGAGGAACGCCCTCGCCCTGATCGGCAGCGCGTCCGACAGAACGCTTAGCCTCAGATGCTGACCGGCATGAAAGGCAACTACCGCACCCAGCATGGCTTGCCAGATGAGAATGAGCTCGGCCAGTTCGTCCGACCAGATCAGCGGCGAGCGAAGGACGTATCGGAAGAAGACCGCGGCCGACAATAGGACGATCTCGCCAATCAGGAGGATGGCGCCTGCATGGGCAGCCAACGCCACCACCAGATCCAAAATCCTGGACAGCGAGTCTCTCTTGGGCATGCCGACGGTTTTTGCCTCATGGCATTGAACGATTGCGTCGAGTGTCTTTCCGTCGTCGGCCGCGGTCATGGTCATCTCATCCCAGCTTTCCGACTGCGCCTTCGAGGACACCCCATGCCTCCGCGCCGATTTGTTTTTTCCAGTCTGAATAGAACTGGGTTCCTTGCAGTGTCTTGCGATACACGCCCGGGCCAGGGCTGCCGAACTGCAGCCCTTTCTGATCGAGATCCGTCCGCACCGCGGCGACCTGCGTTGCTATGTCCTTGCGCTGTTGCAGAGCGGCCTTCTGGAAATTGCGAGCCACCACCTGACGAATATCCTCCGGCAGTCTCTCCCAAGCGGCGCGGTTTGCCACAGGCACCCAGCCGTCCCAGGTGTGGGAGGTAAGCGTGCAGAACTTCTGTACCTCATAGAACTTGTAGCTGGCGACCACCGTCAGCGGATTCTCTTGCGCATCCACCGTCCCGGTCTGCAGCGCTGAATAGAGATCACCGAAAGCGATCGGAGTGGGCGAGGCGCCGAGCGCACTGAACAGCGACGTCAGGAATGGAGTTGGGGGCGTCCTGATCCGGACCCCTTTCAGGTCTGCGGGCTGCGCAAACAATCCGTTGTTCGACGTTACATGGCGAAAACCGATGTCATGGATGCCATCCACGACGGCCAGTTCGCCGTGCTCGGCGATCACTTTGGCCACATATTTGCCCAGATCACCGTCGATGGCCTTCCAGACTTGGTCGTAGTTCTCGAAAATGAATCCCAACGTCGGCAAACCGGCTCGCCGATCGAGCGTGGAAAGTATCCCGAAGGACGAGGTCAGGAATTCAAGGGCGCCGGACCTGACCTGATTGAGCGTCTCGACTGGGTTACCCAAGGCGCCATTGGGAAAGCCCTGGATCTGCAACCGGCCATTCGTCTCCTCGGCAATCGTCGCGGCGGCTTCCAACATCCGCTTCGGCAGCGGCTGATCGTCGCGAAGCTCGAGGCCAAGCTTGTAGTTGAACTCGGCCGCACGTGCGTTGCGGATAATGAACGGACTGGCAATGGCTATGCCACCCAGCTTCAGAACGTTCCTTCGAGACATTGTTTGCATTGACAGTCCTCCCTTGATCGCGAGCGACATGCCCGCCATTTCTGTTTCTAGATGGCGCGGCGCGGTCTACGGCGCCCTACCCGCATCCAGCTCCTCCGTGCAGGCCATGAAGTCACCCCTGCGGGTCCAAGCGGCTCTGCGGCTCACTGCCAATTCGATTTTCCGTGCCAATCCCGAAGTCGGGCACCAGGTCTCGGCCTCATGCCAGGCGGCAAGGTCCTTCGATGAAACCAAAGGCAGTTAGCCCGGCGTCAGCCGACAAGCCGGCAGCGTTGACCTTCGGTTTGACCAAGCGGGATACAAATCACCGCGCTCCTCCCTACTTGTCCCACATACCGGGACGATGACCCAATTTAGCAGATAGGCACGAAAACGTCAACGTTCTTGGATTGAAAGAACCACCGGAGTAACTGAAAAGTGCAGAGCATTCGCGGGCGCAGGCACGAGCCAAAAAGCTGCCCTCGGGTGCGTCAGGGGGGTAGAATACGTGCCGTTTGCATTCGCTTCAGCCAGTGCAAAATGGCGTCTTCCGTGTCCGTACAGTCACTAAAACCGGCCTTGCGCAGCTTGATTGGGCTCATCAGCCTGTCGAAGGGGCGCTCGCGCCCATAGCCCAGAGTCAGATCCGCAGTCTGCCAGGAAGCACCGACGATTTCGTTCATGGACAGGATTTTGAGGCTGTGAGCTGCCACAATGCGATCCCACCAGTCCGAAAAGAGCGGCATCTGCTCGCTTAGCTTCATAGGCTCGTCATCGCCGACCGGCATGTTGAAGTGGGCGGCGATCGAGGGCCAGAGGTCACGCCAGACGACGGCGTCTCCATTGACGACATTGAATGTCTCGCCCGCCGCCTCAGGCCGTGTGGCGCAGAACTCCGCAGCGCCCGCAATGAGCCGGCTGTCGGCACAGGCGGTCACATAGGCGCCGCCGCCTGGGAACGTCAATGGCCGTCCCATCTCGCGCATGACGCTGGCATAGACACCCAGCGCCGCGACAATGTTCATTGGACTGCGCAAGGCATCGCCGAGAATAAGCTGCGGCCGCAGGACCGAGAAGGCCCAACCCGCCTCGGCGGAGCGAGCCCGCAAATAGTCCTCCTGCTGCCAGTAGAAGATATGATGCGACATCCGCGGCCAGCGTTCCTTGGCCGGAACCGGCACCCGCCCGAGGTGCGAACCATAGGCCTTGCCGCCCTGCAGGATCGTGACGTGGCTCAGTTCGGATGTCGCCTCGACGCTTTCCACGACGTTCTGCAGCATCTGCAG
Source organism: Mesorhizobium calcicola (assembly GCF_042682105.1). Classification (NCBI taxonomy): domain Bacteria; kingdom Pseudomonadati; phylum Pseudomonadota; class Alphaproteobacteria; order Hyphomicrobiales; family Phyllobacteriaceae; genus Mesorhizobium; species Mesorhizobium calcicola. The sequence continues at coordinate 15,007 of NZ_JBHUGY010000016.1, forward strand.
GTTGATGCCCGCCTGCGACGTGCTGCGCCAGCCCGTCTCCAGATCCTCCTCTTCGTAGAGAGCGGCATAGAGGATATGGGTGATCCTTGGTGCCCCCTTGAATGCGTTGAGGCAGGCGTCGCGGTCGGTCAGGTCGACCGCAATGTGATAACTCGCCTGCGCCAACGGAGGGCGGCGGGACAAAGCCACAACGTCCCATCCGGGCAAGAACGAGAAATGTTCGGTGGCGGCCGCCCCCACAAGGCCCGTTGCCCCAACGATCAGTATCCTGCGCTCGCCCACTGTCATTTCTCCCGTTGGTGCTCCGACGCCTAGAACGAGGCGCCGGATTCCTCTTCGACGATCTTCGCGAGATCGCGGAACCGCTCCGGCACGATGTTCGGATGGCCGACCGTCACAACGGACTGGAACAGCACCTCAAGAACCTCGCGTGCCGAAGCGCCTTGCTTGATGGCCGTGCGCATGTGGTGGCGGGTCTGGACGATTTCTCCAATGGCGAGAGTGTTGCCAACCATGCACAGGAGCCGGGTCCGGTGATCGAGAACCTGTCGACCGTACATGTCGCTGTAGCCGAAATCGTAGAAGGCGTGCGTGAAGTTTTCGTCGAGAGATTCGAGGAAGGTCGCGTTGTTCAGCGTGTGTAGCGGCCGAAGCACCAGCGCGATGCTGATCCCGTGCCAGCCATACTTCTTCAACAGGGAATCTGCCCGTGGATCCTTTGAATCGACCGGATGCCAGGTTTGGCGCTCGGCCTCCAGGCTTCGTTCCGCATTGCGTTGGCCCGGTTGCAGGGCCTTCGCGCTGACGCCGTCGAGCAGACCGCGTGCGCCGGCCTCCTCGGCGAATATCTCCAGCGGCTCGTCCACGATCGACTCGCCGCCGTAGATCGAGCACTGGAGTATGACCTCGAGAACTTCGTTGAGATTTAGTCCGTGGTTGCAGGCGGCAATCACGGTTTCGCGCAGTCGGGCGTGCCGGCGGGACATGGTGAACTGGCCGACCATGACGAGCAGCCGGGTGCGGACGTCCAGCACCGGGCGGCCAAACAGTCGGGCGGCATAGGTCAATACAGCCTCTGCGAAGGCAGGGTCGATGCGACGGCGCAGTTCAAAGCGCTCGCGCACGCCCGGCTGGAATTGTTCGACCACAGCAAGCAGGGCCTCGATCTTGGAATCGCCCTTATTGTGTCCTTGCGCCATCACATCGTCCTCCATCTGGCTTTAGGCAGCAGGTTCGACCGCCCGAAATATGTTGACCTGGATTCACGCTGCGTCCTCGACTGGGTTGCGCAGCAGGCCAACGCGGTCGATCTCGACTTCGACCACGTCACCCGCCTTCATCCACAGGGGAGGTTCCCGCTTCATGCCCACCCCGCCGGGTGTGCCTGTTACGATGACGTCGCCGACCTCGAGCCGGGTGAAGGTGGAGCAGTAGGCGATGATCGTAGGGATGTCGAAAATCATATGGCCGAGGGTCGACTTCTGCACCGTTTCGCCGTTCAGGCGCGTTTCGATCTGCAGGTTGTCGAGCGGGCCGACCTCGTCCGGTGTCACAAGCCAGGGTCCGAAAGCGCCTGTGCCGATGAAGTTCTTTCCGGGCACGAATTGCGAGGTGTGGCGCTGCCAATCCCGGATCGATCCGTCATTGTAGCAGGCATAGCCAGCAATATGACTGAAGGCATCCTCCTCACGAATGGATCGGCCGCCCTTTCCGATCACCAGGGCCAGTTCGCCCTCATAGTCGAATTCGATCGACTCTTTCGGGCGAAGCAGTGGCCTGCCATGCCCGACTTGGACATTGGCAAAACGGGTGAATAGCGTCGGATGTCCCACGACGGCCCGCCCCGCTTCTTTCCTGTGCTCCTCGTAATTCAGCCCGACGCAGATGATCTTGTCGGGGTCGGGGATAACAGGAAGGTACTCGATATCTGCTAGGGGCAGACGGCGCGCAAGGGCGCCGAGAGATGCCAGATCGCTCTTGTCCGACATGGCCTGTCGAAGTGTCGAGGGAGCACCATCGACCAAGCCAATTGCCAATGCATAATCGCCAGAAACGACGCCCCAGGTCGGCAATCCGGAAGCAAAAAAACTGAGATACTTCATGTAGGCTCCATTCAGGTATTCGCGACTTCGCCAAGACCCGCCAGACTGTTTGGTCAGATAACTTTTCCAGGATTTAAGATGTTCATGGGGTCGAATGCCGCCTTGATGGAGCGCATCATTGCCAATTCGTGAGCCGTCTTGTAGCGCTTCAACTCACCCCGTTTCAGCTGGCCGATGCCGTGTTCGGCACTTATCGACCCACCGAGCGCATGGACGGCGTCGTGCACCATCACATAAATCCGATCATGGCTGCGCTGTAGGGCATCCTCTGCGAACCTCGGAGAGGGGCCGACGTTGTAGTGAAGGTTACCGTCGCCAAGATGCCCAAACGGCATTACCGACAGGCCAGGGAATGTCGTCGAAAGGTTCCGGTCCATTTCCTCGACGAATTCGGGGATTTTCGAGATCGGAAGCGCGATGTCGTGCTTGATGCCTTTGCCGCCCTTGGCCTGCGCTAGCGTGATGCTTTCGCGAAGATGCCAAAAGGCCCGCTCCTGTTCCACGCTCGTCGCAATGGTCGCGTCGCAAATCTCACCCGCCTCCAAAGCGTCGCCCAGCATGGTTTCTAGGCACTCGCCCAGCCCTTCCCGGTCCTGGCTGCCGGACAGTTCCAGCAAGGCGAACCAGGGCGCATCGACTGAGGAGCCGTCGAAAGGCAGATGTTGCTGCGGAAATTGTGATGTGACCAGTTTCAGGCACTCATTCGCCATGACCTCGAATGCCGTCAAACTCGACCCAATTTGCGTCTGAAGTCGGATGAGCAGCTGGACACAGCTCGCCATCCCGTTTGTCGCCACAAGCGCCGTCTGGGTCATTCGGGGCAGCGGGAAAAGCTTCAGCGTAGCGGTCGTGATAATGCCTAGCGTCCCTTCGCTGCCCACGAACAATGACTTCAGGTCGTACCCCGTGTTGTCCTTTCGCAGGCCGCCAAGCCCGTTCCATATCTCCCCGTCAGCGGTGACGACTTCGAGACCCAGCGTCAGTTCGCGTATTGTGCCGTACCGCAACACCTGCGATCCGCCGGCATTGCTGGCAAGATTGCCACCAATTGTGCAGCTGCCTTCCGCCGCAAGCGATAGCGGGAACAATCGATCCCGGTCGCGGCAATATTCCTGAAGGGTCTGCAGCACGCAGCCAGCTTGGACGGTGACCGTGTTGTTTTCAGGATCGAAGCCGCAGACACGGCTCAACCGCGACATTGACACGACCACGGCCTTGCCACTCGCGTCAGGCGTGGCGCCACCTACCAGCCCGGTGTTGCCGCCCTGGGGAACGATCGGGATTTCCGAGCTGGCGCAAAGTGCCACGATCCCGGCCACTTGCTCGGTGGTCGCAGGCCGCACCACGCACTGCGCGGCGCCTTGATATACTCCTCGCCAATCGGTCAGGTAAGGTGCCGCGTCGTTGCCTGTTAGAACATTTGCGGCGCCGAGCATCGACCGGAAATTAGACAGTAAGTCCATGGTGCCTCGCCAAACTGTAGGCAAGCGTCGTCGTGCGACGCATTCTGAGGCGCATCGCATTGACACCCGCCGATCATCCTTCGCTGGGACTGACCCTTGCTAAATGCGCTCCACGCCGATGGCAGTCAGCATGGATGAAAGCGCCTCGGCGTGCTTGCTCACGCAAAGGCCAATTTTGTCGAGCCCTTCTGGAGGTATCCGGTTCTTGGGAACCGAGACCGTCAGTGCTCCGATCACTCGATCGCCCGAACGAACGGCCGCAGCCGCTCCGCCGACGCCGACCACACGCTCTTCGATACTCGTCGCATAACCATTCTTCCTCGCCAGGGCGACACTGGCCTTCAATTCTGTCAGAGAGCTCTGAGTGTTCGGGGTGTAGACCTTCATATCGAGCTTACCCAAATCGAAGTCTGGCAAGGCCGCGAGAATAGCCTTGCCGACGGCACCCGCATGAAGCGGTATCGTCGAGCCAAGCGCCTGGATGTATCGCACCGGATGATCGCTCTCGATCCGGTGGACATAAGTGGCATGGCCGTCCGCCTCGGAAAACGTGGCGAGATAGCAGGTCTCACCCAGCTCCTGAACCAGGTCCTTCATGATCACATGTGCAATCTGAAGGACAGGCACGACACCGAACACCCGCGCCGCCAGCATCAGCATTCGCGGGCCGACGACATAACTGCCGCTCTCGGATTGTTGAACGAAGTCGCTACGAGAGAGGGCCTGGAGAATCCGGTGCGTCGAACTGCGGCTGTTGTCGGTCGCTTGCGCTATGGCACGGATGCTCAAGCCCTCGGATTTCTCCGTGAGGGCAAAGAGAGTATCCGCAACGAGATTGATCAGCCCGCCAGACTGGGCAGTCTCGTCCTGCGCCGTGCTCGTCCCGTCTTCGTCCAAGGCACTCCCTTTCTATTCCTTTGACCTCAAGCCGCCTTCAGCCCTATGATCTCACGGGCCTCTTGCGGACTGGCGATTTCGCGCCCCAGCATATGTGCCAGGGCAACCACCTTGTCCACTAGTCGCGCGCAGCTGTCGGCTAGCTCGCCGGGATTCAGATATGGGTTGTCCTCGTAACCTACCCGTACATGTCCGCCCATCGAAATCGCCATTGCAAGAATGTTCCAGTGACGCAGGGGATCCATGCAACTGACGTTCCACACGACGCCTTCCGGCAGGCAATCAATCAAATAGAGCAGGCCGCGCTCTGTGCATGGGGTCCAGGAGCCGCCGGACCATCCAATGAACAGTGTCGTCCAGATTCGCTCATCGAGCAGACCCTCTTCCATCAGCTTGCGCATGTTCCAAAGAGCGCCGGTATGGAAGGTTTCAAGCTCCATTTTTACGCCATGCTGCCGCGTCGCCTGGGCGTAGTCGCGCAGTTCGTCCAGCGGATGAAGAGCGTAAATCGCGTTCGGCGGATAATTCTTGTCAGGCTGAAAATATTCGTCGTGAGCATTGAACGCGACAGCCATCATGTCAGGCCCAAGCTTCATCAACGGAACCCGGTCGTCGAGCCTCGCGCCAGCAATGCCGTACTGGATGATGCAATCCGCCTTTTCTTTGATGCCTTCCGTCATCTCCCGCCAACCATCGACGTCAAGGCGGCTCAGCTTCTTGCCGTCTTCCTGGATCTTGTCTTCAAGCCGTCGCACTCCGTGAAGGTGGGCAATGGCTGCTCCGGCGTTCAGGCAGCGCACATACTCGTCGGCAATCAGCGGCACATTCTCGCGCGTCGACGGCATACAGAAATGATTTGCCGGATAAGAGACCCGCGAGTCATAGGCCGCCGTAATAATCAGTTTTTCCAAGTCGATCTCCTCCCTAGCTGCCGGGCTCTTCAGCAATTCAAGCTATGCGTCCGCACTATCAGATGGGACACTGTCTTGTCAACCGGGACATATGAAAAGTGACATAATCGATTGAGTGTAGGCGGAGAAGCCTCCGTCTCCTTAGCGCGGTTTCGCATTCTGCCTATCTTTGCCAGTGGTGTCCCAAAGGGTGACGAACAGTTTCAGAGCGCGTGAGACATCCTGCACCGTGAAAACGAGGCTTGGGACCCAGCACTCTGCCATTCGCCAACGGGAACCCGGATCGACCCAGCATGCTAGCTCAAGCACCGGTGCTTCAATTTTTGCTCAGGTTGCGGCTCCTGGGCGGATCAAAGGGGACTGAAAAGCTTGGTGGTTCGCCAGCGTTTCCCAGCAGGCGCGGTAGACTGTCTCTGCTTCACCTGCACATTTCTGGGTGAAAATCGCACCACAGGTTTGACACGATCTGATCGAGCTCACCGGCTACACAGCGGTCGGTCTCATCCGTTCCACATCGTCGAGCAGAGCAGAGCCTGCATGTGCTCTGCTAAGTCCATCTCGCCGCGCGCCGTGGTCTCCAAAAGATATCGGGCCTTAGCCAATGGATCGCCTTCTCCGACTGCAGGATAAACGAGTTCAAACAAGCCGAGCGAGCCGAGCAGTGCATTGGCGATCATGTCGACAGTGCCCTTCGTCTCCCTCAACCCGCGTCCGAAGTCGGTCAAATACCGTGGGGGATCAGGTTTCGAATAGAGGCCGGCGACGCCGGCCCAATTTGGATGAGCGATTTCGCTCAGGCTGTCGTACCCGGCACGCACCCCCGGCACCGCCTTGTCCATCCTGTTGATGCAGCTCAGGATTTGCATGGCCTGTGGTCCGTCCGCCCATTTCCTCGAGCCAACGAGAAGCCCGTATCAGCAGATCGTTTAGCTGCTGTGGTGAATGGGTATGCCGCGCATCAAGAATCTCCCAGAGTTTCCATACAAGGGCAGCATTTTCAGTAAGGGAACGCGTCAATAGGGCCGCAACGCTCAGATCCTCACGCTCAAGCGCATTGCATGCGTTGCGCGCAAGTTCTTCGCTTCGCCAGATCAGCGCCTCACGTGCACAAAGCAATTGGAACGGCGCCTTTGAGCGCACGCCCAAGGCCGCGGCCTCGATACGACGCGGCAGATTATCGCCCAGCCTGGTCGCGAACTCGCGCGCTTCGACAATTTCAGCAGAAACCATGTTTGAGGCTGCCTCTATTTTCCTGCCTCTATTTTCCTGCCTCTATTCTATCTGAGTCCCGCCAATCGGCGAAGATCGGCCAAAACATCGGCCACATGGTCCTCCCGATTGCAGTTTTGTGCATGGTTATCAGTGAAATAGGCGCCCCGAACATCGGCCATCATGATCATCATCGTCGGGCGGCATCAATGGTGTCCAAGTTGGCGGCGGTGATGGTGCCGAGGCCCGCGCAAGTCGGCAGGATGCCGATGATCGGCCAGAAGATCGGCCAAATGTTCTGGAATATTAGAAATATATATTTATAATTAGGCATTTAGCGGAAACCAAGATCGGCCAATTATGGAAGAGAGCGTACAGCGCATCGAACCGGCACGCCTGACGGATGTATCCGAATCAATGTCGGATGCGCTGGCGGAGCTATCGGCTACATCGGCTATTTTGGGCCAAAGCTTGCACCCGCGTACCGCTGCCAATCTCGCCGATCTCGTGCGCATCATGAACACCTACTACAGCAACCTGATCGAGGGCCATGATACGCGCCCGCGCGACATCGAACGGGCGTTGGCCGGAAACTTCGATCGAGACGAGAATCGTCGCAACCTGCAGCTCGAGGCGGCCGCCCATGTTCGCCTGCAAGCGGAGATCGACCGTATGGCCGCCGAGGGGCGGTTGCGGGAGCCGGCATCGGTAGATTTTCTGCGATGGCTGCATGCGGAATTTTATCGCGATGCGGAAGCGCCCATGCTGAGCATCAAGGGCGCCGGCCGTGAATTTGTCATGGCGCCAGGCGAATGGCGATCGAAGCCAGAGCATGACGTCGCTGTCGGCCGGCATGAGCCGCCTTCGAGCGAGCGTGTCGACGATTTCATGCAGTACTTTGCCATGCGCTATCGCTTCGACAAGCTGGGCAAGGCCGGGCGCATCCTGGCCATTCCTGCTGCGCATCACCGTTTCAACTACATTCACCCCTTCCCCGACGGCAACGGTCGCGTCAGCCGATTGATGAGCCACGCCATGGCCCATGAGGCCGGGATTGCTGCGCATGGACTGTGGTCGATCTCGCGCGGTCTGGCACGCGGCGCGAAAAGCCGCACGGACTACAAGCGCATGATGGATCATGCCGATATGCCCCGCCAAGGGGATCTCGTCGGACGCGGCAACCTCTCCGAACGCGTGCTCGGTGATTTTACCTTATGGTTCCTGCAGGTGTGCATCGATCAGGTGAGCTTCATGACAGGTCTGTTCGATCTCGATACGCTTGCCAAGCGGCTGCATAGCTATGTGGAGCGCAGCGGCGTGAAGCCCGAAGCATCTCGTTTCCTGCAAGAAGCGCTTATGCGCGGCGAATTTGACCGCGGCGAAGCATCCCGCATAAGCGGACTGCCCGAGCGCACGGCGCGAAGGGTGTTTAATGAGGTGATCGGGCTTGGTCTGCTAGCGTCTGACACGCCCAAAGGTCCGGTTTCGCTGCGCTTCCCTGCGGACGCTCTGGACGCGCTGTTTCCGAAGCTGTTTCCGGAAACCTAGCCAACTTGCAACCAGAGGGATCAAATCGGACGCTTCTTGGTCATCCCACAATCCGGTGTGAACCGGTCGAAAGGCGAGCCGTCGCTGAAAGTCCATCTCTGCGACACCCACAACATGGCTCAGTGGGGTCAGAATATCGATGAATCCCTAGTATCCAAGCCTATGGGCTAAGTCCTGGGGAGACCTCAATATGGGCAATCCACCTAGTCTTAGTCTAGTACCTGTGCACAGAGATTATGACTCTTTGGCTGTTGGTTTTGGATAGGCCCGGGCCATTTTGGTTCGGGCCTGCTCGGTTGAGAACATCCAGTTGATGCGAGCGGCACTTGCGTTGCGCTGGTGTTCCCAAGCCGCGACCTCGGCGACGAGGCGGGAGCGGCTTTCGATGCGGCGGTCGAGGCACTGGTTGCGCAGAACGCCGATTTCGATCTCGACCATGTTGAGCCAGCTTGCATGTTTGGGCGTGTAGTGGAACTCCAGCCGTCTGAGGACGCGTTGTCGTACTGCACTTGTATGGGGATGTTTTTGTCAACGGTCTTTTTTGCGTCCATTCATTGGGCCTCGTTTGCGTTTAGGGCAGCTGCTCCATCCGCGACAGAAGCAGCCGCCGCTGGCTTATCGATCGCGGACGTCGATACCGAGGGAGCCTGCGCGTGGCGAGACAATGCTCTCGCGTACTTGTATGCGGCGGGTGCTTTGACCCAGCCATGATGCAGTAATGCGCATCGCGAGCAAGGCTCCGGGGCGGCGGGACCATTCTTAATTACGGTGCAAAGCCCATGTGCAGTGCCGGTTCGCCACCGCCTCGGATCGTTGGGAGTCTGGCGCTGTTGGCGCGTCAGGCCCCGATAGCTTGATCCTCTTCTTCGTTATCCAGCGGACCGCACTGCGACGCCCTGCGGGATCTCGCCCATGGTGGCCATGCGCCAGAGCGCGATGAGCAGGCGCCGCGCGACGGCCACGATCATGGTCTTGCGCGTGCCGCCCCGACCATCCTCGGTGCGCTTCCGAAACCACTGCGCCAAAGCGCTATCCTTCTGGAACCGGAGAAAGCGCCAGGCCAGTTGGATCATCCCGCGCCGTACCCGGGCATTGCCGGCTCTTGCGAGGCCTCTCTCGCGCCGTCGCGCGCCGCTCTCATCCGGAGAGCCGGTGAGGCCGGCATAGCGGGCGACCGCCTTTCGATCCCGGAGACGGCGTGACAGAATCTCGTTGACGAGCATATCCGCGGTTTCGACGCCGACGCCGATGACGCTCGAGATCAGGCGAACCATCGCGTGAGGTCCCTTCTCGACGGCCGAGGCCGTCTCCAGCTTGCGCAGGCGTTCCTGCTCGATGGCCTTGATCTGTTCGCGCACCAGACGCAGCCGGGCCATGTCGCGGCGAAACTCAGCCTGGGTATTTTCAGGGAGAGGGGAGCCTTCCGCCGTGCGCAACGCAGCAAGCTTCTCCTCCGCCTTGCGCAACGTCGGATTGAACCCACGAATTCCCAGGCGCGCGAGCGCCGCCTTCATGCGGTTGACGATGCGCGTGCGATCGCAGACCAGCTTTTCCCGCTCGCGGTTCGGCCGCTTGGCGTCTTCCTCTTCGATGGTCGGAATAGCCGCCATGCTGCAGTGGCGCTTTTCTCCGCGCAGCCAGCCGAGGAAGGCGCGCATCAGCAACTCCGTGTCGAGGCGATCAGTCTTCGCACGCCGGTGCTCACGTGACACGGCGACGCTCGATGGATGCATGACATAGGCTTCGATGCCGCGCGACCTGAGCCAGCGCGCCAGCCAAAAACCGTCACGCCCCGCCTCGAAGGCGACAACGATGCGTTCGATCTCGCGCTCCGCCTGGGCCGCTTCCTCGCGCCAGCGATGCAGGAGCCGCAGCAACCCATCCTCATCGGGCGCCAGCTTCTTCAGGTGGTGTCGTTCGACGCCCGGCAGCATTCCCGCGACAAGCCAACTCGATTGACTCATCTCGATGACGACAACGAGTGTGCTATCCTGATTCAGGGTGGCGACGGACCGGCTCAGATCGTTTGATTGCGGCATGGGGCTCTCCATCGGGTTGGTTGGAAGCGCCGAAAGTGCCACCTTCGCCGCCAGCCCCATAGCATCTTAAATGTGAGATTGAGGCGACTTCTCCAGAAAATGAGACCGGTAATTTCTCTGGGGATACTGCGGGCACCCTTCCGACAGCCAGAGCCAAACGTGCGCCCATTATTCAAGCCCAGCCGATCGCGAAGTTCGCAATTGATCTCCGCCGTCCGGACTTGCATGAGCATGTGGGCCCCGTAGGAGGACCTGCGCATCTGCTGCTTTTTGACCATCCGCTTGCCGACGAGTGAATTCACCGCCGACTCGGCCAGAGCGGAGGCAACGCGAAGCCCAGCCCGATAGCGCTTTCCATAGTTGACGATCGCGCCGCGATCAGGAGCTGCGAGGCGAGGCTATAAGGCCGTGCGATCGAGAACTCGCCGTCCCTTTGCGAGTCTTTCAGTCTCGCCAGGAGTTGCTCCAGGTCGCGGATCGCGCCATCGACCCGCCCGTGCCAGAGACGCCACTTCACGGCTTTGATGTCCCTGTCGATGGTTGGAAGCACTTCAAAAGGGTCGGACTGGGAACGATGTGATCGGCGATCTGCTGCATGGGCTGGATCTTCATGGCAATGTGGAACCAGTCGATGATGTGGGCTGTCGGCTTCGGCATGGCGCGGGGCAGCCGCTTCAGGATTTCGGCGCCGTCCGAGATCACGGTGACGTTGCCAAAGCCGCAATAGCCTTCTTGCTGAAGTGCGTGGAGGGCTCGATCCCGGATTGCAGCCTGGTCGGTGTTGCTGGTCACGAGGTAGCGGCCACCGACATCACCCCGACCGCCGCGGCCGCATCGAGCTACAACGAGCTCGAAGTTTCGCGCGGAATTGGGATCGGCGCTGCGAACATGTGCCGTATCGATGCTGATGACGAACTCTTTGCGTCGGTCGCCGGGAAGCTGCATTTCAAGCTGGCTTCGATCGTGCCTTTGAGCTCGCGCGCGCCTTTCTTCCTTCGCGATCTGTTCATCGAGCCGTTCACCGATCCTGATGGTCCGCTTGCGCACGGTCACGTACGTCTCGGTGGGTTCAATGGGCAGAAATTCGCCAAGCACCTTCGCTGCCTGCCGATACGGCATCATGCTTCCCAATCGCGCCGTCAGTTCAATCAGTTCAGGCGTGGCTCGATCAGGGCAGATCTCGTTGAGTGGTGCGAAGGCAGCGACCATGCCAGGATGGCACTTCCGGCAGAGCATCCAACGGGGATTGCGAACCTCCACCGTGCCGAAGACAGTCCGGATTTTGCGCGTCGTATAGCCCTTGACCGGCCGGAACGTGTGGCAATCCGGGCAGACGCGGCGAAAGAGCGAGTAGGTCTCCGCCTCGTGGCTGACGACCGCGCTCTGCAGGGCCGCCATGATTTTCTTTCCATCGTCGATCGAGAAGCCGATATCGCCGTCGAACAAGCCCTTCCAGCTCTTGTCGATGCGGACCTCCTTCCGGCAGGTGTCGCCAAATTCGTTCCTGCCCTCGATCGTGATCGTCCATTCCACTGCCATCGCTGCCTCCTTGAAGAAGCGACGGTGATGGACTGCTTGGGCCAAACAACCCGTATTCGACCCCAGAGAAATTACCGGTCTCGCGGCAATCGAGGCTGGCGATCCGGCCTTGGCCGCAGAAGGATGGCTGCCCATTTACAGGCCGGGATCGAGCGCATCTTCGGTAAGCGCAGCTGGTGATTCCAAGTCAAGGGCACCCGGAAGCATTCAAATGCCAACTTGCACTCGCATGGGATGGGACCGCTAATCGGAAGCCGGCCGCCTGCTACAGCAGGCAATCTCACGCCGGCATGCCATCGCATTTTCGATGAGGGGCCTGCCGGGATCACGTCATTTTACCATAAGGTTGAGGACGATCGGCGTATCTTCCTTGGTCGAGACCGCGAAGCCCGTCCCACGTTGACAATCAGCCGCGATCGGCCGGCAGGCCATGATAGGCGTTGTGGAGCAGAGTGCGGATTGCCGCGCGCTCGAGAGGGCGAGGGTTCGGATAGGGGCTCGAAACGGCGATATCTGCGGCCTTGTCCAGCCCGTCCTCCGGCATGCCAATATTTTTAAGGGCGACTGGCGCACCGATCGCTTTGGACAGACTATGAAGCCCATCAACGGCGTCTTTCACCCCGAGAGCGCGCGCGATCCGCCCCATGGCCTCGGGTGCTGACGTGGCGTTGTAGGCGGTCGCATGCGGTAGCACGATCGCATGGGTTTCGGCGTGCGGCAGATTGAATGAGCCTGCGAGCACGTGGCAGAGCTTGTGGTGGAGCGCCATCGCGGCACTGCCGAGCACTGATCCGCACAGCCATGCGCCATAGAGCGCATCGTCATGGCCGGCGTGGCCCTTCGGCAAGGCCGCAGCCAGCGCGCGAATGCCTTCCTCCGCCATCAGCGAGACGATCGGATTTCCGTCTGTAGCGAAGAGTCCCTCGACCGCATGGGCGATGGCATTCAGTCCGCTCGTCATTGCAAAGGCATCGGGCAGCGTCGTCAGCAGATCGGGGTCGTAGATGACGGCCTCTGGCTGGATGCGTGCGTCGCGTCTGGTGGTTTTCAGGCCACCTTCAGTCTCGCCGAGAATGTCGGTCATTTCCGATCCGGCGTAGCTGGTCGGAATAACGAGTTGATTGAAATCGGTCCTGAGCGCTATGGCTTTGCCGAGCCCGGTGGACGACCCGCCGCCCAAAGAGACTATGCCGTCGATACCATTTTCCAAGACAAAGGCGACGGCCTTCTCTGTGACATCAACGGGCGTGTGCATCACGGCATAGGGATACGCTGTGCCGCCGACGGCTCGCGCCAGCTCCTCGCACGAGGCCGCCTGATGTGGTGTGGCGACAACCATCGGCCGCGCCATGCCGAGGCGCCTGGCCTCCGTTGCCGCTTCAGCAATTCGCCCACGTCCGAAGATCACTCGTGTGGGCAGCGGCACATGAACGAACGGCTTCATCGCAAGTCCTCTCTGGTTTCAACGCGATAGCCGACAGGAAGCAGCGATATGCCGAGACGATCGGATACCAGGCCCCAGATTCCCTTCGGAGAGATGACCATAATGACGATGGCGAGCACGCCGAGGATCATAAGATAAATGGAGCCGAGGTCGGCAAGGAACTCGCGCAGGATAAAAAAGAGGATGGTGCCGATAATCGGCCCCTCGATCGTGCCGATACCGCCGATTACCACCATGAAGATCACAAGCACCGTCCAGTCGTTAACGCTGAAGGCGGCATCGGGCGCGATGCGGAGCTTCTGCAAGAAGATCAGCGATCCGACCATGGCGGTCGCGGCGGAAACGCAGACATAGACGGCAAGCTTGATCCGAGGAATGGCGATGCCCAGGCTCAAGGACGCCGTCTCGCTGTCACGGATGGCTGTCAGCGCCAGGCCGATCCGCGAGCGTAGGAGCATATAGACGAATGCCACCGAACCGACGCCGAGCATCAATGCGGCCCAGTAGATAAGTGACTCTCTCATCGCTTTCGAACCGGCCATCTCCTTCATGATAGTGATCGGCAGGCTCGACCCTGACCCTCCCCCGAGGGAGGACATCTGGGCGAAGACGAGGCGGAAAACCTCCGCCACCACCCATGTTCCGATCGCGAAATAGGCGCCGTTGAGCCGGAACACGAGCTTGGCGACCGGAATGGAGACGAGTGCCGCGGCGATGCCCGCCGCCGGGATCGCGGCGAGCGGATGCATCCCGGCATGGATGGCAAGCGTGAACAGCATGTAGCCGCCGAAGCCGACATAAGCCTGCTGGCCCACCGAGACGAGACCCGTATAACCGGCGAGCAGATTCCAAAGGCTGGCGAGCGCCAGATAGATCATGACCTCGCCAATGAGGCGCAGCGTGGCCGTCGATGCCCATGCGGGTGCAGCCGCGAGCAAGACGACAAGAGCAATGGCAGTGACGAGCGCAAAACGGCTGAGCATCGTGGAGCGGGTGACATGGTGCGTGCTCATGTAACCCCTCTGGGGAAAAGGCCTTGCGGCCTGACGGCTAGGATGACGAGGAAGACGAGATGACCAGCCAGTACCTGCCAGCCGGGGTCGATCTGCGCCCCGACTGCCTGGGCGACGCCAAGGATGATCCCGCCGGCGAGCGTGCCCCAGAGATTGCCGAGGCCGCCGATGATGACCGCTTCGAACCCGAAGATCAGTCGGCTAGGCCCCATGAAAGGGTCGAAATTGGCGCGGACCGCGAGAAACACGCCCGCCATGGCGACCACGGCCATAGAGAGTGCCATCGCCCAGGCATAGACGCGCCGGTTGTCGCAGCCCATGAGCTGGGAGACCTCCGGATCATCTGACACGGCGCGAAAAGCCCGCCCCGCCGGGCTGTGGAACAAGAGGACTTGCAGTGCCCAGACCACGGCAATGGCGCTGAGGAAGGTGAGCAGCGGAAAATAGCCGATGTCTATCCCTGGAACGAGGCTAAAGCTCCCGATCTCGAGAGAGCCCGCATTCAGTTTTCGGCTGTCAGCGCTATAGATTTCCAAGAGAGCGTTTTGAATGATGACGGACAGGCCGAAGGTGACCAGCAGCGGCGGAAGAATATCCTTGTCGAGGGTCCTGTTCAGTATGCCGAGTTGCAGGCCGTAGCCGAAGGCCGCAGCCGCCGGTACCACGACGACAAGGCTCGCCAGCGGATGCAGTCCAGTCAACTGAATGACCGTGTAGGCAAGATAGGCGGCGCCGATGATCAGATCGCCATGGGCGATGTTGACCAGGCGCATGACGCCAAAAATCAGCGACAGGCCCGTGGCAAAGAGCGCATAGAGCCCGCCCACCAACATGCCCTGAATGACGATGTTGATCCATCCCATGGGGTCAGGTTCCGAAATAGGCGCTGGTGATTTGTTCGCCGGTGAAGGCGTCCGGCTTGCCCTCCAGCGAAACCTTGCCTTCCAGCATGCACATGAAGCGGTCGGCGACGCTAAGCGCCCGCTTCACGTCTTGCTCGACGAGGATCACGGAAAGACCATTGCCCACGACTTTTGGCAGCAATTCGTAGATCTGCTTGATGACCACTGGCGCCAGCCCGAGGCTAAGTTCATCGAGAAGCAGAATATCGGGATTCGACATCAGCCCGCGGCCGATCGCCAGCATCTGCTGCTGGCCCCCTGACAGTGAGGTCGAGGGTGCATGGCGCTTGTCCCGGAGAACCGGGAAGAGTTCGTACACAGCGGCGGTCGTCCAAAGACCTGGCCGTCCAACCTTGCCGCCTATAAGGAGGTTTTCTTCAACGCTGAGCGAAGGAAACAGGCGGCGGCCTTCCGGCACCAATGCAATTCCTTTCGCCACGATCTCGAATGCCGGGATGCGCAGCAGATCTTCGCCCTTGAAGCGAATGGCCCCTCGCCGGTTCTTCACCAAACCGGCGACGCATTTGAGAAGAGTGCTCTTTCCCGCTCCGTTCGCACCGATGAGGGCGAGCAGCTCCCCCCTGGCCAAAGTGAGGTCGAGGCTGGTCAGAGCCTGCGCATCGCCATGGAAGGCATCGAGCCCTTCGACGGAAAGCAGCGGTTCAGACAAGCGCGTCCTCTCCAAGGTAGACGGACTTCACTTCGCTACTGTCCATCACTTTATCCGGAGCGCCGTCGGCGATCTTCTTGCCAAAATTCACGACAACCAGTCGCTGGGCGACTGACAGCAGCGCGCGCACCACATGTTCGATCCACACGATCGTGACACCCGAGGCATGGACTTGGCGCAGCACGTCAAGCAATTCGTGGCACTCACTCTCTGTCAGGCCTCCGGCGATTTCGTCGAGCAGCAGCAGCCGCGGTTCGGTCGCAAGTGCTCGCGCAAGCTCGAGCCGCTTGCGGCCGAGCAGCGGCAAGGAACCCGCGAGTTGGTTTGCCTTCTTCGACAGCCCCGACAGCTCCAAAGCCTGCATGGCGTAGTCCACAGAGCCCTCCGCCTTTCGCCCGAAGGTCGCGCCGACAAGCACATTCTCGAACACGGTCATGCCGACAAAGGGATGTGGAATTTGGAATGAACGGGAAATACCCGAGCGACAACGTGCGGCCGCCCCTTCGCGGGTGATATCGCGACTTTGGAAAGTGATCGTGCCGGTATCTGGCTTCACGGTACCTGCGATCAGATTGAACAGGGTCGTCTTCCCCGCCCCATTGGGGCCGAGGATTCCGACGAACTCACCTTGTGCGACCTCGAACGAGAAGCTGTCCGTTACAACGAGCGCACCGTAACGTTTGCTTAGAGAGTCAAGGAGCAGCATGGTTATGATGCCGTGGGCGGCGTATCCCACCTTCCTCTTTCTTCATGACAGGAGCTTCAGCTTACCGCCGACGGGAATCGACGGATATTGGCTGTTGTTGGTTATGACGAGCTCGAAGTGGTCGCCATTCTTCTGCCATTGGCCGCCGACGAGAGGCGTGCGCACGACGTTCTTGACCGGGTTGAGCGGCCCGCCCTTCCACGAAATCGGGCCCACTAAGCTCTGCATATCGGTGGCCGCAACCGCATCGACCACCGATTGCGGGTCGCTGAGGTCGGCAGTGCGCTTAATGACATCCGCTGCGACTTCGAACAAGGCATGATTGAAGCCGATCGGCTGTGTCCATTGTTTGCCCGTTACAGCGGTATAGTCGTCGGCGATCGCCTTCGAGCTATCGCCTGTGAGGCTCGACGTGAAAGGATGGCTCGGCGACCACCAGATTTCCGATGTCAGCCCGTCACCGCGAGCACCGAGCGATTCGATGACCGATGGGAAGAGCAGCGCTTTGCCGATCGTCACGACCTTGGGCTTGAAACCCTGCTGACCGGCCTGCGACCAGAAAGTCGCAAAGTCCGGCGGGATCATGTTGCCGGTCACGATTTCGCAGCCGGCTTCCTTGAAGGCGGCGATCTGCGAGGAGAAATCATTGTTCATGACCTGGTAGCGGCCCAGATCGATGAGCGAATATCCGGCCTTGGCGAGCGGCGTCGGCAGGCCGAGCTTGGGATCCCCCCAGGCATTGCCGTCGGCGTCGTTGGGGAACAGGCCACCGATTTTCTTGGTGGCGCCCGACTGATCCCACAAGGCCAGGAAATTGGCGATCACGTCCTCGAGGCCCCAGAAAAAGTGATAGGTCCATTTGAAGCCGGTCGCAGGGTCACCGTTGCGACCGAAGAAGTAGGGTTGCCAGGGCGAAATCGAGGTGATGCAAGGAATTTCGTTGAGTTCCGCCTGATCGGCGACGGGATTGGCGGTGTCCGGCGCCGCCGAGGCCAGCAGCATGTTGACGCCATCCCGTTCGATCAGCTCGGTGGCGACTTCCGCGGCACGGTTCGAGCTCGATTGCGAGTCCTTGGCGATGATCTCGACCGCTACGGGTTTGCCATTGTTGGTCAACCCAGCGAAGGCCTTCCTCACGCCGCCCAGAATGAACGCGTCCGCCTCGCCGAAACCGGCAATCGGGCCGGTGTTGGGCGACACGTAGCCGATCTTGAACACGGCGTCCTGCGCGGAAGCGCGGGTCACGCGTAGAATGGCTGGCGCGGCAAGTAGGGTCCCTGCACCCTTGAGCAACTCTCTGCGATTCATGATGTTGAGCTTGGACATGAAGACCCTCCCGGTTGCCTTGTTTCCGACGAACCCGCGCCCACTTCTCCTGCGCGGTCTATGCATTTCGCAATTGTCACGACGGCGTCCCGTCGGTTAGAAATCTGCTGTCTTGCCTATGCTCAAAGGGGCGCATCCCTGAGCAAGGGTATGTCTTGAATCCACTGCTATCCTCGCGTTCCTGGTTACCTATCCCGGCGCTACTTCAGTGCCAGATAGGTTTCCGGATTGAGTTGGGTCGAACGAATGACCGCGCGCGCGCCTGCCGCTTGCGAAAGCGCCTCGCGTAACCGTTCGCAAGCGCCAAGTATGACCTCGCGCGTCCTGTCAGGTTTCGGAAGTATCTGGATCTCCGCTGCAACGGGTGCTTGATCGTCGACGCCCCAGGTGGGGATGATGGCCAATTGACAGAGCGACGTGTCGACCTTGAAGGTCTTGCAGAGCATCGACCGTATCGGCTCGAGCACTGCGACCAATTCATCCTTCCTATCTTGCCAGAGGTCGTTCTCGACATGAATCTTTACCAACGGCATGAATTAACCCTCCAATCCGATCAGGCTGAGATTGGCGTGAGCACGAAATCGAAGGGCGAATGCCATTGCGTCTCGCCGTCCTTGACAAGCTCGAACGACGCAATCAGCGATTTCCTGACCCCGAATACGGCATCGGATTCGAGATAGGGATCGTCTCTAACGAAGATGTGGGTCACAAGTTTTTGGTATCCGGGCGCCGTCACCACGTAGTGCATGTGGGCAGGGCGGTAGGGATGGCGATGAAGTTTCCCGAGCATCTTGCCGACAGGACCATCGTCCGGAATCGGATAGGAAACGGGCTTGATACCGACAAAGGCATATCTGCCATCCTCGCCGGTGACGAACAGGCCGCGATTGTTCCACTTCGGCTGAATGCCTAGTTGCTGCACATCGTAGAAGCCGTCGGCATTGTCCGACCACACGTCCACGCGGGCGTCATTGACTGGGTTGCCGCTGAGGTCCAGCACCCTGCCCTCGAACAGGCAACTATCGCCCTTGCCGTCCAGACAGATATTCTCGCCCATCTTCCGGACTGGCGGATTGTCGACGTGGAATGGCCCCAACACAGTGTTTTCGGTGGCACCAGTCGGCCGCCGGTTGTTGATCGCGTCCACCAGCATGGAGAAGCCAAGTACGTCGGAGAGCAGGATGAACTCCTGCCGCTCGGCGCTGCAGATCTGGCCGGTCCGGGTGAGAAAGTCGATGCCGAAGTCCCACTCTTCCTGGGTCAGATGGATTTCCTTGGCGAAGGCGTGCAGGTGCTTGACCAGGCACGTCATCACTTCTACCAGCCGCGGATCGGCGCTCTCGCCCATGCGCGCATTGACGGCTTCGGTCGAATTTTCCTCCGTAAAGTATCGCGTCATCAGATCCTCTCCCGCGGAGCCTTTCGACCGCCGCCGACAGCATTCAGAGAAATTCGTTTTCACCAACATCTACGCCGGCAAAGACCTTGCGCAATTGCCTGAAACGGCGCCCGCCGTAGAGCAGGGTATCTGCGCCCCTGCGATCAGCCGTTGCGACCACATCCCCGAAAAACACGGTATGCGTGGACTGGTCGGACGTCCCCCCGACGAGGCAGTCGAACACAGCGGCCGCCCCGATCAGAGCGGGAGCGCCGGTCTTGAGCGTTATCCATTCGCCCACCGAGAAGCGATCCTGCCGGTTGCCGCCGACCCCCGCGAATACCAGGGCCAGCTTGTCCTGCTCCTCGGCCAATACGTTGACGCAGAAGCTGCCGGCCTCCAGGATCTTCTCATGTGTGATGCCGCTCTTGTTCACGCAGACCAGTAGCCGAGGCGGCTCTGCCGAGACCGAGGACACGGCTGTAGCCGTCATGCCAAACCGTTCGCCGTCAAGACCCGTGGTGATCACGCATACCGAGGAGACGTGTTGCGCCACCGACGTGACATATTCAGCCGCCGGAACCGATGGGAAGGTCGAGGTCCTCGCAACCATGACTAATACCTCAAATCACACCAGTGCCGGGATCCACGCCAAGGAGCACTCGGCCATAGATTTCCGCGCCGGCGTTGTGCAGCAGAAAGCCGTGCATCGATGTGGCCTGCAAATTGCGGAAATTGAGCTGGATCGGGCTCTTCAGCGACAGGCCGGCAGCGCCACCGATTGTAAGAAGTTTCTGCACCGCATCGCGGCAGAGGCGCGGAACAACAGTGATATCCATGCGGATGCGGCCGCGCATTTCCATCGGCATCTTTTCACCGCGACGAGCATACTCGTCCACGTCGTCGGCACATCGGTAGAAGACTAACTCCGCCTGATGGATCATCGCCGCGGCCTCGCCCAATTCAATCTGCAAGGCCGTCCATTCATGCGAAATGTGAGAGGTATACATTACCTTCTTGCCTGGCACGAGCTTGCGGAACTCTTCGAGCGCGCGCCGCGCACCGCCAAGCGCCGAAGTGGCAATGAACATGCCGAGGGCCGGACCGCCCTGACATCTGTAAATCGCAGGCGCGTCGTGGCTTGCGAAGACAGGCGTTTGATTTTCCAGGATCGCGGGCAGCGACACGAAACGATGGGCAGGAACCGCGACATTCGTGCATTTCACCGAGTTGGAGCCAGTGCCCTGGAGCCCGGCCACATGCCAGTCGTCGATTTGCTCAGCGTCGCCTGTCGGCACCGCGAGATCGCCCTCGTCCAGCTTGTTGCCGGCCTCGTCGAACACTTCTGCGCCGAGCAGCAGCCAACGCGCCGCAGCATTGCCGGAGGCGAACGGCCAGAATCCATTCAACACATAGGAGCCATCGGCTTGTCGGACCGCCTTGCCTCGTGGCCCAATGACGGCGGCCACGGCGTTGATATCGCTGGTCGAGTAGATTTCCTCCTGTACCCTCTCGTTCATATGCCCGATGATGTAGTCGTGGGCATGATAGACGCCGAGTACCCAGGCCGTAGCGCCACATCCCCTGGCAATTGTAGACACCGCATCGACATGGGCGCGCATGGACAACTCGGACCCGCCCCATTTCTTGGCACGGAACACGCCAAGCAGCCCGCTCTCATGCAACAGCTTGATGTTCTCCGCCGGTACTTTGCGGTCTTTCTCGGTCTCGAAGGCTCGTGACGAGAGCAACGGGATCAAGCTCTCGGCAATGGCCTTGACGTTCGATTCCTCGACGCGTGCGAGCGCATGAGCGTTCATGGCTACCCTCCCGGAGTTTCTATCCACCCAACGAAAATGAATGGTATTCGAGTTTGAATGATTGTCAATATCGATCTGTAGCCGTAAATGACTTATCTTCGCGTTCTCCGAGTCCGAACTTGACTTTTGTCGGCATCGTACGGCATGCACACCCGCAGGAATGGGAGCAAATCCATTGCAGGTTTCGAAAGCGTCGACCAAGAGCAGAGTCGCTCTCAGGCAGGAACGAAACCGGGAAGCCTTGGTGCAGGCCGGCTATACGGTAATTTCCCAGAAGGGCATTGATTCCGCCACGATGCAGGAGATCGCCGACCTCGCGGACGTAGGCGCGGGAACGGTCTACAGCTATTTCAAATCCAAGGATGATCTCGCCGTTTCAGTAATGGAGCGCGTGATGCATAATCTGGCACTGCGAATTGAGGAGGTCACCAACACCTTCGCCGATCCCGCGCAGGTCTACGCATTTGGCATCCGGACCGTGATTGACCACGCGACGGGCGACATGCGCTGGAAGCAGCTCCTCAACCGCCCTGAAGTGATTGCCGACGCCATGTTCCGTTGCATGGGTCCCTTCGCGATCCGGGATCTGGAAAATGCCACGCAGGCGGGTCGCTTCAAGGTGGTCGATGCCAGACTCACTTGGCAAATGGCGTCCTACGCTATCGTCGGCGTCAGCCTCGCCATCACGAAAGAGCACCTGCCACCGTCGCTCATAGACGAGACGGTCGTCCGGCTCCTCTGCATGACCGGTATCGGCGAGGCCGAGGCCAAGGATCTCGCTTCACGACCCCGCCCTGCCCTTCCGCCGGAGAAATCAAGGCTCTGAAATCTCCAGGTAGCCCGCATAGGTGAGCCTATCCCGGTCGCGAGTCATTTCTCGTGAATCTGCCAAGCCATTCGCACTAAAGATTCATCTCCTATGGGACATCAGGGTAACGGGGAAGCCGGCTGCAGCATGAGCGCGCGTGCCAGGCCGAACGCTGCCGCTGGACACCCGAGAACGCGTGTGGAAAGCGCTCGGCGCGCCGGCGACCGGTCCGGGCGGTGACTAGCCCTTTTCGACGCTAGCTTGAGAGCGGCCTTGAAGGGGTGTGCTGTCTGTTCACTCAGGCAGGCGCATGCTGAAGTGTGCATGCGCCGGAAGATGTGGGAACCGCTGCATCAGCGGCTGGCAATCGGTGCCTTGCGCGTGCGGCCCCAAAGGACGAACAGCGATAGCGCCAGGAAGATGATGTTCATCGGCAGGGTGTGAGCGGTTTCGCCTCGAAATGCATGGAAGCCTACGGCCAGCACTTGAATGGTGACAAATCCGAGCGCGGCCAGGGGCGTCAGGAACGGCAGGATGCGCGTCGCCGCCGGAAGAATCATGCCGAGTGCGCCGGCCAGCTCGCATAGTCCGATGAAGCGCAGCAACCAGATTGGGACGTCGGTTGCCCAGGCAATACCCATCGGCGCAAGAGCCGACGGATCCATGAATGTCTTCATGATGCCCGGCATGCCGAACAGGATGAAGAGTGCGATCTGGGCGACCCACAGCCCGATGTGCCACGGACGAGAGGACGAGCGAGAGGCAGTGTGAGCTTGAGAAACAGACATGGCGGCTATGACCTGATTTGGAGGTTCAGCAGAAACATCGCTCTGTGTGGCTGGACACCACGCTATGGACGTTCAATGGTTCAGCACGACTTTGCCCCCGGCGCCAGCGGCGACGGCGTTCTGTGCGGCGCCGATTTGATCCAGGGGGAAGGTCTTTGCGACCGGGATGGTCAATAGACCGCGGGACGCGGCGTCAGCCACTGCGGCCAGCGTAGCCGCGTCCGCGCGATGGTAGAGTTCATAGATTGTCACGCGATCGCGAACGTTGCCGTCTTCCGGCACCGGAACGATGCTGGCAACCTGACCACCGTTTCGCACATGCTTGATGAGATTGCTCGCGGCGGGTGCTGTGGTGCTGATCGCATAGTCGAATGTCGCGGCAGTCGGCGGCTGGGTGATATCGAGCGCCTCGCCAGCCAGTTGGCGCGCCTCTTCGAGCTGATCGGGACGGACACCGGCCACCGGCTTTGCCCCAATCTCCTGGAGATATTGGATTGCGGCGCGCCCGACCGCGCCGATGCCTCCCGAAATCAGGACGCGGTCGCCCGCCGTGACGCCAAGAGCATCCACGGATTGTCGTCCAGTGAGACCGGCTTTCGGTAGAGCAGCACCTTGTTCGAATGTGAGATTGGCAGGAAGTTTGGCGGCAGCCGTAACAGGAACAACTCCGTATTCGGCATGGGCACCCCTGCCGTTCGCCGCGAAGTCGGCAATCACCCGATCGCCGATCACGATTCCGGTCACGCCCGCGCCGACCTCGACAACGGTACCGGCAGCATCACCGCCCAACACCGCGGGAAGTTCCAAAGGGATGTATTGGGCCATGTAGCCTTGGCGGATAATCAGGTCGAAATGATTGACCGCGGAGGCTTCGATCTTGATCAGCACCTCGCCGGCTTCCGGTTTGGGCATAGGAACGTCATCGATGACGAACTGATCAATGTCCCCATACGCTTTGAGACGGGCAGCTTTCATATGTCGGCACCTTCGTGTATTTTGACGCAGAGATACGATAAGGTTCAGTATCGTTCAAATGATATGATTGACTATCGTATCGGAGTCAAGCCGCATGAAATCCTGGGCTCCCGACCATCCCAAAGCGAAGTTGATGGCGAGCAAGCGTGCCGACATCCTCGCGGCCGCAAAGGCATCATTCCTCGACACTGGCTACGAGGGGACGAGCATGGAAAGCATCGCCAAGACGGCGAACGTCTCGATCATGACTCTCTACCGGCATGCAGAGAGCAAGGACGAGCTGTTCTCGGCCGTCATCTCCAATGCCTGCGATCCCGACGACGAAGCCGAGCAGGCAGAGTGGGCGGCCCTTCTGGAGAAGCCGCTAAGAGACGTCTTGATCTGGGCGGGGATGACAGCGCAGACCCGTTTGACGGACCCAGACACCATAGCCCTCATGCGCACTGTTATCGCCGAGGCCACACGCTTTCCCGGTTTGGCAGGGATGGCGCATACCAGCCTCGTGGGCAATCTCGAAGGCATGCTTGCGTTCACGCTCGGACTTAAGCAGGAAACCAGCGCGCTCAGTGCGGAGCGCCGACGCGAACTCGCCGTCCAATTCATCGATCGGCTGCTCGGCAGCCATATGCTCGGCCTGCTAATGGGGCTTGCCGGCCCCTCCAGACGGGAGCAGCAGGAAAGAAGCGAGACCGCTGCCGACGGGTTGATCAGTTCGCTTGGCTAGAGCGGTTTTCCCTTAATCGGAGTCGTTTGTTTGCAGTGAACGGCTTGTTCTGATTCCCTGATCGAAGTGATTTGCGGAAGGAGCAGCGGCATGGCACGAGCTTACAGCCTGGATTTGCGGACGCGTGTTATCGAGGCGATAGAGGCAGGCCTGTCGACCCGAGAAGCGGCACGGCGGTTTGCCATCGGGATATCGACGTCTGGTGCATGGTATCGGGCCTGGCGTTCGAGCGGCAATCTGGAACCTGGGCGGCAGGGCAAGCCGAAGGTATCGAAGCTGGACGCGCACGAGACTTTCATTCTCGCCTTGGTCGAGACCGATGAGCGGGACATCACGCTTGCCGAGATCGTCGATCGCCTTGCGGCAGAGCGCGGGGTCAAAGCCAGCCTGACGACGGTCCATGCGTTCTTCGCAAAGCGTGGCATCACGTACAAAAAAAGACAGCGCACGCGGCCGAACAGCAGCGACCGGATGTTTTGGCAGCGCGGGAAGAGTGGTTCGAAGGCCAACTCGATCTCGATCCGAGCCGCCTGATCTTCATCGACGAAAGTGGCCTCAATACCAAGATGGCCCGGCTACGAGGCCGCTCTGCGCGTGGACAGCGTTGCCGGGCGGCTGTTCCTCATGGGCACTGGAAATCCACGACCTTCACGGCCGGCCTGCGCCTCGACGGGATCGTCGCGCCCTGGCTCCTGGACGGCGCCATGGATGGCGAAGCATTCCTGGTCTACTTGCGCCGCGTCCTCGTGCCGACGCTTCAACCCGACGATGTCGTCGTGATGGACAACCTGCCTGCTCATAAAGTGGTCGGTGTCCGCGAAATCATCGAGGCTGCGGGGGCTTCCCTTCGCTATCTTCCGCCCTACTCCCCGGACTTTAACCCCATTGAGATGGCCTTCGCCAAGCTGAAGGCTTTACTGCGAAAGGCAGCAGCCCGGTCCATCCCGGAATTATGGGACGCCGTGGCCGTCGCCATCGATCGTTTCCACCCCAAAGAATGCGAAAACCTGTTCGCCCACGCCGGCTACGATGCCTAACCGTGATTATCCAGAAACTGCTCTAGCGGTGTCTGTAGCCAAAAGCCATAAGAACAAGATCATTCGCCGGCTAGTAGTGCCGCCGTACCGCATGTCACCGGAGATGGCGACCAATTGATAGAAACGTAGGGCGAGGCCCGCGCCATCACCACGCTGGTGATGCTGCCATCCGAAGCCTTGAGCGAACAGGACCTTGCCCAGCAACTCAGCGTCAGCCGCACGCCGTGCGTGAAGCGCTCATTCGGCTTGCCTATGAAGGCCTGATTGACATCCTGCCGCAGCGCGGCAGCTTCGTCGCGCCGATCCGGCTGAGCGACGTGGAGGAAGCCCAGTTCATTAGTGAGTGCTCAGTGTCACTGTCGTGCAGAGGCTGGCCGGCCACGACTCGAGTGATTTCATCGCCGACGGCAAAGCGAACCTCGCCAGGCAGGCAAAGGCGGTTGCCGAGGGCGCCCGCGAGCTTTTCCTCGATATCGAGAACGCTGTGAGGAGGCCGGCCTGCCCCGGAGCTGGCGGGTCATCCAGGTGGTCAAGCTGCGATGGATCGTGTGCGCTACCTTAGCTTGCCCGAGCGTCGCCACCTCGAAACGCAGCTTGCTCAGCATGTGGCGATCTTCGAGGCCGTTGAAACCGGCGAGGCAAAACAGCCCGGTGCCCGGATGGCTGCGCATCTGCGCGAAGTGCTGTGGACGGTGCAGCGGCTCAACGTGGCGTGTCCCGACCTGTTCGGCGACTAGCGTCGCTTCCATGCGGCTTGTAAGAGCGCGGCCCTCATCGTTTGGCCGTCATGCGACTTGGTGGCCTTTCGATCCGCATCGTTCAAATCCCAGACTGCTTTGTACGCGACCGGATCGGAACGTGATAGAATTCAACCAATTACTCGACATATAATAGAGTGCCCCGACCCGGCCACCTGCAGACGAGCCAGTTTTCTCCATCAAATGGGACAGACCGGTCGTTGCTCGCTTATCTCGAGGCGCCGGCGTGATGATGCATATGACGCGCGGGCAAAGTGGCGGACCTGATGGGTAGCGCCCATTGCTGGGATTTGTCCGAAGGAGTCTCCGCAGCGAGTTGACCCATTCAAAATGGGCCGCTCGTTGATCAAAACAGCAATATGATCGACCCTGTTACGTTGACCGTTCAGGCGTAATCACCACGAAGGCCTTGGCTTCCTTGCCGTCGATAGCGACGCCATTGTGCTCGAAAGAGGATTCGAACTGGATGCAGTCTCCCGGTCCGAGGATCATCTCGGTTCCGGCAAAGTCGAAACGGATGCGCCCCTCCAGCATCAGCAGGATCTCCTCGCCCGCATGCCGGAAACGCGGCAGCTGGACGTCTTCGATGCAGGGCAAGGTCAGGAAGAATATCTCGGATCGCGGATTGGCCTTGTTGAAGGAGGCCACCTCATAGACATAGCCAAGCTCGCTGCCGTTGCGGTTGATCGGCCTTCGTTCGTCGGCACGGACGATGGAGATCGGCCCCTTCTCGCCGGGCGAGATGAAGACATCGGACAACGGCACGCCATAGACGTCGGCCAGCCGGCTGACCACCGCGATCGAGGGCTGCGAAACGCCTGATTCGACCTTGGAGAGATAGCCCTTGGTCACCTCTGCCTGGCGCGCGGCCGCCTCCATCGTCAGGTTGGCGGTCTTGCGAAGCCGGCGCAGGGACGCGCCGATTTCTCCCATCTTTGCGCTGACGTCCATTTTCCTCCCCCGATCGATCGGAGCACACGAAAACCGCTGGCGCGTCGCACGCTGCGTGTCGGCATAGTCGACGGGATATCGCATAAATCGTGTTGACATGAAAGTTTTCTTGTAGGAAACATCTAGGAAACATCAGTCGTTGTCCGGGAGGAGATGGATGCGACAGCCCATGTCGCGCCGCGTTTTGGCGCGTGCCGAAAATCTGCGCCATCTGTCCGCCGGCAGCCTCTTCGGAGCAGTGGCGTGAGCGATCCGCGCCCCATGGGTCTTCACGGATCCAGCGCGGTTCGTGCCGCGGCGGCGGGACCAACGGTGGCATCGCTGTTTCGCGACAGTGCCCGCGCCAATGCTGCCTCGCCCGCCATCGTCGGGGCTGGCAACACAATCAGCTACGGGATGCTCAACGAGCGTGTGAACCGGCTGGCATCGGCGCTGCGGCATGATGGCGTGATGGCTGGTGATCGTGTCGCAATCGTCTCGGAGAATCGGTCGGAATACATCGAGATCGTGCTTGCTTGCGCCAAGATCGGAGCTATCGCCGCTTGCCAGAACTGGCGGCAGGCGGCACCGGAACTCGCCCATTGCCTCAGGCTTGTCGAACCGCGCTTCATCTTCGCCTCGCCGCGCTTTGCCGAAGCGGCGGCAAGCCTCGGGCTGGCCTACCCGCTGGCCCTGTTCGGCGACGGCTATGAACATATGCTGGACACAGGCTCGCCGCAGGAGCCGGATATTTCGGCAAGCGCCGAGGATGGGCTGCTGATCCTCTACACCAGCGGCACCACCGGCCTGCCCAAGGGCGCCGTCATCAGCCACCGCGCCATCATCGCCCGGGCGCTGGTGATGATGGCCGACTGGGCTATCCGCCCAAGCGACGGCTCGATCGCCTGGTCGCCGCTGTTCCACATGGCGGCAGCCGATCCGGCCCTTGCCGCACTCTGCCACGGCGCGCCGGTCTACATCGTCGACGGCTTCGATGCTGATGCTATCGCCCAGGCGCTCGCCGAGATCGATGTTGGCTGGTTCGTGCTGATGCCGGGCATGATCGAACGCATGATCGAGGCGCAGCGCCGCGCGCCCAATCCGCCGCGGCGGGTCGCCGCCGCCGGCTGCATGGCCAATCTCGTACCGCCAGCGCAGATCGCGGAAATCTCGCGGCTGGTCGCGGCACCTTTCCTGAACAGCTTCGGCTCCACCGAAACCGGCATTGCACCGGTCGCCGTCATCACGGGTGGCGCCAGGGGCATTGGCGGCACCGCCGCCGGAATCCTCAGAGATCGCGGCTGGAACGTGCATTCGCTCGACCGCCAGCCCAATCCGGACCCGGCGATCACCAGCCATATCTGCGACGTCACCTCGGACCACGAGCTGAGCGCCTGCGCTAGCGAGATCGGCGGGATGGATGCGCTGATCGCGTGTGCCGGGATCAATCTGCGGCCGGACGACAACCGCGCCGAACAGCTGACGCTCGACGCATGGAACAAAACCCTTGCCGTCAACCTGACAGGGGTGATGCTCAGCGTCCGTGCGTTCCGCCCGGCGATGCACAACGACGGCGCCATCGTGCTGCTGTCGAGCATCGCGGCGCTCAGGGCAATGCCGCTCGCCGATGCCTACACGGCCTCGAAGGGCGCCCTGGTGGCACTGACCCGCTCCTGGTCGGTCGACTATGGGCGTTTTGGCATCCGCGTGAACTGCATCTGCCCTGGCCCGACCGCAACGGAGATGATGTCCGGCGTCATGGAAGGCTTCTCGTCCAGCCAGCAATTGCAATTGCCGCAGCAACGGATGGCCCGGCCGGAAGAGGTGGCAAACCTCATCGCCTTCCTGGTCTCGCCGGAGGCATCCTATATTTCCGGTGCCATCATTCCTGTCGATGGCGGAGCCGCCGCCCACAGCGCCGGCATGCCGTTTCCCAAGCGCCGAGTCAAAAAGTAAATGCCACTATCCAGAGGCGGCCTTCACGAATGCAAGACGTTCCGAGTTTCATGGTTTCAGTCTGCTTCTGCGAGGTGGTTATGGCTCCGGCGATGACCCCCTTGCTTGAGGCCGCGCAGAGGGCCGGCGCGCATGTCCACCGGGAGACAGGATGCTGATCGGCCAGATCGAGGCAATGTCCGCCTTTTTTACCGATGGCACTGGCTAAAATGGAGCCGGTGATTCCAAAACCACACCGGAGGCTGGCGGTCAGCCCCCTATTGCTCTCACGGCCTCCGCAATTGTCTGGGCATTCGGGAGAAGCGCCTTCTGCAGTACGGGGCTCGATGGCATTCTGACGTCGGGGGTCGTCAATCGTGAAATCCTGACATCCATTTCCGGAACGAGTTCGCGAATACGCATGGCGATTTCGGCAGCGAATCCCCCCGTCCTCACCGCCTCGTGGACAATGAGCACCTTGCCTTTCGCCGCTGTCACGGCGTCGACGATAGCCTTCTCGGCAAGTGGGTTCAGCCAACGAAGATCCAGCACGCCCACATCGAGCTGTTCCGCTGAAAGAGCCTCGGCTGCCGCGAGAGATGGCCCAACCATGGTTCCCCAAGTGATGATCACAGCGTCGTTCCCGTCGCGGCGCGTTCTTGCCATGCCGACAGCTTCAGCGCCATCGGTCAGCTCCACGGCCGATTTCGTTTGGTAAAGGGAGCGGGATTCAATGAGGCCGGTAATTTCTCTGGGGTTACGCGGCGCGCAGAAGGGGTGGTTTGGGCTTGAATAATGGGCGCACGTTTGGCTCTGGCTGTCGGAAGGGTGCCCGCAGCCGATCGCGAAGTTCGCAATTGATCTCCGCCGTCCGGACTTGCATGAGCATGTGGGCCCCGTAGGAGGACCTGCGCATCTGCTGCTTTTTGACCATCCGCTTGCCGACGAGTGAATTCACCGCCGACTCGGCCAGAGCGGAGGCAACGCGAAGCCCAGCCCGATAGCGCTTTCCATAGTTGACGATCGCGCCGCGATCAGGAGCTGCGAGGCGAGGCTATAAGGCCGTGCGATCGAGAACTCGCCGTCCCTTTGCGAGTCTTTCAGTCTCGCCAGGAGTTGCTCCAGGTCGCGGATCGCGCCATCGACCCGCCCGTGCCAGAGACGCCACTTCACGGCTTTGATGTCCTTGTCGATGGTTGGAAGCACTTCAAAAGGGTCGGACTGGGAACGATGTGATCGGCGATCTGCTGCATGGGCTGGATCTTCATGGCAATGTGGAACCAGTCGATGATGTGGGCTGTCGGCTTCGGCATGGCGCGGGGCAGCCGCTTCAGGATTTCGGCGCCGTCCGAGATCACGGTGACGTTGCCAAAGCCGCAATAGCCTTCTTGCTGAAGTGCGTGGAGGGCTCGATCCCGGATTGCAGCCTGGTCGGTGTTGCTGGTCACGAGGTAGCGGCCACCGACATCACCCCGACCGCCGCGGCCGCATCGAGCTACAACGAGCTCGAAGTTTCGCGCGGAATTGGGATCGGCGCTGCGAACATGTGCCGTATCGATGCTGATGACGAACTCTTTGCGTCGGTCGCCGGGAAGCTGCATTTCAAGCTGGCTTCGATCGTGCCTTTGAGCTCGCGCGCGCCTTTCTTCCTTCGCGATCTGTTCATCGAGCCGTTCACCGATCCTGATGGTCCGCTTGCGCACGGTCACGTACGTCTCGGTGGGTTCAATGGGCAGAAATTCGCCAAGCACCTTCGCTGCCTGCCGATACGGCATCATGCTTCCCAATCGCGCCGTCAGTTCAATCAGTTCAGGCGTGGCTCGATCAGGGCAGATCTCGTTGAGTGGTGCGAAGGCAGCGACCATGCCAGGATGGCACTTCCGGCAGAGCATCCAACGGGGATTGCGAACCT
The DNA here is from genome assembly GCF_042682105.1 of Mesorhizobium calcicola. Taxonomy (NCBI): domain Bacteria; kingdom Pseudomonadati; phylum Pseudomonadota; class Alphaproteobacteria; order Hyphomicrobiales; family Phyllobacteriaceae; genus Mesorhizobium; species Mesorhizobium calcicola. Next base: position 45,841 of record NZ_JBHUGY010000016.1, read on the forward strand.
CCACCGTGCCGAAGACAGTCCGGATTTTGCGCGTCGTATAGCCCTTGACCGGCCGGAACGTGTGGCAATCCGGGCAGACGCGGCGAAAGAGCGAGTAGGTCTCCGCCTCGTGGCTGACGACCGCGCTCTGCAGGGCCGCCATGATTTTCTTTCCATCGTCGATCGAGAAGCCGATATCGCCGTCGAACAAGCCCTTCCAGCTCTTGTCGATGCGGACCTCCTTCCGGCAGGTGTCGCCAAATTCGTTCCTGCCCTCGATCGTGATCGTCCATTCCACTGCCATCGCTGCCTCCTTGAAGAAGCGACGGTGATGGACTGCTTGGGCCAAACAACCCGTATTCGACCCCAGAGAAATTACCGGTCTCGATATCATTACGCCGAGGAGTCTCATTATTAAATGCAGCGCGACACACTACCCTGTCGGCCTCCGGGAGAATTTGGACAATCGAAAGTTCGGGCGAAATCAGCGAGCGGAAGGCATGGAGCACGGGCAAATCACGGCGTCGACTGCGATTCCGACTCTATGAACTTATTCGCACCGTCCGTGAATCCCGGCACCTGCACCAAATATGCGGAAGAACCCCTGTTTGTCGTGCGGCAATCGCTTGTTCAGTTTCGGCGGTAGAACACAATGATGTCGTTTTGCCTGCCTGATGGCCCCAACGCCGCTGTGTAGGGCACGCCACCGATGGTGAAATTTGTCTGCGGCTGCGACGGGCTCGGCAGCACGCCCATGTAGTGCATTCCGCGCATGAGGTCCTCAGGCGCGCGCTGATCGCCGTGTTGCCAGCCGGGGACGTAGATTGCTAGATCCGGCGCCGGAGGCGCGCTGGGCACGTGTGCTGCCCCAAAAATCCATGCCCCGGCGCCTTGATCCGATGGGCCTGGCTGGTTAACGGTGGGCGCTGGCGAAGGCGCATTCATTCCCTGCCAAATGGGCGGCGGAGAAGCGCCGCCCGGCGCCGCCTGGGCCGCATCATAATCGCCCCAAAGCTGGTCTTGATTGTAACTTGACACTCGCGACGGGGATGACTGCGGAGAAGCGCCACCCGGCGCCGCCTGGACCGCATCATAATCGCCCCAAAGCTGGTCTTGATTGTAACTTGACACTCGCGACGGGGATGACTCATGCTCTGGTGATGGCTGTTGCACTGGCTGGCGAGAGCTGCCCTCCGCAGCATGCGAGGTGCCCTCTCCAAGGGTTTCCCGATACCTCTTCAGCATGCTCACCCCACTCTGGACCCTGGGGTCGTCCGGACACAGCTCCCTAGCATAAGCCTTCAGCGATTCGTCACTAAGTCCATTAAGAGACAAATTGTAACGCTGCTGGAGCCTTCCAGACAATCTGCGGAGACTCGTGGAATTGTTAGATATAGACCCAGCCTCAAGCCTCCCGCGAGCCGCACCACCCGCATTATGGATTAACGCCGCATCTTCAGGAACGACATCATACCGCCTTCCCTGTCCCTGACGCGAGGTACCCGCTCCAGAGGCACCCTCTCCATAGGCACCCTCGCGGTACGCCCTAAGCATGCCCAACGCCGTAATGACCCGGGCTTCACCCGGAAACAGTTGCTTAGCATAATCCTTCAGCGACACGTCACTAAGTCCATTGAGAGACAAATTGTAACGCTGCTGTAGTGCTTCAGATAACTTGCGGAGACTCGAACCGTTCACGACTGCGGAGCGATACGCAATCTTCTGGCAAGCCGCATTACGCGCATTCCGGATGAGGGCCGCGTCATCAGGGGCGATGGCGTACCGCCTCCCATGATCGGGAGCGTCCTGCTGGCCCGCCTCTTCCAGGTGCTCCTCAAAGTCGCGCTGCGCGGCCTCCTCCGGCTGGCCCCCCTGTCCTGCCTGCTGCTGGGCCAGCATCGCGTAGTACGAGTTTTGCCAATCTGGTGAGAAGGGATTGAAGTTCTTCGGATCCATAATTCACCTCCGTGGTTTGAGAGATTATCTAGCGAGGAACTATCCTGCCCGCATCCGCTGACGAGAAGCTGACGAGGCCCGCAGTTCAAAGACTGACAGCGCAGGCCTGCCGTTAGAAGCAGCGCTGAAAGGAAAAGGGCCAGGCGGTTTCAGGTGCATGGGGAAGGACTATTCACAAGATGTGCGAACGGGCCATTGCGTCCGCACTCGAAGGCGTCAGCGGAGCGTCAGCTAACGTGACATCCTCTCGGCTCTTACCGGTGCAAGAACAATGCAGGATCGATTTTTTTGTATTTGCTGACGCTGGCGCCGAACAGCTCAATGCACGAGTATGTGATGGCGTGCAAAATTTTGCTCCGATTTTTATCTGTTGCCACCGTCGGCACTGCTGCTTGCGCATTGGCTCGGCCTTCCAACTCCCACATCAGCCATCAATTCGAATTGAACGGTCGTCAGGTCTTCTGCTGCGCCACAATCGCACGCGTTCGAATGTCGGACCGACGGTACGCATACGCTAAAGGCCGCCTACTGACGCGTACCTTGTGGCGGTAGTGTCCGCTTAGATTAAGTGGACGCTTGGCAATGAAGTAGCTATGGAACAGCCGTCGAGGGTGGAAGCGAGCACGCCCGCGGCTCTGCCGCTGCCGACGGATGCGGGCCGACAGCGGACGCGCCGCTCCTGGACGGTCGAGCAGAAGCTGGCGATCATGCGCGAGGTGCAGAAGTCCGGTGATCCGGTGGCGGTTGTCGCGCGGCGTCACGACATGAACGCGAACCACTTGCACATCTGGATGAAGCAAACCCGGGAACGGAGATCGGGTGACCGATCCGAGACCCCACCAATCGCCTTCATTGAAATGGGTGTGGTCGGTCACAGCGTGCACGATGTAGAGCCGGAAGAGCCGGGTCCTGTGCGATCGCACTCCGAAGTGCCAGCTGCGAGCTGCCAAGCGGTGTCTACCGGTGGCCGGATGGAAATCGTCGGGGCCAACGGCCGGCGTGTGATCGTTGACCGCACTGTCGACGTCAGTGTCCTGCTGCGGATCTTGCAGGGCCTGGAAATGCTGCGATGATCCCGACAGAAGGCGTGCGTGTGTGGTTGGCGACAGGCTACACCGATATGAGATGTGGCTTTCCATCGCTGGCGCTCCGGGTGCAGGAGGTCCTCAAACATAATCCCCTTGGGGGGGAACCTGTTTTGCTTCAGGGGGAAACGCGGAAATTTGTTGAAGGTCATATGGCATGACGGCCAAGGAGCATGCCTGTTCACAAACTAACTGGCTTCATACTACAGCCCTTTCCTTGAGATCGGAGCATTTTGAGGAGTTGAGTCGGCGGATAGCCTCTGCCCGATGGGCAAGCTGGTTCCATCGGCTGCACTGTTTGGCTGGGACGTGCGGTCCTGGCAGCTCATAGAGGCTGATATAGCCGTTGTAGGTATGTCTTTTCACGATGTCGTATTTCGCCCATCTGACCAGGGTACATTCGGTGATCCCGAGTTTTGCGCAGGCTTCTGCTTTTGTCAGCATTCCCCGCTCGCGCTCTCCGGCAGATAGCCCGCTTCACGAAAGGCGACAGCACCCGTGATACCGCCATGCAGTTGCCGGTCGCCTCGATCACCACCTCGTCCGTCGCCAAAAGGCTCTTGACGAAGCCTTCCAGCGCCGTCCGGGTCAAATCTACTTTTGTCTCCAGAGTATCCGAAACACTTGAAGGTCGCGGCTTGAGCGTAGGCCAGATCGGTGATCTCGCTACCAAGGCGCGCGATGCAGGCTTTCCTATCCTTAGCGATCACACATATGAAAGCGCGTTGTGGATCATCGCCGAAGGGATGCGGCAGGGAGGCCGAGGCGTTGCTTACGAGGTACGTCGTTCTGGCCGATCGTCCGGTACCGGACGCCTTGGGTTACCTCACAGCAGCTCTGGAGGTTTCATCCCGCGGGCTCAGTCGGAAACGACTTTCAGAATTGCAGACAATTGTCGCTGCCCATGCCACACGGTACGATCTGCTAATCATCACCGAGTTGGACCATGCCATTCCACTTGGCCCAGAGCGCGACACGAACGCGATCTTTCGCTTAGCCGCAGGCCAGCATGTAACGGCTGTGATCGATCAGGTCCGGCCTCAAGCCATTCGCATGACATCAAAAAATACGGACGAAGTCGTGGCCGGTGCCGTCGAACAGGCTCTTGGCCATTTCAGCAAAGGAGGTTCTTGATGTCTTTGTTGCAGGTTCGAACAACCATAAACAAGATTATCAATTCCGCCGCCAAAGGCGGCGATATCAGCACAAAAACTTTGATCGAAGCGCTGCGAAAAGATTATGCCGTGATCATTTCAGCCGCACAGTCAGAACTCGAAACCATCGCGTTGACCAAGATTGTAAACGAAGTTGCCCGCCGGCGTGTCCGAGAGGTGCCAGGTCAGAGCGAGCTTCTCGGTGGCTACTCCGGCATCTGGCAGACCATTGTCGTCAAAAGCCGCGGACCTGACGGCAAACTGCGATATGAACGTAAGGCAATAAACGTTGCTACGCCCGAAGAGGTTGAAGGCTGGCTGCAAGAACACACACAAACGCGCCGCAGTCAGCCAGAGAAATTTGCTGGTATGCGCCGTATGCTAGAGGATGCAAGGAACGTTGGTGGGGCCAACGGCGCCACCATCGGCAGCCTCCTGGCCGAGAAGCGCCGCCGAGAGCTGGCCGCGGAGTAGCTCACAACCTTAAGCTCTATGAGCCTCGCAGTAGCGTCAAGGCATTAGCGGTTCTAGGAACATCCAGCTGAGCTGTTTGGAGCCACCGGCCTTGCCGAAGCTGTGTTGGAAAATAGAATGTTGACTGTCGATAGTCACTTACGAGAGCGTGCCGTTCAACGACCGAATCGTGGAGATGCAGGTTTTCAGAATTGGTTCTGCCGATTTACGATTTTACGAGCATTGCGTGCCGTTCAACCCCGCGCATACGACGAGGCGCTCGGGATCGACACGCCGCGCATGTGGACTGCCGCTCGCAACCGTGGGCCACTAAACAACACGCGCCGCCTGACCTCCCCAAAATCCTCATGCTCCCCAAATGCAGAAATACCCAGAGCTATCCTCCCGTGGCTCGCGGGTTCGTTCTCCGGAGGCTTCGGGCCCCTATCGGCAGCGAAGCCCCCGACCGACCTTTATCGAGAGGTGTTTGGCTGAGGCAGCCGTTCTGCCGGCAGCCTCTTTCGCCATTGCGCAGGGAGCCTGCCAACCCGAGGCTTTGCGGCGCTCGTCGCTTCACGATTGTCGGCCTCCTCGGCTAACGTTGCGATCCCCATCCGAACGGTCTCTCAGGTTTCTTAGTTCCCATCCTTACAGTCCGCTAAATCATCCAGCTCTCTCCCCTAAATGCCGGGCTTCTGTAAGTAGTTCAACATCGGAGGTTCTTCTGGATTTCGTGATTATACCAATGCTATAGACGCTTGCACTTTGCGAGTTCTTCGATATAGAAAAAGAATAAGCCGAATGGGGATCGGGGGAGGCGCTAGCATGGCGAGATCGACGGTCGTCGGGAAGATTGAACAGAAGGCTGGTCAGAAGCCGGATAGCAAGACCGTTTTGGCTGGGAATCACTCGAAAGAGCTTTTCTTCGCCGTTGTCGGTCCGGTAGGGGCAGGTGCGTCGCAGGCGATCAAGGCACTGCAACGCGTTTGCAAGTCCGGCGGCTATGAAGTTCACCTGATCAAGGCAAGCGACTTGATCCGAACCTGGGCAAATGAGAACGGCCTGGCCTTCCCTGGTGTCGGCACCAAGACCTTGGAACTGGTTACCGAGTTGCAGAACCTCGGTGACTCGATGCGCGAGCATGACATGGCCGAAGTCGCCAAGGCGGCAATGCGCGAAATCGCACAGCGACGTGCCAATCGCACCGGTCAGACGTACGTCAAGGGCGAGAAGGTCATTCCCGACAGCGTCAAGCGCGTCTATCTTATCGATTCGATAAGGCACCCGGCCGAAATTCACCTGTTACGCAGAACTTATGGCAACGCATTCGGGCTGATCGGAGTCGTTTGCGAGGAGGGCGTGCGTCGCGCACGAATTCTCGAGAAATACTTCCGCGGGCCGGAGAAAGGGCTGCCCGAAACACAGAACGCCGTCGACCGTTTCATGGATCGTGACTCGGACGACTCCAGTCGCAAGCATGGCCAGCATGTGACCGAGGCGTTCTACGAGGCGGATTTCTTTATCGACAATACCCGTGACGACCCGAACGGCACCAAGAACCTGCTGGACACCGATTTGAGCAGGTTCGTTAGCATCATCTCGCATGATCGGGTGGAGCGGCCCACCATAGAGGAGACCGCGATGCACCATGCCCACTCCGCGCGCGTGCGCAGCGCCTGTCTATCCCGACAGGTGGGCGCGGCATTGGTCGACGCCGATGGAACTGTGGTTGCGACCGGAACGAACGAAGTGCCGGCGGCCGGAGGTGGCGTCTATGGTGAGCGCTTCGCGACGTCGAGTAGAGGCATTGACGATCATCGTTGCGCTTTCCGCGCCGAGGCGTACTGCAGCAGCAATCGCGAGCAAAACGACATCATCGACAACTTGATCGAGGTCATTCCGGAACTGAAGCAGGTTTCGGACAAGATCGACCTGGCTGCGCGCATCCGGAAGACTCGGCTGGGGGGCCTCATAGAGTTCAGTCGTGCGGTCCATGCCGAAATGGATGCGCTGCTGTCGGCCGGGCGCGAAGGTGTCTCGACCGTCGGTACCCGCCTCTTCGTCACGACATATCCGTGCCACTATTGCGCCAGACACATCGTCAGTGCCGGCGTGTACGAAGTTCAGTTCATCGAGCCATACCCCAAGAGCCTGGCCAGAAAGCTGCATAGCGATTCCATCGAAGTGACCCCGTCCGAGTGGATACCGCCGGTCCCAAAGAGCATCGGTGCCGCGCGGGCACAGCTGCGTACCGCTTCGGACGTCGATAAGGACGACGTTAAGCTCAATGAGCCTAAGGTGCTTTTCAGACCGTTCGTAGGGGTAGCACCCCGGATGTACGTCCGTGCATTCGAGAAGACGTGGCAACTCAAGAATAAGACAAGCGGTGAATTTGAGATGCGGGCACCAGAATGGGGTAGCGAATGGACCACCTTGACGGTAGGCTATCCCGAACTCGAAGCAGCCTTGGCGAAATAGCGTGGCGAAACCGCAACTCACACTCGTCGAGAATACCGGAAGCTGGCATAGCCGCGTCGATGGTCGCGTTGTCGCGCAGACGCATGAGGTCGCCACCCGTGATACTGTGCAGAGCTCACCACGCGCTGATCAGCTCGATTTGTTCGACGCGCTTGCTCTTCCCGATTTGCGCGTTTTCGTCGTTGCCATGGATACCGTGCACGGCCGGACGCTTCAAAAGGCAGTGCTGTCTAGCAAACCCAGGTCGGTGATCGATCTGCGATACGCAGCCCGTTTTGACCAATACGGATCTGACAGGGATACGTTGTTTGCCTATTTCAAGTCGGTCGGTTCTTACTATGCCTTGGACTCAATGCCTTGGCATGACCTTTCGATCCGCGACTTCATGACTGAGGGCGGCGTTCAAGTCCCCAGAGTTCATCATGAGCTGGTCGAGCTGGACAGAGGGGCAGTGATGTTCTTCGTTCCAAAGCCTCAGCACGCCAGCATGCTGATTGCGTACCTGAACCGGACGCTCTCGGCCAAAGCCAAGACCAGTTGGCGGATCGAGCAGATCGGCTGATTTTAGAGGGAGCCGCCGGTTTCCGAGTCCGTATCTCGCCGTATCTTCTTGCCTCTTTCCCTACGGAATCTCATAACGTGAGGTCAAACGCGGAAACAGCACCTACAAAAGCCTATCTGTACCGAACGGTACAACATTGTCGGGTAACGTCGGCATGCGCTCCCCGGTAAGTCGCGCAAATAGCTCGGGGGCCATGCCAAGATTGGCAAGCAGGTGGTAAAGGACAATCGGGTCACGGTTGGAAATCCAGCTGATGGCCGCGCGCAGCAGCTCTGGCTCCTCGATCGCAACCCGTTCGTCGTAGCGCTCCGCCTTAGCTTGTCCGGTCTTTACCAGTTGGATGTTGGCGGTGCGATATTGCGCAGCGTCGATTAGGCCCAGATCAAACGCGCGCCGGGCGATGGCGCGTACCGAAACCTTCCAACGAAGCTTCATTGCAAACAGTGCATTCCAATCGAGAGTCCGCCGACTTCGAGGAAATTCACGCGCGAACGCGGCGCGCGGGATCAAAAAGGCCCCGGCGAACCGGTGCGCCTCCCCTTCAGTGACACTGTCGCCGGTCTGGATGCCTTGATGCATAATCAGGTGAGCGGCTTCGTGTGCGAGGTCGAAGCGCAAGCGGGCGCCGGCAACTTTCGCGGTTGAGCGAACGATGATAGGCCGGCGCCGAGCCATAGACAGCGCATCGATGCGGTCAGTGAGATCATCGAAGTGGACCACCACTGCACCAGCATTCTCCACAACACGCATCATACTGGTGATTGGACCATCAAGGCCCAGACCCCAGTGCTGTCGAGCATTCTCGGCAATGCGCTCTATCGCGTTGGGCGAAGCGGGGCGCGCCTCCTCTGGAAAGTCGACAATCGGCATGCGCACCTGGCCCTCGAGCGCGTCAACTAGTGCTTCCAAAGCTGTCCCCCGAGCCACAGCCTGCGCAGTCAGCGCTCGTGGGGCGCTCGCCAGCCGACGGAAGTGACAGTCTTCTTCACGGACGGGGTTCGTCGCCGGCGTTGCGAAGAACGCAGACGTCACCGCGAGCGCAGCTGCTAACGCGTCACGCATCTCTTCGGTTGGTTCCTTGGCGCCCGTTTCAAGCTGATGAACAAACTGACGGCTAGCGGTCACAAGCCCGCCTAACTCATCGAGCGACAGCCCTGCGAGCAGTCGCGCCAGTCGGAGCTTGTCGCCGTAAAAGAAACGTGCCCGATCCTCCCGGACTTGGCCCGGCGCACCTCCCTTCATTGTCACGCTTACACCCCGTCGGAAGAAGAGGCGATTTCGTCGCCACGCTCGTCCTGGTCGTCCCGGTGATCGCCGACAGACGGCGATGAAAGTTCAATACCCTCAGGTCGCTCTTCGTCCAGTAGCGCGATCAAAGGCTCTGCCTCAGCAAGGGGCAAGGGCCACACGACTTCGGGCTGGTCGTTGCGTAACGCGACGAAACTAGCTCCGAGGAGCGCGCCATCCATATCGGTCGTTACACCGATTCGAAACAGCATGCCGGCGGTCGGAATGTCTGGCTCCAGATCAAGCAGCAGTTGCTCGAAGGGAGTGGCAATCGAAATCTTTGCCGTAGGCTCTGCGGGATCTCCGCGCCAGAAGCGCATTGGAACACCGCCGATGCTGAACTGGAAATGCTTGCCGGGATCAATTACTCTTAGCCATTCGAAACCCAGTGTGCCGGCAGCCTTTGCGATCTGAAAGCAGCCGTAGTTGTAGGCGCAGACTCCCAAGGTCCAGTTGTCGTCTCCTATTGTGGGGTCAAAGCGATCGACCGCACTGCCACGGCCCAGGGCGAGCAGCTGTGCAACCTTGACAAGCCGTTCTACGGTCAGCTCGGGGTGATAGTCCCAAGGCAGCATCTTCACTCTCTCTTTCTCGAATCGGGCATTTCTTAGAGTCTGTCAACCATAAGGATCATTGTCAACCAATGCTTTGCTGCTGCTTCGCTCCGAGAATGAGGATGGCGGTGACAGATCGCTGTTCGCTTGCTATGCGCTGAAATGTGCATATATTGTGCGTATGAGAGGCCGGAGATTTGTCATGACCCACGCACAGCTTGCACATTCCAGGGTGGTCTCAGGCTTCGTTGACAGCCTGCAGGAGCCACGCACACCCTATATCTCGCCAAAGCGCCTGTCGCAGGCGCTTGGCGTGAAGGTGGCCAACCTGGCACAACTGACCGGTGTCCACCGCAACACGCTGCGCAACCCAGCCTCGGAGCGCCTGCAGGGCAGGATGCGCGAGATGGTGAAGGTGATTTCCGCAGCCACCGAACTCACCGGCGACGTCGACAAGGCGATCTACTGGTATCGCAACGAACCGATCGCCGATTACGGCCACCGCACGGCTGCGGAGCTCGTTGCGGACGGCCGGGTCGAGGCCGTCCTGGCCTTCGTTCGTGATCTCGAAAACGGCGCGCGCGGGTGAAGATCACCCGGGTCGGGCCGGACGAGATATTCCATCGCTATCTGACACCCAAATGGGCTTTTTTGCCCATCAGCGGTGCAGGCGCGGCGATTGACGGCGGTCGTTTCAACCGGCCAGGCGTCGAAGCGCTCTATCTGTCCCGTTCGACCCAGACCGCTCTTGATGAATACAAGCAGGGTGCCGGCATCACCCCGCCGGCGACCCTTGCCGCTTACAAGATCACGCTCGCCGACGTCGCCGACCTTTCGCAGGGGTTCGACCCGAATGCGTGGGATAGTGCCTGGAAGGAATGGGATTGTGCCTGGCGCCAGATCGCTCGCATTGACAGGAAGATACCTTCATCGTGGAAGCTTGCGGACATGGTCATCACCGCCGGGCTTCGCGGCATCCTGTTTCCGTCGCTGCGTCACGCCGGCGGCACCAATCTGGTGATCTTTCCGGCCAATCTTGTCGACGGCGATCATGTCGCGGTTCACGATCCCGATGACCGGCTCCCGCACGACCAGTCGTCCTGGTCCTGAGTCATCGACCGTCTCTGTGGTCGCAACGCGACAACGCGTGCTCACCACACCTGGTCCTCAACGACATCGTCCTCGCCCTCCCCGCTTGCCAGCCCGGCCGGAATATCGCCGGCCAGCATCTTTTCCTTCGACAGCAGGCCTGCATCCTCGGGCGCCTCGAAATCCGGCAGCTGGCGCAGCGTGTCGAGCCCGAACTGCGACAGGAAGTTCTTCGTCGTCACATAGGTATAAGGCGCGCCCGGCCGCGGACTGCGCGGCCCCGAGGCGATCAGCTGCTCAGCGCGCAGTACGCCGATCAGATCGCGTGACACCTCCTTGCCGAAAAAGCTCGACAGCTCACCACGCGTGATCGGCTGGAAATAGGCAATGCACATCAGCACCAGCGCCTCCGACTGCGACAGCTCTTTTGTCCCCTGCTCCGCGGGCGTGCCAAATGCACAGTGGATGGCGTCGCCAAATACTTTCTTGGTCCGGTGCTGCCAGCCGCCGGCGACCGCCACCAGCTCGTAAGAGCGGCCGGCGAGCTCGGCGCGGATGTCGTCGATGATCAGCTCGAGATTGCAGTTTCTTCCCACCACCCGCGCGAGGACACTACGTGTCACCGGTTCGCTGGCAGCAAAGATCACCGCTTCAACGCGACCCATCCACTCGCGCCAGCAGTTCTGGCGGCAGGTGCTCCAGCTCGGTGTCGACCAGCATTCGCTGGACATTTTTTTTCGCCCTTTCGTCGCTCGCTGTCTCGGCCATCGCTAAAGTCCAAACAGCCGGAAAGAGGAACCAGACAGCTCGCGCACCGCCTCGAGCTGTCGCAGCCGCTCGAACAGGCGGCGCGCCGCAAAACGCAACAGGTTTTTGGTCGTCAGCGAGCCCGAAACGGCGTCTTCGTTGAGCAGCAGAAAAATCACATCACCGGCGCCCTTGGCGCGCAGTTTTGGCCCGATCGCCAGAAGTTTTTCGGCGCGGCGCGACAGCTCGGCGGCCAGCTGGCAGGCCTCCGCCGCCGCCTGGGCAAGCGCCAGGCAGACCGCAGCCTCAAACCCCTCTTGTCCCGGCCGGATTCTTTTGTCGCGCGCCTCCGTCGACCGAAATGCCGGACCCAAAACCTGCGCCATCAGGAGCGGCAGCGGCCGCGGCCAGCGCAGGCTTTGCGCCAGCACCAGGTCGGCCAGCTACCAGGCCAAAAGCTCGGCATCGGGGCGCAGGGTAACGGTATGAGCGGCGATCGCCGCGGCCGCGAACGGCGCCGGCCGCCGCGACCGCGCCAATTCCTCGATTTGCACGCAAAGCGCGGCGAGCGCGGCGCCGTCCCAGGCGACCCCGAGCATTTCGACAATCTTGGCTAGCCGATCGGGGCTGGCTGCCGGCGGCCGCAGCGCCAGTTGCCGCCAGGCGCCAAGGACAGCGCCGGCGGGGCCGGGATCGGCGCCGGCCGGGCAAAGCTGCCAGGCATCGCGCAAGGCGGCTTCGTCCTCGGCGCGGCTGGCTAGCCGCATGCTGGCGGCGGCGCATTTGAGCGCCAGCCGCTGGCGCCAGGCACCGGACCAGGAAGGCTGCGCCCGGCAAAGCGTGTCGAGCGCGCCCAAGGCGGCTCCGGCCTGGAAGGCGGCGTCAGCGTTGCTCGGCGCGCCGCCCCGGGCGAGCGCCCAGGCCGGAACGGTCGGCTCTGGGGCGGGGCTGGCAGTCGTGGGATCGAGCCGAGTCATGGTTTTGCAGGGTAAAGCACCCGTGCGCTTTCCGCCATGATTTTCGCGCCAAAGCGCACAGCCTGTCGTCAGTAAATAACGAATGATAATGTTGCATTATCAGTCTTTTAGATGCTGCGGCATCTATGCCGCCACCAACGACTGGCGTACTCCTTCCGACAGGGCACCCATTCTGGCGCACAGGCAATGAATCCGTGCCGCCATGTCACGAAACGCTCGGCCCGCTCCTCTGCCGGCCGATGGTCCAGGAAATCCCCTCCCCGCGCACGATACCGGAAACCTCCTTGCCGAAGTATCGTTCGAGCACCGGCCGCCACGGTACGAGGGTGAATTCGCGCGATTTCTCCACGACGGCATATTTGCCGCTGGCTAACTCAACTGATCGGCGCAATGTGCCCTCTATCCGATCTCCTGCCCGGGCTTCGACATAGGGCAGACCGAGCTCGCCCGACAGTTGACCGGCAACACGGTTCAACTCTCGCTGACGCAAGACCGAAATCATGTTGGCGCGGTAGACGATACGCCCTTGCTCTCCGTCCGCGAGCGCTTGAGCGATCAGCCACTGCCGCCGGCGGGCCTGCGCCTCCCCGACCTCGTGGCCGAAGCCGGTATTGCGCAAGGGCTCCGGCGCATCCGAAACCAGCTCGCGGTCGAGCCAGGTGGCGCCGTCGAAGCTAACCTGTCGCGCCAACGGGATCGATGACAGCTTTTCAACGATCACAGGCTCGGCTCTGGCCCGCTGGCGCTCGTAATCCGCGACACGGTCCAGATGGTCCGGCGCGATGATCCAAGTGCCATCCGGCTCACGCTCCACGCCGCCGGTAGCACGCCGGATCGCCTCCAGTCGACGGACATGCGTTTCGGCGAAACGCTCGGTGGCCGATCTATCATGCTTGAGATGGATATCAATACTGTAGCGCCCGCCACTGGTCGCGGCGATATCGGCAACGGTGCGGTCGACCTGCCTAGGTTCGGTGTTCCTCGGCGTGACACGCACGATGTACCCGTCGGGCGTCGGTTCCGTCGCCTCGCCTTTGCCGATATCGATGTAATGGCTTTTGCCCTCCATCCCATCGAGGATCAAGTAGTGCCGGTCGTTGATTTCGTCGGCCAGGCCGCGAGCGACAACACGGCCGACCACAGGCTCGGTCTTCGGTTCCGCATCGTGGACGACATAGTCTGCGGCACTGCGGGCGAGCCCCTTTCCGGTCAGCTCGCGATGCATGGTCTTGATGATATCGCCGCGCTCGCCGATGCGGCGCAGCGTCACTTCAAGCTCATCGTCCAGGCGCCAACGGCCCGGAGGGGTCTCCTGGGCAAGTCCCATGCGCTCCAGTTTGCGCAGGCGGCCCTGGTGCAACGTTTGGCGAAACGCGTCGCGGCCGGCCGCCGAGACGAAACCGTCATCGTCGCGCATGCGCAGCAGCTGCCGGTCGATGCTGGTGAAGCGTTCCTGGTCCATTTCCTGGCGCAAGCGCTGCTCGATCTCGCGGTCGGTGCGGGGACCAAGATCGAGGCTGACCAGCTCGGCCGCCCGCTCGCGGATTCCGCTCGAAACATATTCCCGCGCGATGACGAGGTTTTCGTCGCGGTCATCCTTCCCGCGAACGATGATGTGGGTGTGCGGATGGCCGGTGTTGAAATGATCGACGGCGACCCAATCGAGCCTAGTGCCGAGGTCCTTTTCCATCTGCGCCATGAGCCGCCGCGTGAGCGGCTTCAGGTCGTCGTACTCAATGCCGTCTTCGGGCGCCACGATAAAGCGAAACTGATGGCGGTCTCCATCCGCGCGATCGAGGAACTCTTTTCCGTCAACGCGATCCTTGTCTGCGCCGTAGAGCTCGCCCGGCTCACCCTCGCGGGTGACACCGTCGCGCTGGATGTAACGCAGATGAGCACGCGCCCCGTCCTGCCCCTTGCCGGCTAGCCTGACGATGCGCGCCTTGACCATCACCCGGCGCTGGCGGAAGGCAGCGTATCGATCGCGCGATCTGAGTAATGCAGCAGCCGCCCCGCCTCGCCCTGCCCGGCTTCCGGTAAAGCGGCCGCCGCGCATGGGCTTGCCGCCTGCTCTGTTGATCGCCGCCCTGACCTGTCCAGCGTAGCCTTTGCCTGCCTTCGAGCCGTTAGACCGGATTTTGCCTAGCTTCGGCGTGAACTCATCGTCCTGCATGCCGGCCTCCAGCTAATCAAGAGTGAGATCAAGCGCTTATGCGCCCCAGCCTCCTGCGGTCGGTAGCAGCCTCTTGGAAAAACGATGTGCAGACAAAGACTTGACTGCCGCCTGGAGGCGGTACCTTTATCTTGCCTTCCGCCGACCCTGCTTCTGCCCCCGCCCAGCCGCCCTCACCGACCCGCAGCCGCCAGCCCTCACCGGCTGTCCGGCTTGCTTGTCCCAAGGTGATCCTTCCCGAGCGGCACCAGAATTTTGCCGTTCGATTTGCGCGCCAGCTCGCCGTTCCGCAGAAAAAACAGCGATCCTCCGGAGGGAGCTTCTGGTGCCTTTGCACGCGGTGATTTGCCCTTGAACTGATCCATGTCGGCGGCCGAAACCCCGGCCGCCGTTAGCCCTTTCAGATAAGCAACCGTCTCATTTGGAAGCGGTGTTCCGCGTTTCAAATGCGCCGCATAGCGTACCGGTCCAGCGTTGTAGGCGGCGAACAGGCCGGGGAAGCCGAAGCGGTCATACATGGCGCGCAGATAGGCGGTGCCGGCCAGGATATTGTCGTGCTGATCGTGCGGATCGGTGCCCAGACCGTGCGCGGCCCGCATGTCCTGATAGGTGCCAGGCATGACCTGCATGAGGCCCATGGCGCCGGCGCGCGAAGTGATGGGACGGCCATCGAGCCTGGTCTTGCCGTCGCTCTCGGCATCGACGACGGCGTAGATCCAGGTTTCAGGAATACGGAAGCGCCTGCTTGCTTCCGATACGAACTTCTGCCACTTTTGAAGCTGCGGACTATGGGAGATGGCGACCGGCTCAGCGCCGGTCGAGGCGGAACAGGCGCATGGCGCAAGGGCGATCATGCCCAGCATCAGGAGGGTCAGTCGGTCCATAGCGGCACCAGCCTCCCGATGACATTCGAGGCCGGGACCGGCCCGAAATAGCGGCTGTCGAAGGAGCGGGGCGTCTCGCCATTGAGCAGGAAGACCTCGTCATCGACGAGCTTTCGACACGCGTTCCACCATGGCAGCGCGCGGCCTTGAATGTCGGTTGCGAGGCGGCGCGCGACGATCGCGCCGCCGATGATTATGGGTTCGTTGAAGGTACAGACATGCTCGTGCGGCAGTGCAGCGATGCGCTTGACCAGCGGCACGTTGCGGGGCAGATAGCCGCGTTTTTCGGCGAGATCGGCGACCGCTTGCGCGGTCCGTACAAGCACCAGATCGCCGCGCGCCGGTGCTGCCGAAGCGACCAAATAAAGGCCTAGCGGCGCGCTGGCCGAGGCGTTCCAGACCAGCCAGGGCGATGGTTTTTCGAAGGCGGTGAAGCCGATGAGGCCGACGCCAATCGCAGCTATGGCGATTGCCTTACGGACCCGAATTCGCCGCAAACGGCTGCCGATCAGACGGATGGGGGGACGACTCATGACCGGCCTCCATGCTGAGCGTCGGAGTCCTGCTGGCGTCCTTTTGACCACTCATCGAGTTCGTCGATGTGGTAGCGGACATAGCGGCCGTGCTTGCGGAATTTCGGGCCACCGCCGGTGAGCCGCATCTTTTCCAGGGTGCGCTGGGACAGCCCGATATAGAAAGCAGCCTGCGCTGTATTGAGGAACGGGCTGCCCTTCTTGGCGCGGGCCGCGCGCTCGTTTTCGTCGTCCATGATCATCCTCGTTCGCGTGGGAGAAGCGAGGAGGATGATCGCGTGAGGGCGCTTCAGGGACGGGCGAAGAGTCGGACCATGGGTTTTCGCCGCCCCTTGAGAGGAGCCCCCGCGCCGGCTGGGGCGCGAGGGCCTGGGGCTTGCCGATCAGTCGACCGGGTTCCAGATGATGGCGTAGGTTTCGTCGTCATCCTGCCCGGCGGCGCGGCCGAGATTGGCGTAGAGCTTGCGCGGGCCGAACTCAGGGGCGGCGATTGACAGGCTCACATAGTCCTTGCCGGAGGTCTCGCCGGTGCGGATCCAGCCCGCGCCGACCTCGACGCCCTGCGTCAGCACCCGGAAGTCGGGATGGTTTTCGGCACCCTTGGCCTGGTTGGGCACGATGTCGATGTCGGCGCGGACGCTGAGCGTCTTGAGCTGGCCCTTGTAGCCGCCGTTGTCCTGCTTGGTGACGTAGCCGATCGCGGTCATGTTAGTCTCCTTTTGCTGTTCGCCGGGGACCATTCCCCTGCGATGGCGGACCGTGATGGGCGCGTCAGGAACGCCTGAACCCTTCAGGGCCGCAGCGACAGCGAAGGACCCGAGCGGACGGCTTTTTTTGAAGCGAAGCGGCGCGAGGAAGCCGCCGCAGGCGGCGGGGAAAAAAGCTGGCGGCGAGGGTTTCGGGCGGGCCGGATCGCCCATAGGTCGACAAGCCAGCAGCAGGGAGATGGTCCCTGAAGACACATGGAGACAGGTCGCGCTGACCGCGCTGCATGCAACAAGCAGACGACGGCAAGGTGGGGCCGTGGACGCTCGGAGGCCGTGCCGACGACAGCTGGGGCCGATCAGCGCTGGCGCTCTGCCAGCCATGCGGGTGTGGTGATCATTGGCCGATGGCGAGGAGTTTGGCGGTCGGATCTTACTGCGGTTGCGAACCGCCAGGGACGGCTGAATGCCGAAATCCACCCGACCGGAACGTCGCGTGGGCGGCGGTAAAGGGAGGTGCCGCCGCCCGAGCGAGAGGGGTCATTCGGAGCCGAACAACGCGCGGACTTTCGCCCACTGATCGGCGGTGCGGAAGCCGCCGCGACCGGTATAGGTTTCGGCAGGGACTTTCATCCGGCGCGGCAGCCATTGGTCGACCTTGTGGCGGCCGTTCTCGCCGCAAAGGAAGTCGCGGATGATCTTCTTTTGCGTCTTGACCTTCTCCGAAACATTGCCGTCCGCGACGTGCTTGCCGGCTATATCGGCCAGCATGGCGTTGGCGATTTCCCTGTCGCGAATGAGGTCGAAGAAGGCCTCGTCCGGCTGCCAGCAGGCGCCGATATCGACATTCAGATGGTTGCCGAGCGCCTCGACCACAACACTTCCTGCCTGCAAAGTCTCGCCCATGACGATGGTGAGCGCGCGCATCACGTCTTCGTCGGGAAGCGCCAGGAGGCGGGCAAAGACGCTCGCCGTGGCATGATCGTCGCTTTTTCCCCCGGCGACGGTTCTGTTCTCATCGGCCATGTTCAGCAGGGCCAGGACCGCGCGGCGTTTTTCGGCGAAGGCGGCTTCGGCCTTGCCGTTCGCGAGGCTCGCGGCCACCGCTTCGTTGGCGGCGCGTTGCGGTCCGGGCCGCACGTGCCAGAGACCCGAACCGGTGATGGCATGGGCCACCATCAGGCGCAGTGCTGTGCCCGCATGATCGAGCATGGCGGCGCGCACGGCGGCGTGGCGATGCAGATCGACATAGTTCTGCATTGGGCCAGAAAGCTCGGGGCGTGACGGCTTGGCGGGCGTGTCTGCTTCCTCACCGGCATCGGCTTTCCCGCGAGCGCGGCGGGCTTCTTTGTGCGACAGCCAGCCTTCGTGACACTCGACTTCGCCGCGATGCGAGACGGTGATGACGACCTTGCCGCCTTTTTTCTTCGGCGTCTTTTCGTGGTCCCATGAGTGGAAATACTGGCCGGGTTCCAGCACCACCACTTCGGCCCAGCCGGCTTCCAGATAGGCGTCGCGTCTGGCGGCAATTGTCGCGTTCTGCTTTTCCCAGAACAGATCGGCATCGGCGAAATAGCTATCCTCGCCGAACAGGTCGCACACCATCAGACCGGGGTAATCCTCGATTGGAAAGAGCGCCACCTTGGTGGAAATCGACTGCCGCCGAACAGCCACTGCTTCAGCTGGAAGCCGCGCGGCGGGTATTGCTCGGGATCGGCAAGAAGCGCCAGCCAATCCTGTTGCTGCGCCTTCGAGGCCATGGTGAGATGGCGCGCGGTCTCGGCGTCGATTTCGTCGCGCCTATAGGCCTCGCGGAGTTTCGGCAGCAGGTCGCCAAGCGCCAGGATGCGTTTCACGGCAAGCTCGGTGATGCCGAAGGTGGCGGCGATGTCTGGAACGGTGCGGCCCTGCTTGATCAGCCGCGAAAACGTCTCCCACTGCGATACTTCATCCGGGTCGAGGCGGGCGATGTTTTCGATCAGCGAGGCTTCGAGCATCGGCGTCGTCGCCGTCTTCCATGATGGCGCAGGGCAACGGTTCGGCTTCGCCACGCTCGTTGGCAATGGATTTCGCGGCGAAGTAACGCCGGCGTCCGGCGACGATTTCGAACATGTCGGGCGCGCCGTTGGGCCGCATCAGAAGCGGCACGAGAACGCCGCGCGCGCGAACCGAGGGCAGAATGCCGGACACGTCCGGGGCGCGTCTGGCATGGCGCATGTTGACGGCGGAAATGTTGAGCCGGTCGATTGCAATGTGGGCAAGCTGCATGGTTTTTCTCCTTTTCTTCGGTTGGGATTGTCCTGACGCGAGGCGCGACAAGCGGCGCGGCAGGGACGGTTTGGCGCCTAGCGGCGCTCTCTCGCCACGTCGAGCGAAAGCTCAAAATGGCGCTTCGAGAGTACGCTTGCTGCCTGTCGAAGCAGCTGTTCGGCCTCGGTGATATGGCCGGCGAGGCGCGCGGCCTGCGCATGGACCGAGAGCGGGAAGCGGCCCTCGAAATGGAGGTCGCGCTCGATGCCGAGGCCAAGCGGACCTTTGACGGTTTGAAGCTCGGCAAGGCTGACGCTGCCGAGTTCGGGTACCCGAACCCGAGGTCGCAAAGGCCGAACAGCGTGTCGCCGTCGGGGTCGAGTTCGGTCAACAGCCAGGTCGCCGCGCCTGCCGGATCAAACAGCTTCACGACCGGCTGATGGTCGGTTTCAACTTGCGCCGCGCCGTTGGCGAGAAGCCGGGCGCAAAGGTCGTCGGTGATCAGGATCATGGCAAAAACTCCTTTTTCAGAACAGGTCGAGTTGATTGCGGGCATTCGGCGGGAGAAAGGTTCGCTGGACCTTTCCCTGATCCTCCTCACCAGAGGCCGATATCGAGCGGCTTTTGCGCGGCACGCGGCCGCCTCCATGAGGCGGTCGAGCCAGTCGCGCGGTGATCGGGCGGACACCGGGGACGAGCGTTTGCTCGTCTTGCGGCGTCGTCTCGCTCTGGAGGGGATGGGAAGCGCACGGCGCTCATGCCGCGATCCCCTCCTGCGGCGGCTCGGCTTCATCGTGGTGGAAAGCGAGCAGCAAATCGGCGGCTTTCGAGGCGCGGCTGGCAGCGCTGAAGATGGCGCGATTGTCCTCGCGCAGCACCTTCAGCCATGAGGCGATATAGCCGGCGTGGCGCACGGTCGGCTCGATGCCGAGACTGCTGCAGACAAAGGCTGCGGCGATTTCGGCGACCAGTTCCTCGCGAGCATAGACCTTGGAGCCGAACGAGCCGGAGAGATCGCGGGCAAGGCGCGAGGGGTGGCCGGTCCAGTGGCCAAGCTCGTGAAAGCAGGTCCTGTAATAGTCGATCTGCTTGAAAAATGCCGGCTGCGGCGGGACCTGAATGCAGTCGCTACCGGGCATGTAGAAGGCGCGTTCGCCGCCGATGCGCAAATCGGCGCCGCTGGAGCGGATGAGCGCTTCGGCCTGCGGGATGATTTCGCGTTCGGGTAGCGGCTCGGCGGCGGCGCGAACATGCTCGGGCAGGCCGTCGCACTGAGCGACATTGAAGACGGTGAAGCGCTTGAGATAGGCAATTGCCCGCGGCTCCTCGCCATCGTCGCTGGCGCGTTCTTTTTCGTCTTTGGGAACAAAGCGGTCGGCATGCACGATGGTCGTGCCGCGCTCGCCCTTTCGGACATTGCCGCCAAGGATCAGCGCCTGCCGGAAGGTCAGCCAGTTCTGGCAGGGATAGCCGCGCTCGATGACGGCGCCCCACAGGATCAGGATGTTGATGCCGGAATAGCAGCGCCCGGTGGCGGCGTTCTTGGGCAGGCCGAGCCCGGCATTGGCCCTGCCCCAAGGCTTGACCCATGGCACGGTGCCGCGTTCCAGCTCGGCGACAATGCGGTCGGTGATCTCCTGATAAAGGCTGGCGCCCGGGCGCCCGCCTGCCCTTGCGTTGGCGCAACGCTTACTGTTTGAACGCATCGTTTTATCCTCCGCTCTTCAATCGCACGCCTTTCCCCGGAAGCGGGGTGGGCGGCGAAACGCGACCGGAAAGGCCCGCCGTCGGAGGCGAACCGCATCCGAAGGACCGGAACGAAGTGGAGGACCCGGAGCGACAGCGAAGGGTTGCGGATTGCCGCGGCGGGCCTAGAAGGGAGTGCCGCCCACCCCGCGCCGCCGGGAAAGGCAGCTAACCCAAGACCGCGCCGGCCAAAGGACGGCGACCATCGGCAGCCGCAAGGCTGCTTTTGCGCCAGGGGGCGAAGCCGGATGGCCGAGACCGCCTGAGCCTGCCGAAGAAAAGCGGGCTCGGTTCACGAGCACCCGGTGCGCGCCAAAGGCGCGCTGGCGCCCAGGTTTGGGAGATCAAGTCGCCAAGCTCAAACCCTATTTCTTCGACGGCCTGATCAAATCGCAGGGATCAAAGCGATCGCCAATCGCCCCAGCACATTCACGCTGGCGCGTTCGATCGCGCCCACCTAGCGCATGATCAAGCTCAGCGCGCGCCGCCAGTTCCTCTTGCGTCAAGTGCTGCTCGTGACCGCGAGGAAAAATGGACGGCCGAGACCGCCTGGGGCCGGCAAAGCAGATCGGGCTCGGTCCGCGAGAACCCTTGCGCGCCAGGCTCGGAACGATTTGCAACAGGATCATCGGGAAGCAGATCCTGTAGTGCCGGACCCGCCCGACCCCTTGTTGAACAACTCTATTCCGATCGAGGATCCAGCAAGGCTGCCGGATCAACCTCAAGCACCTTGGCGAGCTTCTGGACCATATCGATACTGGCACCGTAAACGCCGCGTTCCTGGGCGCTGATGTAGGTGCGGTCGACGCCGGCCTCATGCGCCAGCGCCTCCTGGGACAGTTTCTTTTTGTGTCGGTGCCGGCGAAGATTGCGGGCAAAGACCTTTCGAATCTCAATGCATGAGAGGCCAGCTTCTTATCGAGCATTTCACCACGGAGTATTCTCGACAAAGCGGCGGAGTCACGGGAGAGATTACAAAATGCAAAGGCTAGATTAAATGATCGCGGAGAAGCTGGATGCCGACTACATCGAAGTTCATGGAGCAGCTGGGACAACGGGGCGAACCCGAGACGTCGTTCGGGTGTCGTCAGGCTCTCCGGTCTGGCTGAGCCTCAGCTTTCTTCATGGCGCAAATACTCCTGGGAGGGCTGCTTGGGTTCTCGTTCACTTTGTATGAAATACTGGGGCGAGCATGCTCCTGGGTTCTTATCCGCGTCGGGAGCGGGAAACTCATTAACGGGATTTATTAGACGCCCGGCTGAGCGGCGGCCGGCTCGGGACGCAGATAGGCGTGCAGCGCCCTGACGCATTCATCCATCTGCCTCTCATGCGACACATTGCGCGAAGCGATCGTGAGATGAGCATTTTGATAGATCGGCTCACGCTCAGCGATCTGTTGCGTGATAGTGCCGAGCAGGTCCGAGGCCTGCTGCAGCCGGCGACCGCGTCGTCTCCCGAGCCGTCGCATTATCAGGTCGGCATCGGCCTTGAGCCAGATCGAGACCGCCTTGTCCTGGATGAGCCCATGGCTCTGCTGATGGATGAAGGAACTGTCACCGGTCGCGAGCACTGCCGGTCCTTGCTTCAGCACACGCGCAATCACTCTCGCCTCAAGCTCCCTGAAATGCTCCTCGCCATGGGTTTCGCAAAGTTTTTTTATCGACATGCCGGCCTCTTTCCTGATCTCGGCATCGGAGTCGATGAATTTCAACCCCAACCCTTTTGCAAGCCGCTCGCCAATGGTGGATTTACCGACGCCCGACATGCCGACGAGCGCTATCGGCCGCACGCCGAGGGCCGGCGCAATCTGGCTTGCTTCCGGCGACCTGGCGATCTCGGACATTCTTGATTTTTCGCCAACTCGCATTCCAAATGCCGCAGCAGCGCTCCATCTAGGATCCTCTTCGGCTTTCCAGTTTGGTATGCTATGGGCGCCTTTGGGGATCGCAACCTCGGCACAGACCTCGATGGCGCGTTGCATCAGTTCCTCGGCCTTGGCTTGCGGAGCATCCCCGCTTGAATGCTGCTGCCGAAGCTTGCCAAGGATCTTATAAGTGTCGTGATTGGCCAGTTTGGCCCTGTAGCTGCCTGGCGTGTGAAACTCGACCTCGAAGCGATAGGCTTCGGGCGTGGCGAGCACTACCTTGATGCCCAAGAAATTTCGAGTCTGCTTACTGAACCAGTTGACCACGCTGACCTCGGTGTAGCCCCGGTCATCGAAGGCCAGCATGGCTTTCTTGAAAGCGTTTATAAAATGCTCGTCAGGGATTTCGAAGACATGGCGTACAGCATTGGTGAGGAGCTGTGGAGCGCTGCCGGGCGGGACGCTCATGCCGGTGAGTTCATCTGTTATGGAGGCATGCGATTTCAAGCGGCGCTCCAGATGGGGCATCTTCACCTGGAAGTCCGCTTTCCAGAGGCTTTCGGCGACGCTGAGCGCGGCCTCGGTGATTTTGCTCTCTTCGGCTCTAGCGCAGGCAGCCTCGATCTGGGCGCGCTCTGAAGCCTCCGCGCGGGTCAGCGCAATCATCATGTCGGCATCCTCGGCGGTGGGCCGGAGGCCAGAAGGTTTCGGCAGAATGCCTTGCTCCGCAGCGAATTTGATCGAGGCCTCCATGATGCCCGCGGCCAGCGTGGGGTTGTCTTTCAGATCATCCAAGGTCGCATCGACGTCAAACCTTCCCTGGGCGAGGGTCGCCGCAACGCCCTTGACATAGGGCACGGACTTCAAGCCCGGTGTCTGGTGGAGGAGCCGCTGAAGGTAGCTGCCCTTCTTGAAGAAAAGGTTGGCGCCAGTATCGGATTTATAGGCGTCGGTGCCGACCTTGATGCCGAGGCTCAGCAAGTTGGTTGCGCTTTGTACGAGGTCGTCCGGATTGTAACCATCTGGGCGAGAATCGATGCGAGCAGGATAGTGGTCGAGCAAAAGCTGGATGCGGTCTCGTGGCTGAGGCGTTGCCGGATAGGTCTCGGTCAGACCCGGGAAAAGCTCGCACAGCCTTGCGCTGAAGCTCGGGTTTGCGGCGTTCGCGCTTTCGATTGTTTCGGGCAGGAGTTGTCCACCCTGCTTGACTGCCCATGCCACAAGGTCGGAGACGAGCAACTCGGCCATTTCGCGGGCAACCGGATGTTTGGCGACCTCAATCTCGCGCCTCGCCCTCGCAAACGTGTTCTGGATATCCTGGCCACTCACCTCTTCCTGGTTCAACAGCTGACCGATATCTCGCCGGAGCTCCTTGTGAACGCCCTCATAGGTGCCAAAGACGGCACGCTCGGCAAACCAGCGTCGTGCTTCATGGGATTGAGCCAGAAAGCTTCGCTGCAGGCAGGTATAAGTTTCCAGAACATTCTGCGTGGCAGAGAGGATCTGGCGGGCGCGACTGAACTGGTAATCGTCGCCCTCAAGCGCCGGGGTATGGGACTTTGGCGGCTTCAGCGACGGAAGTCCCAGAGCTTGCTCCCGGTGATCGAACGCGCGCAAATGCTCATAAAGCTGCGGCCGGTCGCCGAGGATGATGACGGTGTCGCCGTCGAAGTCGCCGTCAAGTTTTTTCTGCTCACCGGTCGGGACAGCCACCAACGAGCCCGGGGCAAACACCTCGGTCGCCTGCAGGATGCCGAGGCAGTCGAGCGGCGTGTCCACCTTGACGCGGTCCTTGCTCGAGGTCCAGCTCGCATGGCATTTGACGTCCTCGGCAGACATCACCAGCCCACGGTCGGCGTAGGCGGCCGGCCACATCTTATCCGGGACAACGATCAGAATGCCTTTGGCAAAAAAGGTCGGATCGTTGGCCGCCAGTTCCCTCCCCGACTTCTGGGCGACGTTGAAGCTGTATTGGATGGCCGTGCAGTTGTCGAGAAACACAGCGGTCGGATCCCCCTCGAGGGCCGACTTGACTCCTTCTGGGGCAAACGGGCGCAGGTTGGGCTTGTCATAGGGCGAGCGCCCGATCAGCACGCCGCTCGTCCCCGTCAACGTCTCGCTCTTGAGCGTCGGCACATGGAGACACTCGTCGCTGGAGGGTATGGCAACCGCGCCAGGACCGTCGATATGTCCGCCAGTCACGGTTCGAAACAGCTCCTCGGCCGACAGCCTTTGCCCCTGTCGGCTCTCGAGCCAGGTCTTGGCCTTCTCCTGCGCCTCATCGGCCACCGACTCGCTGCGTGGATAATGTTGCAGCGCCGAGGCAGGCAGGGACGATCTGCGTCCCTCAGCAAAGGCAGGCACCCGATCAGGACCTTCCTGCCGGCGGGCGCGATGAACAGCCGGCATGCGGTTGGCCAGCGAGGCCTTGATGAAACCGCAGCCATCATGCGATCGCAAGGCGATCGGGCCTTCCGGCCCAGTTAGCTTGAAGGGATGTTCCTGGTTCGCAGGGCGATCCGGCAGCAGCGACAGTTTGAAGGCGCCCTCCAGCGCGTAGTCGTGAGGGCCCAGCCCCTTGATTGCTGGAGGCGCGGCAAAACCCCTGCGCTGCATGTAATAATATGCCTCCTTGAAAGGGGCCCAGGCGCGCAATAGCTGCTCGAACGCCGTGCCCGATGCGGTATCGGCATACGGAATGGCCAGCAGCTTTCCGCCAGGAGACATGGCTGCCGCGGCGTCCGGGGCGCGGGCGGCGAGCTGCGAGAGGGTCGGTTTCGGTGGTTTTAACTTGCTTCCGCCGAACAGGTCCATGCGGTATGGCACACCCTCGACGGTAACCGTACGCGCCAGCATGAAGGGGCTGGGCTTTCCTGGCAGCTGCACCGCGACGACTGGCAAAGCTCCCGAGGTCAGGCGATGAAAAATCGAATAGCGTGTCTCGGGCTCCGTGGCCACTGGCCGGCCCTGCATGTCCACCACCGGCAACTGCATCAGTCCCGCCTCACCTTGCGGCGGTCTGGGCTCGTGGTCCATTGCTCGCAACACCTGATGGACGTCGAACACCGACGCTGGATGTTGGGCCTGGACCGTCGCCACATTCTGCGCCATGAACGTGTCCAGCCCATCAAGCGGGGTCTCTGCCGCGATCTCCGCGATCAGGTTCCAACTCATGGTGGAAAGGTCGCCTTCGATGAGGCCGGCCGTTTTCTCCAAAATCTCCTTGGTCTTGAACTGCAGCTCTTCTTGCCTCACCCGCAAATCGGACTTCTTGCCCTCGACATACGGCCGGCGGAACAATGTCGCCAGAACCGTGCGGGTCTTGAGCACTTGATAGATCGACAAGGCGGGGCGACGGCTCGAGTACGGGCCACGGGTCCGCTCGCCATCGCCTGCTTTGAGATGCGCCTCAATCTTATGCTCGACGATCGGTTGAATGTCGTTCAGCAAATTCAGAGCCTGCCTCCGATGCCAGCGCAGGCTCTTGCGCGGGCTGCGCGCCAGCGGCAGCACGGCGAGGCAGAGATTGCCCATGGTTTCGAGGTTGTTCTCAGCGGCAAAACCAGGGGCACGATGCAATTCCGTAAGCCGATCCAACGCCGGCCGTGCGAGCAAACCGAGATCGTCAAACAATCGAGCCTTGGCCAGCGCCTTGAAAATCACGGCGATGTTCAGAACGTGGGTCTGCTCCAGACGATCACTGGCATAGTGAAGGTAGCGGGCCAGCTGGTGTAGCCGATCCTTCAGCAGAGCGGTCTCTATGATCTCTCCTGTGTCCTCTCCCCTGGTGACACTTCGCCCCAGAGCATTGGCCATCATGCCGAGCTCAAGTGTGGTGAACGTTCCGAATCGTTGGCCTCCGGAGCCCAGTTTGCGCACGATGTCCAGGACTGCCTGGTGGCACGCCGCTGCTTCCGGCCACTTGCTGAAGCCGTTCACAAGGTTCGCCAATCCCTGCGGACTAAAATCAGAGAGCCGGTTGTCACGGCGAAGCACCTCACCGGCGATCGCGACCGTGGCCTTGCTGCAGCCCGTCTCGTCCGGCCACTTGCTGAAACCGTTGACCAGGTTGGCCAGGTTCTGGGGAGTAAAATCAGAGATCAAGGCGCTTTCGGAGCGACGAAGGACCGCCTCGGCAATAGCGACTGTGGCCTCGCGACAGGCCCCTCCGTCCGGCCACTTGCTAAAACCGTTCGCCAGGTTTGCCACGTCCTGCGCATTAAAATCAGAGAGCTGGGCTTCGCGTTTGGCAAGGCGAGAGACCTCGCCGGCGATCGCGACTGTTGCCTCGCGGCAGTCCGGCGCTTCCGACCACTTGCTGAAACCGTTCACCAGGTTTGCCACGTCCTGCGCATTAAAATCAGAGAGCTGGGCTTCGCGTTTGGCAAGGCGAGAGACCTCGCCGGCGATCGCGACTGTTGCCTCGCGGCAGTCCGGCGCTTCCGGCCACTTGCTGAAACCGTTCGCCAGGTTTGCCACGTCCTGCGCATTAAAGTCAGAGAGCTGGGCTTCGCGTTTGGCAAGGCGAGAGACCTCGCCGGCGATCGTGACTGTGGCCTCGCGGCAGTCCGGCGCTTCCGGCCACTTGCTGAAACCGTTCACCAGATTCGCCAGCCCCTGCTGGGTAAAGTCAAAGAGCCGGACGTCGCGTTTGGCGCGGCGAGAGACCTCGCTGGCGATCGCGACTATGGCCTCGCGGCAGTGCGGCGCTTCCGGCCACTTGCTGAAACCGTTCACCAGGTTCGCCAGGTGCTGCGGAGTAACGTCAGAGAGCTGGGCTTCGCGTTTGGCAAAGCGAGAGACCTGGCTGGCGATCGCGACTGTGGCCTCGCGGCAGCCAGGCGCTTGCGGCCACTTGCTGAAACCATTCACCAGGTTCGCCAGGTCCTGCGGAGTAAAATCAGAGATCAAGGCGCCGCTTCCGGAGCGACGAAGGACCGCCTCGGCGATAGCGACTGTGGCCTTGCGACAGTCCGGTGCTTCCGGCCACTTGCTGAAACCGTTCACCAGGGTCGCCAGCCCCTGCTGAGTAAAGTCAAAGAGCCGGACGTCGCGTTTAGCGCGGCGAAGGACCTCACTGGCGATCGCCACTGTGGCTTCGCGGCAGTCCGGCACTTCCGCCCACTTACTGAAACCATTTACCAGGCACGTCAGATGCTCCTGCATAAAGTCAGAGAGCCCGACCTCGCTTTCGGCGCGGCGAAGGACCTCATCGGCGATCGCGGCTGTGGCCTTGCGACAGTCCGGTGCTTCCGGCCACTTGCTGAAACCATTGGCCAGCAACGAGAGATTTTGGCTGCCCAGCTCACCTAGTACGCCCCTTTGATCCTGACAAATTCGGGCGATTCTCATCGCTCCATCGCGACATTTCGTCGACAATGGGTCCCGACCGAATGATGATGCGAAGAGCGAAAGCGCTCTCGGTTCAATCTTCTTCATTAACGCGAGATCAAGCTGCGACAGCCGAGCTGCGACAGCCCTGCAAGCTTCTATCCCTGCCTGCCCTCCCGCATACCGGCTCACCGCATTGCACGTAGTGGCGTACCCCCATGATTGCCGGGCGTCGATATCTTCCTCCAAGCGCGGGACAAATTTGCGTTCAAAATCGACGGAGGCCTTTTGCATGAACGTTGCTTGATCCGGCATCCGCAGGCGCTTGGAATGCTTCACCACCTCTCTTGAGAACCCCCCGATGTCACGCGCGTTAGCAATTCCTCTTAGTGCTGCATGCAACTCGCCTGAATACTGTGGATCAGGTCGCTCAAAGCTGGCGTGGCTCTGCGCGGCTACGTCGTCTACGCGCCGCTTTCCAAGTCCAGGACCCAGGTCGCTTGCGGATTGCCTTGGCTGCGGAAGCGCGCCCGATTGCGAGCTCTCGGCCGCCTGATTGCGCTGGCGCATGCTTGCTTGCGAGTCTCCGGCCGCCCGATCGCCGCGCCAATGCTCGCTATCAGAGCGCGAGGAGCCTTCTTCCCGATAGAGTGCGCGACGATCCTGTCGCTGAGGCGGGCGCTCAGCCCATTGCGAGCCCTCGGCCGCCCGATCGCCGCGCCAATGCTCGCCACCAGAGCGGGAGGAGCTTTCTTCCCGATAGGGTGCGCCACGATCCTGTCGCTGAGGCGGGCGCTCGCCCCTTTGCGAGCCCTCGGCCGCCCGATCGCCGCGCCAATGCTCGCCATCAGAGCGGGAAGAGCTTTCTTCCCGATAGGGTGCGCCACGATCCTGTCGCTGAGGCGGGCGCTCGCGGCGCCAGGGTTCATCCCCGAAACGCGAGGGGCCTTCTTCCCGATTGAATGCGCCACGATCCTGTCGCTGAGGCGGGAGCTCGCCCCTTTGCGAGCCCTCGGCCGCCCGATCGCCGCGCCAATGCTCGCTATCAGAGCGGGAAGAGCTTTCTTCCCGATAGGGTGCGCCACGATCCTGTCGCTGGGGCGGGAGCTCGCCCCTTTGCGAGTCTCCGGCCGCCCGATCGCCGCGCCAATGCTCGCCATCAGAGCGGGAAGAGCTTTCTTCCCGATAGGGTGCGCCACGATCCTGTCGCTGGGGCGGGCGCTCGCGGCGCCAGGGTTCATCCCCGAAACGCGAGGGGCCTTCTTCCCGATTGAATGCGCCACGATCCTGTCGCTGAGGCGGGCGCTCGCCCCTTTGCGAGCCCTCGGCCGCCCGATCGCCGCGCCAATGCTCGCTATCAGAGCGGGAAGAGCTTTCTTCCCGATAGGGTGCGCCACGATCCTGTCGCTGGGGCGGGAGCTCGCCCCTTTGCGAGTCTCCGGCCGCCCGATCGCCGCGCCAATGCTCGCCATCAGAGCGGGAAGAGCTTTCTTCCCGATAGGGTGCGCCACGATCCTGTCGCTGGGGCGGGCGCTCGCGGCGCCAGGGCTCATCCCCGAAACGCGAGGGGCCTTCTTCCCGATTGAATGCGCCACGATCCTGTCGCTGAGGCGGGCGCTCGCCCCTTTGCGAGCCCTCCGCCACCTGATCGCCGCGCCAGGGTTCATCCTCGAAATGCGACCAGCCTTCCTCCCTATCCAACCCGCGCCGCCTCCCGCGTGCGCCAACTGATGGATGAGGAGACGCGTCCCGCAGGATATCACTGGTGCGGACGGGTCCGCCCTCTGGATTTTCATGGTCGGAACGCATCCGCTCCATGAGTGAATTGAACTGTTGGCCACCTTGTCCAGAGGCAGGACCGCGGGCCCCCCCTATGTCCTGCGCGCCCCCAGCTCTGACTTGCCCACTGTACAAGCCACCACGTCGACCAATACCCGTCATAGCCAACCCCGAGTGCAAATGAAAATACAATTGCGCACGGTCATTCCTGTCGCATTGCACGCTGAGGGTATCATCATACTCGTGGTATCTGACGGAAGCCTGACTAGACCTCATGTTGGACGAGTATCGCAATAACCTGGCGAGAGATTTATTGCTTTGCGCGGCAACCGCCACTGGCGCCTCACAGGTCGGCATGCGGGCAGGACGGGATGAGGTGGCTATGAAGGATCGACTGGATGACATTCTTCAACCGCGATCTTTGCCTGACGATCTGATTGCGCCGCGTCACTTGCCGGCGCAGCGCCTGTGTCGGCTCGTCCGGAATCCAGACTTCTGGCAGGAAGCCTGCTGTCGCCAGAACGCCGGCATCGATCGTATCCGTCTTGATCTTGGCATAGGCAATGATGCGCACCTGCTTCGGGTTTGCGATCACCACTTCTGTACGTGCGGCGCGACAACCGCGGCGGCCGAGGACGCGTTGGCAGTGGCCTCTATCACCACGATGTCGCTCGGCGCCAGCTTTGCGGCAAACGCCTCTAGCAGTCGCGCCGCATGTCGACACGGCCCAGCCGCCTGAGCCTGCCGTCCTCCCACGCCACCGCCTCGGCGAAGGCGCGGTGGATATCCAGTCCGATGATGCACATGCCTGTTGCCTCCTTTCTGGCTCGGTCAAGAACGGGAGCTGGCGGGCAACACGACATCTACTGATCCGCGCTCGCAGCGCATCCGGGAAAGTCGCGAGGGGCGGCCATGTAACGAGCTCGGGCTCTCAGCCAACGGTCTAAAGACGGCCTGCCCGCACCTTCGTGCTCCCGGTGCCCCAGGTCCCGGATGGGCTCACCATAAGGCCGTTCCAAACAAAGAAACAGCAGGACGAATAGGCACCGCAGATCACATACCGGATAACGGCCAGGTCGAAAGAATGAACCGGACTATCAAGGATGCCACCTACTACGAGAGCCACGATCAGCTTCGCCAGCACCTTGCAGACTTCGTCTCCGCCTACAACTTCGCTCGTAGGCTGAAGACCCTCAACGGCCTCACGCCTTACCAGTTCATCTGCGAAGCTTGGGCCACAGAACAACAACGCTTCAAGCTAAATCCGCTCCAGCAAAATGCCGGGACTAAACACAAGGCTATGAGCAACTTGCGGGCGAGCGCTACGATCATCTTCGTTTTGCGTGCGGCGGTCGGACCTTCCGTTCGCGCCCGGTACCATTGGGCCAGAGCGCTATCCTTCTGGAACCGCAGAAAGCGCCAAGCAAGCTGGATCAGGCCGCGACGGACGCGGGCGTTACCTGCCTTCGCCAGTCCCTTCTGGCGCCGCTTAGAGCCACTTTCGTCGGGCGCGCCGGTCAGGCCGGCATAGCGCGCCACAGCCCGCCGGTCGCGAAGATTGCGGGAGAGCACCTCCTGAACCAGCATGTCTGCTGTCTCGATGCCGATGCCGATAATGCTGGCGATGAGACGCACCATCGCGTGCGGCCCCGCCGCCGGCTCCTGTTCGAGACGCGCAAGGCGGGCCTTCTCGATCGCTTTGATTTGCTCGCAGACCATGGCGAGCCGGGCCATGTCGCGCCGGAGTTCATCGATCGTATTGGGTAGCAGTGGCAGACCGTCCGGTGTCCGCAGCCCGTCAAGGCGCTGTACTGCCTTTCGCAATTTGGGATTGAAGCTGCGGATCCCGAGCCACGCCAGGATCGCCTTCATGCGGTTGATGATCCGCGTGCGCTCGCTGACCAGACTTTCCCGCTCACGGCTTGGACGCCTGGCATCCTCTTCCTCGAGCGTCGGAACTGCGACCATCCCGCAATGCCCACGCTCGCCGCGTAGCCAGCCCAGGAAGACGCGCATCAGCATCGCCGTGTCCAACCGATCGGTCTTCGCCCGACGATGTTCGCGCGACACCGCGACGCTAGTCGAATGGACGACGTGCACCTCGATGCCGCGCCTCTCCAGCCACCGCGCCAGCCAGAACCCATCGCGCCCGGCCTCGAAGGCCAGCGCAATCCGTTCGATTGCATTGCCCACCTTGACCGCCTCGTCACGCCACCGCTCCACCAGCCGCAGCAAAGCAATAGGATCAGGCTCCAACTTTTTCAGAGGCAAGCGTTCAATGCCGGGAACCTGTCCCGCCGCCAACCAACTCGATTCACTCATTTCAACAACGACGATTACGCTGCTATTTTGATCAAACGGGACGAGCGAACGGCTCAGATCGTCAACCTGGGTCAAACTCAGCGCGCGCGCAGCCAGTTCCTCTTGCGTCAGGTCCTGCTCATGGCCGCGAGGGGAAGGTGGGCGGCCGAGACCGCCCGGAGCCGGCAAAGCAGATCGGGCTCGGTCCATCGCGAAGCAGATCCTGCGGTCTCGGCCCGCCGGACGCCTTGTTGAAGGATTCGACTTGAGGACGTTTCTCGCTGAAGCTCCCCTTATCGTGACCTATCGGTGGCGAGAACGAGGAACCTGTGCCAGCAGCTGGCAGGGATCGACCTCCAGAATCTCCGCTAGTTCTAAAAACTCAATGACGTCCAAACGACGTTCACCGCCCTCATACTTTGCGACGAAGGACTGTGGGCGGCCCAGCGCCTGCGCAACCTGGAGCTGGGTCAGGCCCTTGTTCTTTCGCGCCGCAATCAGCTGTTTCAGCATCTGGCGCTGGCGAGATGATCGAAGGGATTTCGGCATTTTGCGAACCGGCCATGAAGGAACCGGCTCGCCGACTAATCCCAGTTTCGGAGTATCCCGTTTTAGGATATTGACCGGGCGTCAGGGCGGACGCGCGATCGTACAAACCGAGAGAGAGAATTGGGAAACAGATCGCGCCTCGAGCCTAATGAACCCGTTATCGACGAAGTCCCCTGGTCGGACAGTCTCACGGCCTACGACAGGGAGCATTTCACGATCTACATGCGGCTGCTGGATGCATCGGCCGACAACGCAAGCAAGGAAGAGATGGCGCAAGTCATTCTCGGCCTCGATCCGGTATGCGAACCGGAGCGAGCCCTAAAGTCGCTTGACAGTCATCTGCGACGTGCAAACTGGATGGTGAGGACGGGCTACAAGGCAATGTTCGGCAGCTGACCATTTGCTCGGGTGCGCCACACCGCATTTTCAAGTGAGCAGGTCCTTGTATCCATCGTTCATGAGGGCATGGCCGCGGCGTATGGCGCGACGGATCAGGTCGCGCAGATGATCGCGCGGATCTGCCCAATCGGCCCTGACGCGCGCTTGGCCAAGCAGGGCTTCGGCGATGACCCGGTGCGTTGCCCCCGACAGCGACCCATCGAGCGCACGAAGGACGAAGCGGAGACGTCGGCCACGCGCCTCCGCACGAAACAGGGTATTCGGCAGCCGTCCGCGCATCGCCAGGCTGTTGAGGCATTCAAGTGCCCATAGCCGATGCTTCGCCTGCCCGGCCGGCCAGATCGCGTCGACCTGCAGGCGCACGCGCTGAGCGACTGTCGCACCTGAAACCGCGAGCTGAAGATGTCGCTCAGCAGGGCGCAACAGAACGTGCTGGCGGCCGTTGCCTGCCAAAAGCACCGTGGCACGACATGGCGGCGCCGTCAGATCGAAAGCGGGCGGCGCGGCCGAGGAAGATGCCGGTTCGGCGGTGATCGGCAAGACGTAGGGACATTGGCGTGGACACCAGAATACACGCGCATCAGGCCGCAAGGAGTCCGCGAAACAAAACGCCCCACCGCGTCAGGTCGGCGCGCGACGCGATGATGTCGAGCGACCTTGGACTGCCCAGCCATTCGGCCCCCTCCAGTGCCTTGGCCAGATCGTTGCGGAATGCCGGATTGCGCCGCAAGAACTCCCAGGCCCACTCTCGCCGCGTCAGACGAAACGTATGCTGGTACGCCCTATCATCGCACCAGTCCGGCCAGTCGGCTCCGGTGTCCTCCACCGACCTCATGGACAAGCCCCACGGACAAACCGACCAGGCATCACATCGCGCCGCAGGCTATTGGCGCCCACAGAACCGGCCCATGGAAACCGCCATTGCGCCGAACGGAACCAAGCGTCTCGGCCGAGACGTCGAGATATCCGGCCACCGCGCGGGTTAGGCCGATCGCGTGCGGTTCGCCGATCCGCTCAAGCGGCCAGCCGGCGCGGCGCAGGATGCGCTCCATGCGCAGATCGGTGACCGTGACAATTCGCTCGAGACTGCATGACAGGCCGAATTCGATGATGCCGGCGAAGAGTTCGTAGGTGGCGACAGCCACGCCGCCGGCGCCCTTGGGGGTCGATGGCTGAAGATCGAGGGCAAAGCGGCTGCTTTCCCAGATATCCGGCTCGCTGGGCGCTGCCTTGCCTTCCAACAGCTCGGCAAAAGTGTTGCCCAGCATGGTGGGTCCGGTCGACGGAAGCAGCCGCGCGCATCCCTCGACAGCACCGCCGAAACCGCGCAAAAGGAGATAGTTCGGTTTCAAGGAATCGAAGCAATCGATCTCGTAGCGGCCGTTCGTCGGCACCTGCCAGTCCAGCCGCTCCTTGAAGACGCGGTAACGCAAGCGGTGCATTTCATGAAGTTCGTCGACAAAGTCGCCATAGCAATCGGGTGTAACAAGCTGAATCACGCTGGGCCTCCTTAAAGGGATCACCCTGGCATTGGAGGCGAACCTTCGGCACGAAGCATCCTGTGCAACTGTACAGGGTAAAGCTGCTTGTCAGAAAAGATCGTTGTTGGAAGCCGAAAGCTGCATCACGGCTTGCATGACTGTGCGCACGCCGAGCTTCTTCCTGGCATTGTCCAGATGATACGCGGCTGAACGGCGCTTGACGCCCAGGATACGGCCGGTCTCCCACGCTGACTTGCGGCGCGCCGCCCATTGCATGCACTCATATTCCCGCAGCGTCAGCGCAATACCACTTATCACTCGATCGGTAACAAGCTTGCGACGAATGTGAATATGGAAACAGGTCGCCATGAGTTGAAGCGCCTGTTCATAGCGCTCGGCGGCGAGCAGGAACGAGCGATTGGGTTCGTCAGCGGCAAAGGTCACGGCCGCGACACCGCCCCGGCGTTCGACAATCGCAATGGTCACACCGCAGCGGTCGGCTGTTCGGGAGCTGGTGGTTGAGGCGAAGCGAACCGTCCGGGTCGGCGCGCGGAAAGCGACCAGAGCGCGTTGACCAACGTCAAGCCGGCATCGCCGTGCAGTTTTCCGCGCACCGAGCAAGCGGATGGGCCATCGGCTCGCCAGCGCTCGAGCTGGACGGCCGCGCAGCCGGTCCCCGCCATCAGCCGGGCAGCATTATGGAAAGCATGCTTGGCACCTCGTGCTGGGGGTCGAAAGGCAAGTCGACTGCCGTCAGTGCTCGTTTTTAGCCTGCTCCCGGCGCCAAGCATGCATGATCATCATGTTACGGCGTAACGCCGAGGGTGGCTGGCGGGCCAAGCAGCACGATGCCGACGCTGTCACCGACAAGAACGATGTCTCGCGGCGCGCAATCAACCAGCTTCGCGCTCGCCCTGCCCGCAGGCCAACCAGTGGCGTTCCGCGCCTGCGGGAACGAATATCCGGAGGCGTGATGGCATTGCGTCCCGACCGCGCTCGAAGGTGCCTTCCCTCACGTTACCGCCGGCCGGTGTCGCGTTTGAAGCCCATTGGTGCAGCTGGGAAGAGCTAAAATCACGCAATTGGTGGTGTTGACGCTCCGGCAGGCATGATAAAGATTGATTAAATCGATTGAGTTCCTTCGCGGCGGGGTTGCGACCATTTTGGGGAACATGGACGCAAAAGACACCAGAAAAGCCCGCGCCGGACGCAAGGCCAACGACGTCAAGGCGGATCTGATCGCTGTCGTGGTCGCGGTCACCGATGGGCACCCTTGCGTTCTCACCATCGGGCAGGCCAATGCACTTCCGTCGGACCCGTTCGAGTTCGATCACCGCTCGCTACAATCGGGCCTTCGGGCATGGGTCGAACAGCAAACCGGTCAGCCGCTTGGTTACATCGAGCAGCTCTACACATTCGCCGACCGCGACAGGATCGGCGCCGAAAACCCGCAACGTGTGATTTCGATCAGCTATCTCGCACTCACCCGGCAAGAATATGCCAGAGACTCGGCCAAGCCCTGCTGGGGGAGCTGGTACGATTACTTCCCGTGGGAGGACCATCGCTCCGGCACGCCGCCGGTGGTGCTGGATGTTCTGCGCCCCCGTCTGATCGAATGGGCGCAAGGCGCGCCAGAGGTCGAGGCGCGTCGCGAGCGCCAGCGGCGGGCAGCAGTCGCTTTCGGCTTCGACGATCTGGGCTGGAACGAGGAGCTCGTTCTTCAACGCTATGAGCTGCTCTATGAGGCTGCGTTGATTGAAGAGGCGGCTCGCGGCGGGCAGCATGCGGGTGCCCTCGCCCCGATGCCGGGCAGATCGATGGTCGCCGATCATCGCCGCATCCTGGCAACAGGTATTGCGCGGTTGCGCTCCAAAATCAAATACAGGCCCGTCGTGTTCGAGCTGATGGCGCCGGTTTTCACGCTTCTACAGCTGCAGCGAACCGTGGAGGCGCTCGCCGGCAGGCTCGTTAACAAGCCGAATTTCCGCCGCCTGATCGAGCAGCAGGAGCTAGTCGAGGAAACAGGCGAGACCACCACGGAAACCGGCGGGCGGCCCGCCAAGCTTTATCGCTTCCGTCATGCCATTCTCGACGAGACGGTCATAGCTGGGACAAAATTGCCGCTGGCGCGGTCTTGACATCCTTATAGTCGGTGTAGAAATATCCCCCTTATAACCAGATTGACTATAATTGGAGGCGCCGATGACGCGGGCGTTACCTACGGCCACCTCCCTATACGATCGCGTCAGCCGCGTGATTCCGTCAATCGAATGGTCGGCCTTCAGCGACGACATCGACGCAATCCTGGGGCTGAAGCGCCAACGCAACGCCGTCATCCTGGCCCACAACTATCAGACGCCGGAGATCTTTCATTGCGTGGCCGACATCGTCGGCGACAGCCTGGCTCTCGCCCGCAAGGCAATGACGGTCGAGGCGCAAGTCATCGTGCTCGCAGGCGTGCATTTCATGGCTGAGACGGCCAAGCTGCTCAATCCCGACAAGACAGTACTCATCCCGGATCTCGGCGCCGGCTGCTCGCTGGCCGACTCGATCACGGCATGGGACGTGCGGTTGATGCGTGAGCGTTATCCGGGAGTTCCGGTTGTCACCTATGTAAATACGTCCGCCGCCGTGAAGGCTGAGTCCGACATTTGCTGCACCTCGGGGAATGCGCTGGCGGTGGTGAAGTCGCTCGGCGCGCCTCGCGTGATCATGTTGCCCGACGAATATCTGGCGAGAAACATCGCCGCGCAGACAAAAGTCGAGATCATTGCCTGGAAGGGACGGTGCGAGGTGCATGAGCGCTTCGCAGCGTCCGACATTCAAGAGCTGCGCGAGGCCTATCCCGGCGTAACGGTGCTTGCTCACCCTGAATGTCCACCGGAGGTCGTGGCGGAGGCAGACTTCGCTGGCTCGACGGCGGCGATGTCGGACTACGTCGGACAGCACAAGCCAGCGCGTGTGATGCTCATGACGGAGTGCTCGATGAGTGACAACATTGCCGTCGAACATCCGGAAATCGAGTTTGTACGCCCCTGCAACCTGTGCCCGCACATGAAGCGCATCACGCTCGCCAACATCCGCAGCGCGCTCGAAGAAAACCGTCACGTCGTCACGATCGATCCCCATGTTGCTGAGCGGGCCCGTTGGGCTGTGGAGCGCATGCTCTTCGTATGACGCAAGAGATGCGTGACATTGGCGGGGCGCCAGTAATCATCGGCGCGGGCGTTGCCGGCCTGGTGACGGCGCTTCATCTGGCGCCGCAACCAGTCGTCCTTCTCTCCACGACCCCGCTTGGAACGGACGCCTCCAGCACGCTGGCCCAGGGCGGGCTCGCGGCGAGCGTCGGCGAAGACGACAGCCCCGAACTGCACCTCACCGATACGCTTGCCGCCGGCGATGGGCTTTGCGACGAAACGATGGCCAGGCGGGTGGTCGAGGCCCTACCTAACGCAATCGACCATCTCATTCGTCTGGGTGCTCCTTTCGACCGTGCGTTGGATGGGAAACTGCGGCTCGGCCTCGAGGCGGCGCATTCGCG
This sequence comes from Mesorhizobium calcicola, assembly GCF_042682105.1. Taxonomy (NCBI): domain Bacteria; kingdom Pseudomonadati; phylum Pseudomonadota; class Alphaproteobacteria; order Hyphomicrobiales; family Phyllobacteriaceae; genus Mesorhizobium; species Mesorhizobium calcicola. Next base: position 83,697 of record NZ_JBHUGY010000016.1, read on the forward strand.
CCGCCGGATCGTGCACGCCGCCGGCGACGCCACCGGCCGCGAGTTGTTCCGCACGCTCCTCGCCGCGATCCGGCGGACACGTTCGATCACGATCCTGGAAGGCGTGACAGCCCTTCGCCTCGTGGTTGCGGAGGGCGGCATTGTGGGCGTGTTGGCGGCCCGACATAGCGGTACCTTCGCACTGCCGACGCGACGCGTGGTGCTTGCGACCGGCGGCATCGGCGGCCTATTCAACGATACAACGAACCCACTTGGCTCATTCGGGCATGGTCTGGCGCTGGCTGCCTGCGCAGGCGCCGAGCTTGCCGATCTTGAATTCGTGCAGTTCCATCCGACCGCCCTCGACAGCCCCCGCCGACCAATGCCGCTTGTAAGCGAAGCCGTACGCGGCGAAGGTGCAGTGCTCGTCGACGAACACGGTCAGCGCTTCCTTGCCAATACGCCCGGCGCCGAGCTCGCCTCGCGTGACGTGGTCGCGCGGGCCATCTCCTGTCAGCTCACCGTGGGACGTCGTGTCTATCTCGACGCCCGGCAATGCCTCGGCCAGAAATTCGCCAGACGCTTTCCGGCGATCGACGCGGCTTGCCGGCAGGCCGGCATCGATCCCGCCATCGAGCCGATCCCGGTACGCCCGGCCGCGCACTATCACATGGGTGGCGTGGCCGTTGACGCTGAAGGGCGCAGTTCCGTCTCCGGCCTGTGGGCATGCGGCGAAGTTACATGCACCGGGCTGCACGGCGCCAACCGGCTGGCCAGCAACTCGCTTGCCGAGGCGGTCGCAACAGCCGCGTGGGTAGCGGCAAGCGTCGGTGGCACTTGCGCCGGCTGGCAGTGGCCCAGGCTTCCTTCAGCCGGTCCCTTGCGACCTGACCCTTCACCCCTACGCCAAGTCGTCTCGAATGCGCTTGGTATCATCCGCAATGGCAAGGGGCTACGCCAGGCCGTGGCGGCTCTGCTGCCGATCGCCGTTGGCGAGACGGCGGCGGCCGACCCGGGACTGGTGGCGATGTTGATCTCGATTGCGGCGCTTCGACGTGAGGAGAGCCGCGGCTCGCACCACCGATCCGATTTCCCCGGGCGCGGTGCTGCCGCCCTCCCCTCGCGACTGACGCTCTGCACAGCCTTTGAGAATGCCGTCGCGCTCAGCTGGCAAGCATCCGAACGGAGCTGTTGATATGACTTCACTTGCACCGCTTCCCCAGATCATCATGGAACCCATCGTGCGCAGTGCCCTCCTGGAAGATCTGGGCAGAGCTGGCGACATTACGAGCGACGCAATCATCCCAGCCGATTGCAAGGCGACGTTTGCGTTGAATGCCAGGCAGGCTGGCGTTGTTGCCGGGCTCGATCTGGTCATGTTTGCCTTCCTGCTGGTCGATCCTGGGATCAGCATACAGTTGCGGTGTCCCGAGGGTGGCAAAGTGTCGGCCGGAGAAACCATCGCGATGGTAAACGGGCCGGCGCGCAGCCTGCTAACGGCCGAGCGGACGGCGCTCAATTTCCTCTCCAGGCTGAGCGGCATTGCGACGGCTACCGCCGCGCTGGTGGATGCGGTACGCGGTCATAACGCAAAGATCGTGTGCACACGAAAGACGACACCCGGCCTACGTGCTCTGGAAAAATATGCGGTGCGCGCTGGCGGCGGCGCCAATCACCGCTTCGCACTCGACGACGCCGTGCTCATCAAGGACAACCACATCGCCGTTGCCGGCGACATCCGCACCGCAATCGAGCGCGCGCGCGGCGCGATTGGCCACATGGTGAAGATCGAGGTCGAGGTCGACACGCTTGACCAACTCGAGATGGCGCTTCAGGCGAGCGTCGACGCCGTACTGCTCGATAACATGTCCCTCGAGGATCTTGGCCAGGCCGTGGCGATGGTCGGCGGCCGGGCTATCACCGAGGCGTCGGGTCGGGTGACACCGAAAACGGCTTCGGCAATTGCGGCGACCGGCGTCGACCTTATCTCGGTCGGCTGGCTTACCCACAGCGCTCCCATCCTCGACATTGGCCTGGACATGCCAGCCAACCGGAATTGTAGCAGGCATCTGAACTGAGGGAGAGGACATGAACCGGAACCGCAGGAACTCCTTTGGCCGCAGACTAACTTGCGCCAGCACGTCCCCAGTTCCACCGACCGTCGACGCAAGCCTGCTAGCTGCACGACCACACAGTTCAACCGGCGAGGCGGGAGTGACGGGCCAGGAGCAAACAAAAGACTGCGTGGACGTACTTGGCTCTATCATATGCCGGCTCGACGAACTGCGCCAGATGGCGGCCTCCCACGGGCTGGAAACACTCAGTTTTCTACTGGACGTCGCCTTCACCGAATCCTGTGACGCGATTAGAAGGGAGCGTTCCTCCGCTCAAGGCGAAACAATGGATGCCGCGGTCCGCGCTGACGACGTGAGTTGAGCCATTGCCGGCAGCAGCTGGGGTCTTCTGTTTTGAACGAAACCGGTAATCGCCTTTCCACACGAGTACTTCTGGCTGGGCCAAGGGGATAGGTTTGTCGATCGGCAAGGCGGCGGCCCGCGGCCGCTGAGCGAGCGTGATGTGACGTTGCTCGCCGACCTCGCGCGCCTCGTCGAGCCCCGCGACGCAGGGCGATCCGGAGCGTCCGCTGCTGTGGGTGTCGAAGAGCCGCGACAAGCTGGCGTCGGCGCTCGTTGACATGGGCCACGCGATCAGCCCCAACAGCGTGCGCAAACTGCTCACCGAGCTCGGTTTCTCGCGCCAGTCCAACCGCAAGGCGGAAGAAGGCTCCAAGCATCCCCACTGCAACGCCCAGTTCGAGCACATCAACGCCAAGGTCATCGCGGCGCAAGCGGCGGGCCAGCCCGTCATCTCGGTCGAAACCAAGAAGAATGAGCTCGTCGGCAACTTCAAGAATGGCGGAACCGATTATCGCCCGAAAGGCGACCCGCACCGCGTGAACGTGCACGACTTCGAGGACAAGAAGCTCGGCAAGGACGACGTGAGCGCCAACGCCGGCTTCGTCAGCATCGGGATCACGAGCGATATGGCCGAGTTCGCCGTGCAATCGATCCGTTGCTGGCTCGAACGGTGCGCGCGTGCGGCTCTGGAAGGTCGAGCTGCAAAGGCTTGCCGACGAGACGGTGCTGGTGATCCGCGTCCACCACTATCCGCCGGTCACATCGAAGTGGAACAAGGTTGAGCATCGGCTGTTCGCTGTTCTGCCACATCACGCAGAACTGGCGCGGCCGGCCACTCACGGATCGCATAGCAGTGGTCGAACTGATCGGCGCCACCTCGACAAAGGCCGGTCTCAAAGTCGAGAGCGCACTCGACACGCGCAGCTACCAGAAGGGTATCAAGGTCAGCAATGCCGAGATGAAGCGCCTCGACATCACAAGCGATCAGTTCCATCCTGAATGGAACTACTCAATCAAACCGGGGCGGTCGCTAAAATCGTAGCGCTTATCGCTGCAGGTGTCCTAAGGAAGCAAAGCCGGCCGTTTTTTCTCCGCCATCCGCTCCGACGACGATCGCGCGGGGAGCGCCCAGATCCATCTGTCGAAGACGGTCGAAACCCGCTGATAAACGACGACAAGATCTGAAGCGCTGGAAGAGCAAAGGCGGCCGCCCGCGCGCTCTTCAACTAGCGCTGTAGCGGGCGGCCGCCTTTGCGGCGCGGTGCTGATCATGGGAGGTTGAAGGGATAGACGCGGGGCACGTCTCCAGCCGCCCTGAGGCGGCTTTCGACGTACCCCGCCATGCGCGTGCCTTGTGGTAGATCTGCGGGTAATCAGCGCCGCAGAAACAATCCGGCGTAACACCGATCTCAACTGGCAAGTCCGGGCTCGGTGTCACGCTCCACTGACGGTGCGCGACTGCATTATCGCATTGTCAGCGCATTCCGTCGACCTTTTCCCCGAACTCCCAGCGGCGCTCCGAAAGGATCGTCGCGGATGCTCACGGGCCGCTTCTTTCTGTGCGGCCGCTGCCGTTCGCAGGTAACGATCTGCCGCAGCTGCGACCGGGGACAGCGCTACTGCGGCCAGGACTGCGCCCGTGCTGCCCGCCGCGAGAGTGTGCGCGAGGCGGGGCGACGTTATCAGCGCAGCCGCCGGGGACGCCTGGCTCATGCGGTCCGGGCCCGACGATATCGGGCTCGGCACAATAAAGTGACGCATCATTCTCCACCTGCATCTCCTGCCGGTTCACTACTGGTCAGTCCCTCGAACGATGTCGTCGCTGCTTTTGCTGACGTCGCCGGGCGGGCGACGACATCGGTCATGCCCACGCCGTGCTGTCGGCGCTGCGACTGTCGACTGTCGCCGTTCGTTCGCACCGGCTTCGTGCGTCGCCGGGGGCCTCGTTATGCCCGTGAAGCTGACTACGCAGACGGAGAGCCCGTATCATGACCATCAGCCCCGAACTGGAAGCGCAGATCCTGCGCCTGTATCACGCCGAGAAGTGGCGCTGCGGCACCATCGCCAGGCAATTGCATGTCCATCACACGACGGTGCATCGCGTTCTGGCCCAGGCGGGATTGCCCCGGCACAAGCCGCTGCAGAGAGCCTCAATCATTGACCCGTATCTTCCATTCATTGAGCAGACGCTGGAAAAGTTCCCCTCGCTGACCGCCAGCCGCCTTTATGCGATGGTGCGCGAGCGCGGCTACCGGGGCTTGCCGACGCACTTTCGGCACCTGGTCGCCCTGCACCGTCCCCGCAAGCCGGCCGAGGCGTTCCTGCGGCTGCGCACATTGCCGGGCGAGCAGGGACAGGTCGACTGGGCCCACTTCGGTCACATCGAGATCGGCAACGCCCGCCGGCCGCTCATGGCGTTCGTGATGGTGCTTTCTTACTCACGCGACATCTACCTGCGCTTCTTCCTCGACGCGCGCATGGAAAACTTCCTGCGCGGTCACGTCGGCGCGTTCAACACATGGTGCGGGCTGCCCAGGGTCCTGCTCTACGACAATCTCAAGAGTGCGGTGCTCGAGCGCCAGGGCGATGCGATCCGCTTCCATCCGACGCTGCTTGCCTTCGCCGGCTTCTATCGGTTCGAGCCACGTCCTGTCGCGGTTGCCCGGGGCAACGAAAAAGGCCGCGTCGAGCGCGCCATACGGCATATAAGGGAAGCATTCTTCATCGCCCGCAAGTTCACCGATCTCGACGATCTGAACGCCCAGGCCGAACAGTGGTGCCGCAACCAGGCAGCCGACCGGCCATGCCCCGAGGACCGGACGATGACGGTCCGCCAGGCGTTTGCGCAAGAGCAGCCACTGCTTCTGCCGCTGCCCGCCAACCCATACCCCGTCGAGGAGCAGGTCGCCGCCAAGGTTGGCAAAACGCCCTATGTGCGCTTCGACCTCAACGATTACTCGGTACCGCATGCTCATGTCCGGCGCACGCTCAGCGTGCGCGCCGATCTCGGCCTGGTCCGCGTCTTCGACGGCGCAAAGATGATCGCCAGTCACCGTCGCAGCTATGATCGCGACCAGCAGATCGAGGACCCTCAGCACCTCAAGGCACTCGTCGCAATCAAGCGCGAGGCGCGCCAGCATCGCGGCCTCAACAGCCTGACCCGCGCCGTGCCGGCCTGCCAGACCCTGATGATCCGGGCCGCCGAGCGTGGCTCCAATATCGGTGCGATCACAAACGCGTTGCTGAAACTGCTTGACCTGTACGGCGCGCAGGAACTGCAGGCCGCCGTCGAGGAAGCTTTGCATGCCGGCGCCTCCCATTCGAGGTCGGTTCGCGACGTACTGGAACGCCGCCGGGTCGCCCGCGGTGCTCCGCCGCCGGTCGAAACGAGCCTGCCCGAACACGTGCGGCGCAAGGATACGACGGTACGGCCGCATCGCCTCGACAGCTACGACCAACTGACCCTTGGAGGCAAAGATGATGAATAATCCCGACATCCTGCTCAACCGGGCCAAGGCGTTGCGCCTCAATGGCCTGATCACCCATTGGGACGAAATCGCTGACGCGGACTGGCTGGCCGCCGTGCTTCAATGGGAAGAAGAGGAGCGCTCCGACCGTTCGATGCGGCGACGCACGCGTGCCGCCAGGCTCGGCCACTTCAAGCAACTGTCCGATTATGACTGGCACTGGCCTCGCCGCATCGACCGCGCCGCCGTCGAGGATCTGATGACCCTGTCCTTCATGAACGATGCCGCCAACATCGTCTTTATCGGCCCCAACGGCGTCGGGAAATCGACACTTGCTCGCAATGTCGCTCACCAGGCGCTCATCTGCGGTCACACCGTCGTCTTCCGAACCGCCAGCGAGATGCTCGGCGAACTCGCCGCCCTCGACAGCGACGCAGCCTTGCGCCGACGCCTTCACCACTACGCCGCCGCCGACGTTCTTGCGATCGACGAGGTCGGGTATCTGTCCTACTCGAACCGTCATGCGGACCTGCTGTTCGAACTCATCAGCCGGCGCTACGAAAAACGCTCAACCATCATCACCACCAACAGACCCTTCGCTGATTGGTCGGAGGTCTTTCCCAATGCCGCCTGCGTCGTCAGCCTCGTCGACCGCCTCATGCACCGATCCGAGGTGATCTCCATCGAAGGCGATTCCTACCGCTTCAAGGAAGCGGCCGAGCGATCAAAGGCACAGCGCGAAAAACGCACCAGCCGCTCCTCCGGCGAAAAGGTGCCCGCAGCATGAAACCAGATCCTCAACCGTCCGGCCTCAGTCGTGGTATCCACTTCCTCATCAATCCCGAATGGACACCCGAACAGGCGCTCGCTGTCTTCGAGCTCCTCAACGATCTCGCCGATAGCATCTGGTCTCACTACGGCGTCCAACTCCAGGAACTTATCCAGGAGCAGCAACGAACACCGACCGATCACAGCGATATCGAAAAAGCCCCGTCCTCGCTCTAAAGCACACATCCTCCACACTCGGCGGCCTGCAAAGGCCGCCTTTTTGTTCCGTCCACAAGCACCAAACGCTTGTCGTCGTTTAGACGCGCTTTTGAAAAGCCATCAACATCCATCCGACCTGCTAATGAAAAGATCGAGAAGCACCAACGCAACGCCGGCCATCAAAACTTCAGACGGCGCCAGAATCCCAGGCCAGACCGGAACGAGGCAGGGGCCGTCCGGTACCAGGTCGTTTGCTACGTGAGCGATCAGCCAGTTCGATGCCGGAACGTGGGCCATGAAGTTGGCCAGCGCCAAGCACGCCGGTCAATCCTATTCGGCGGCGCAAGTCAAAGCCGCTCGTCCTGAAATTCGCCGGTCTCTGTCAGATCGGCTTGAACATGCTTTCCGCTGAGTCGGATTTCAAACGCGCCCAGAACTCAATGGCATACCGATCCGTCATCCCCGCCACGAAATCGCACACTTCGCGGGCCCGACCAGTGATGTTGTCTGCCTTGTTGAAACGCTCTCTGACGTCCTCTGGCATCAGAATATCGCCCTTGTCAGCCATCAGCGCTTCGAAAAGATCGGTCACAACATCGTAACCTCGATATTCGCCCAGCTTCACGCGCGGGGCATAGATAGCGGCCTCATAGGTGTACTGTTTCAAGACTTCCTTCCGGCGCAATCGCCCTTTGGACAGCTTCACTTGGCTCAGAGGCGGACATTGCTCGTTGTAATCCAGCTCCACTGACGAGATGAATTCGTGCACCAGCTGCGACGACAACTCTGTGCGGTTGTATCCGTCATCACTGATCAGTCTGGACGTCTTATAAACAGCGGTAAATCGCTTGAATCCTTCCCGCTCGGCCTCCAGCTTCTGTCTTCTGGCCGCCTCGGCTGGCTGCAGACTGTCGCGATCCTCGTGGTCGCGCATTCCAGCGCCATCCGGACTCCCAGTCACATCTACCCCCGCGCCACTTTCATCGTTATCGGGCTCGCCCTGGAACAGTCCGGCAAAGATATCGAAGAATACGTCGAGCACATCTTCCTTGCTGACGTCCTCCTTGATCTGCTTCGATACGCTCGCTGCCACCTTGTCCAACAGCGCATCCTTGGTCGCTAGGATCTTCGCAGGGCTGAGGAACCCCACCTTCAGGCAGTCTTCAAGATCGTAGACGGAATATGCAATGTCGTCTGCCAGATCCATTATCGAGCATTCGAGCGACTTGAACTCTTTTCCGCGCTTCAGTTTGAAGTCGCCCACTACCGAGCTTTTGATGTTCTCGACGATCGTTTTTTCCGTAGCGTAGTAGCCCTTCTCGACCTTTGAGCCTTCAGGGCGCACGGCTTTGATCATGTTGTCGTACTTCAGGATAGAAGCCAGCGTCCGATGGCAGAGATTTAGACCGGCCCTTATATCTCCATCGCCATCGAGAGGTTTGGCGTATTTGACCTTCTTCTCCAGCCTGGTCAGAATTCGCAAGGTTTGGGCATTGCCCTCAAACCCGCCATATTCAAGCATCGCATTGTCGAGCGCCCCTTCACCGTTGTGACCGAATGGCGGATGGCCAATGTCGTGAACCAGACCAGCGGCGAAACACAACCTGACGTCAATCGGTTCAGGCAAAGTAGTCTTGTATGTGTAGTTGATGAACTCGGCTATTCCCTGGGCTATCTGGGCCACTTCAAGCGAATGTGTCAGACGGCTCCTGAAAAAATCGGACTCGCGGCTGGGGAATACCTGTGTCTTTCCCTGCTGACGGCGGAAGCTGGCGCTGTGAATGATCCGACCGTGATCTCGGGAGTAATTGTGCCGGTAGTCCTTATTTTGGGGGTCCGCGCCGCCGCGGACCACTTCCCTGGTTTCATCGTTGCTCGTGTAGAGCTTAATCTTGCTTTTCGGCGCTGTTTTTGACGGGCTCTTTGGCGGTTTTGCCATCGTTCTCTGTCTCTTCCCTCATGCGGCGTTCGAAGCGCATGCGAAGAGCCCTATCCAAGGTTCCGAGCTGCGACTCAGCATCTTTACGAGCGTTTGCGATAGCGGTCAAAAGCATCTTCGTTTCCCTTTGTTTACCATTGTGGATACTTTATATTTTTATTGTGTTCTCATTATGTTCCGATTTCACGCAAGCGTCAATTAGAGTCTTGGTCAGCAACCAGACGCATTCGTGTCGGCACACTGGCCTGTCGGACGACATCCGCGATGTGACTTGTCAGGCCGACCTCCCCCTCCAGTATCAGGCCATGGCCGAACGGAATCATTGTGAGAGCTACTCGTAGCGCTTCCAGGCCATCTCGAACATCGAAACTTTTCCATTCCGCAGCCTCTCCCGGGACAATTGTTGCACCGGATGAAACGCTGCGCCCCTTATGCAGTTGCAGCAGCCACGCGGTGCGACCGTCATATGCCCATTCGAATCTCACTGCACCAAGTTGAGCGGAAGTTCGTTGATAGAGAGTTTCAACTGCACTCAGAACTTCAGGTGGAAGTTCTTGAGGCGCCTTCTTGCCGAGCATGAAGGCGTCGCCGGCGCCAAGAACTCCCTCGACGTGGAGGTTTCCCTCAGCGTCGCAAATCGCAGCACCCGACCAGGTCGCGGGGACGCCTTCCTGCGCAATGACTGACGCAATTGCGCGATGATCAGGGTCTTCCGCATTCAGGAGCTTGAACGGGTCAGTCCAACCTCGAACAGTCGTGAAATGGCCCGGCACCTGTTCGGTCGGACATGTCCGTGTCCAAATTTCGCGGGTTCCCGTGCTCTCGCCGAACGAGAATGGAGCGACCCGGCGAGAAATAACTGTCGTCCGCGGCACGGGCACGCCGGCAAGATGACCGATCAGCAACCCGTACGCCTTGTCTCCAAGCAGGCGGGAGAAGCCATTTGGCCATCTCGGCTCCACGTCAGCGGCATGCATGGCTTCGTTCTCACCGAATTCCCAATATATGACATGGGATTGACGATAGCCGCGCGGCTTGGGGTGAAGGCTGAACTCAAGGCGCGCAGATTTTGCTGACGCGAAGTCGGGACCAAATCCGTAGACTATGTCGAACAGCCGGCGCGCCCAGTCAGAGCGTAGCGTCGCGAAACCCGCTTTCTCGACCCCGCGTGGCGTAACATCGGGACCAAATTCAACGATGTCATCAAGGATCACCCCCGAAACTCCGCCATCGCTGACATCAATAGTCTCGTTGACAATCGTGAACCAGCCTGCGGCAGAGAGACGCTCAACCGCAGCCACGACATCAAGTGGCGAGGAAAGTCCGTAAAGAAACTCGGCACTCTGAGGCCGGTGTTCGTTGAAGCTCCGGACGTTGAGTGTGCCTTCGACGCTCCTCAAATAGAGAGCCCCGATCGCCTCCGCCGGCGTATCGAAGTGCTGATCGGCCGGCAGCCCAGCGAGCCGGGCAAACTGCTGTATCGGAGCCCCGGCTTTCGGTGCGAAACTCACGAATTGCGCGACATTGAATTGTTCAGCCAGTCGCGCCAGCACAGCATCCTTGCGGAAGGCAGAGGGGCGGTCGCTCATGTAGCTCGATCGATCAGGCATGGCAGTCGGTTCATTGTGCTGGCTCGGAAATGGACACGACGAGAAGATGTGAGGCCGCCACCTTAGCGCCTTTTGTACGAACTGGACCAGCAGCGACGGCTCTATCGTGTGGAAAGAGTGCTTCTTGACGTCGCTGGGGGCTAAGTTGCCACAATGCGACGGCGGCGACTATAGACTCCACGCCCCTCACGACATGTCGGCCAGACCGCGAAGAATATTCATTATATGTATTCTTCTTTCCGGCCTTGTCTCAGCGAGGCGTCGAACGATTGCATCGATCTCCGAACTCGAAACCGCTTCCTTCATGGAATGGACTGAAAGCCAGGATGTCAGCCTCCGCTCCAGCTTAACGGTCATTTTAACACGAAAATTCAAAACTTTACTGATGTACGATTGCGTGTAACCACAAGACAATGCCAGCTGCACCTGGCCTATACCGAGCCGGTCCATAGCCTCTCGTACCTCGTTCAGCAGCGTGGTGTTTTCCGTTGTCATTTTGATCAAAATTGTCTATGAATTATATGAATAGAGATTGGAATCGAGAGATGCAACAGGTTATCTCGCTGAAGGAAGGGCAGCCGATCTTCCTGCACCTGCCGGATGCCGATGCTGAGGTCATGCCGTCGGTCCCCTGGGGGAATTTCACAGCAGTGTTCACCCCGGCTTTCTGGGCAACTCAAGTTTGGATGGACGCGCTTGACGTGCCCGACGAGAGCGGACTTGGCGAAACGCTCGCGGAGGAAGTGGTCGCGTGCCTTCTTGGCGGGCACGGCGCCCCTGCTGAGGTTGGCCTTGCTGCCTATGATCGCGTCCGCTCCTATATGCGCGCGAACGGCCCTCGCCTGTCTCTAGCCCAGGCGGAAGCATTGCTATCAGAACCGCTATCAGTCCTCGGACGATCCGTGCGATACCGCTTCGCAAAGCAACGTGCCGGCTATCTGCACGGATGCCTTGAAGGCGTTCCGATGATTGACGAGGCCCAGTTGAATGACAGAGAGCTGCGCGATAGTCTTTGTTCCCTGCCTGGGATCGGTCCGAAGACCGCATCATGGGTAGTTCGCAATCGTCGACGCAGCGACGACGTTGCTATACTCGACGTTCATATCATCCGCGCCTGCCGCCAAATAGGCGTTTTCCCGGCAAATGCTAATCCAGCTACCGATTATTTCGGACTGGAGAAGAAATATCTGGATTTCAGCTCTGCAATTGGAGTCCGAGCATCGATGCTTGACGCCGTAATGTGGAAAATCATGCGAAGCGTGCATCCGCGCCTCCTACAAACGTTGATGAATGTATCGAATCAGGCTCTAGTCCTCCCGCACTAAGCGAGGAGGACTGGACATGAGCGGTGGCGGCGGAGGCAGTGGACGGAATGATCTCGGTCCCGCTGTCGGAGGCGGATTTGATCAATGCAGCCGCGAATACCAGACCCCCGTGAACAGTCCGAAGCCTTCGGTTCTTGGGCCGCTTAACGTCGGCGACGTTCTGGATGTCGATGTTGTCGCCATAGGCAGTTCTTCAACGCTTGTCGTACGGGATGCCCGCGGAAACCTCGGCGGGTCGCTCACGTTCGTTGGCTATCTGCAGGTGATCAACTGCATCGTCCAGCAGGCGGTGCCCTATAAAGCTGAGATTCTGTCGATCTCCGGCGGCGTCTATACGGTCAGGGTCTACCCGGTGTGAGCCGCGACGTAACCGTTGCAGGCGGTGTCTACCATGAGCGTTGCCTGCAACCCGAATGGGATCATATCTTCGGGTCGGCAGGACGCGCCGCGTTTTCGATCGCGCAGCTTGCAAGTGGCCGCGTGCAATTACGAGGTTACGCCAACAGCCGGCTCAGCGATCGGATTGCTGTTGAGGCAGAACTCGCTGACGTGCAACTGGATCTTCTGGGGACCGAGCAGGCAGTCACTTTCGATTATGTCCATACGCTCTCGATACCGCTTATCTCGCCGCCACCGGCATTGCTGAAGAGACTACCAGACATCAAGGTCGAGAACAGTATCGTCATCCGCTACGGGATGATCGAATCAGACGTCGTCGTGTCCGCGAACATCGCAGTATACGACCCTCAATCCGCGTTCGACGCCCAACCGTTCAGACGAAACGGTTCGTCGGCAGCTAGGCTCGGTGTGGTTCTCAACCGGTTGGAGATGCGGTCCATCACCGGCACCGACAATCCGCGCGACGGCGCCAATTGGCTGTTTCACAATGACGGCGCCGAAGTCGTTGTCTTGAAGATGGGCGCACTGGGAGCATTGGTCCTCACGCCTGACCACCAACAACAGATTCCGCTCTACGAATCGGATTCAGTCTGGAAGCTCGGGTCAGGCGACGTGTTTTCCTCAACGTTTGCCGGTTTGTGGGCGATAGAGGGGAGGGACCCGGTCGAAGCCGCGGATTTGGCGTCGCGCGCAACCGCTTGGTACTGCAACTCGCGAACCCTTCCGCCTCCCACTCCAGATGGTTTGATGTCCGCCAGGGCAACACCGATCAAGCCTGGCTCCGGACGCATATACCTTGCCGCACCTTTCTTTGACCTTGGACAACGCTGGCTGGTCGAAGAGGCGAGGCTCGCACTCATTGATGCCGGCGCAGACGTTTTCTCGCCCGTACATGAAATCGGACCCGGCAAGGCCGACGTCGTCGCTCCTGCGGATCTGATCGGTTTGGACGGCTGCGACGTCATCTTCGCAATACTTAATGGCATGGACCCCGGAACCGTATTCGAAGTCGGGTACGCGAGAAAAAAAGGCATCCCGATCGTGGCATTGGCGGAGAACGAGAAGGAGGAAGACCTAAAGATGTTCGTGGGCTCGGGGACGATCGTGGCTCAGGACTTCGTGACCGCGATCTACAAGGCGATATGGAGCCTGCCTAAATGAGGACGGCATTGCTTCTCTCTGGAGGCATGGACTCGGTCAGCATCGCTTGGTGGAAGCGCCCGGACGTTGCCATCACCATCGACTATGGGCAGAAGCCGGCTGAGGCTGAAATCGTCGCCGCCGGCCAAGTCGCGCGACTCCTCAATACCCCCCACGAAGTCATTCGCGTCGATTGCTCGGCTCTAGGATCTGGGGACATGGCGGGCCGTGCGCCGTCTGAGGTCGCGCCAGTGTCGGAATGGTGGCCATTCCGCAATCAGCTGCTGATTACGCTCGCCGGCATGGCCGCGGTGAAGAGTGGGATTAAACGCCTCCTTATCGGCGCCCTCGCCACCGACGGCGTCCACGCCGACGGGCGTCCCGATTTTGTCGAGCATATCTCGAAGCTGCTGGCGCTCCAGGAAGGCGGCATCACTGTAGAAGCTCCGGCGATCGAGCTGGATGCGGTCGAACTGGTGCGAACATCCGAGATCGACCAAGCGACCCTCGCCTGGGCGCACTCGTGTCACGTCGGGAATTACGCCTGCGGCAAATGCAGGGGTTGCGTTAAGCATTACAACACGTGGTCGGCTCTTGGCTGGACGCCTCACTGAAGAAGCTGCTCCCCGGGAGCAGCCAGGTGACTGGTCTGCCTGGTTGCCGGCAGGCGCGTTGATACGTGAGCTTCCCAAGCCGGAAGAGCAGCGCGATCGGTCATTTATAGACGTAATGGAGTCGCGGCGGTCTGCCACTGGGGGGCCGGTAAGCTGGCAAGAGATTGAAGCATTGCTTTGGTACGCGTGCAGGACTCGCGAATTTCGCGGGATCGGGCGTGCCGGCGTGCCTTTAGAACACCGTATTTCACCCTCCGCAGGTGGATTGCACGCCATCCAGATCATCTGTCAGATGTCGAACAGCGATCGTGCGGCACGCGCTTACCTGCCCACGAGACACGCTGCGGCTTTACTCTGCGTCTCATCCCAGGCAGCCGAGCTCAACAGAGAGCAGGTGAAAGCGGTATTGGGGATCGCATCAGGCTGCACACTTCGGTTGATAGCAGACCTTTCCAAAATCGATGCAGCCTATGTGAATGGAGAAAGCTTGGCTTGGCGCGATGCCGGTGTTGTTAGCGCGACCCTAAGTTTCGTAGCGGAGTGGCTTGGCCTGCGCTCGAACGTGCTGGGCTTTTCAGGCAATGCCTATCTGCCCTTGATTGGGTTTCCAACAAACCGCTTCATGGCCGTCGGGGCCGTGCAGATCTCCAGTTCCGCATAGCAGTCGCACCAAACGACAACCTAGAGATCGATGCATCGCCAAACCAAATCAGTGTGCGGGATCACTGCATAATACAGAGCTGGCTTCGTTTGTTTGGACAGCGCCCTGCGGAATTTAAGTGGTTTCCTGCCGGGTTACGTGAACGCAGCGCTTTGCGATTTTGCTGCGGCGTCGGAAGGGCGAAGCCCGACCAGAGCTGCAGCAAAATCGCGCGGCGACGATCATGCGACCGTCGCCATCGCGTGCCCGCCGAAGGAAGCCTCGTCGGGCGTGTGCCCGTCAAGGCTCGAATGTGGGCGTCCTCCATTGTAGAAGGTCAAGTATCTGGAGATCGACGCACGCGCTTCTGACACGCCGTCGTAGGCGCGCAGATAGACCTCCTCGTACTTGACCGTCCGCCAGAGCCGCTCGACAAAGACATTGTCGCGCCAGGCGCCTTTGCCGTCCATGCTGATGGCGATCTTCGCGTCCAGCAGCACACCCGTGAAGTCGAGGCTGGTGAATTGGCTGCCCTGATCCGTGTTGAAGATCTGTGGCCTGCCGTATCTCGCCAGAGCCGCCTCGAGCGCGTCGACGCAAAAGGCCGCCTCCATCGTGATCGAGACGCGATGGGCGAGCACGCGCCGGCTGAAGACGTCGACGACCGCCGCCAGATAGACGAAGCCCCGTCGCATCGGAACGTAGCTGATGTCCATGGCCCAGACATGGTTCGGCCGCTCGATCTTCAGCCTCCGCAACAGATACGGATAGACCTTGTGACCCGGCGCGGGCTTGCTCGTGTTCGGGCGACGATAGATCGCCGAAATCCCCATGCGTTTCATCAGCGTCGTCACATGGCGGCGGCCGACCGAAACGCCTTCGCGCCGTAGCAGCGATCGAAGCATCCGCGCTCCCGCGAACGGGTAATCGAGATGCAGTTCGTCGAGCCGACGCATCCGCGCCAGGTCCTCGGCCGAAACCGGCCGAGGCTTGTAGTGGACCGTGCTGCAGGCCAGCTTCAGCACCTTCGCCTGACGCACCACAGGCAGAGTGGGGTCGCGGTCGATCATCGCTTTGCGCTCAGCAGGCCGGCGTTGCCGAGCGCGCCGGACAAAAAAACGTTCTCCAGCGCCAGCTCACCGATCTTGGCGTGCAACGCCTTCAAATCGACCGGCGCCTCGCTCGAAGCCGCCTTGTCCTGCCCGAACACGCCCGCGGCGCCTTCGAGCAATTGGTTCTTCCAGGTCGTAACCTGGTTCGACGTCGAACTGCTGCGCCAGCTCCGAAAGCGTCTTCTCCCCCTTTACCGCGCCCAACGCCACCTTCGCCTTGAATGCGGGTGAATGCGTCCGGCGGCTTCTCTTCGTCACCTCAACTCCTGATTCCCGGCGAGAATCCTCGCCAATCTCAGGCAGAAAATCCACTTATGCCACTGTCCGATTTTGCGGAGCCAGCTCTGTTCCCACGGCCCCGGCCATCGAACTCGTCGCGATGATGATGCGCTGGGGTCGGCATCTCAAGCAGTGGAAGGCCACGACGCTGGCCGACTTCGCGCGCGTGTCCCTGTCCACATTCGAACGTGTCGAACGCGGTGACAAGGTCAGCGACGAGGCGCTCGATCGGATCGCGGGCGGCGCGATCTCTACAACGACATTCTGAAGTGCGTGGCCGAGCTCGAGCGTCGCGGGCTCACCGTATTGTCGGTCGTCATGCAGGCGCCGCAGCCGGGACTGTCGGGCTGGAAGGTGGCCATTATCTCGGCGACGCCGCGGCTCACCGATCCCGGCGCGCCCAAGCGCCGCCATGTCCTGGTTGACCGCTGCTGCGTCGCGCTGCCGCCGACCGCGCTGGACGGCTAGGCAATGAGGGCCGCGCGTTCGGCGATGAACTGGGCGATCTGGGCGGGCGAAAAGCGGCGCGCATCGACATAGCCGTCGGTGCGGAACACGCCGTCGACGGCGCCGTCGTCGACGCGCACGAACATGACGCGCTGATCCTCGCGCGCCATGATGATCTCGCGGATGGCCCTGAACTCGACGCCGCACCAATCCTTGCGCTGATAGTCCTCACCGAGGAAGACGACGATCAGTTTGGACCGGTTGCGGTAGATGTCCTGGAGCAGGGTGTCGAGCGAGGGCCGCGCGAGCTGGGACACGTAATTGTTGTCGTAGAAATAGGCGTTGGGGCCGATGCGCGCCTCAAGCTCGCGGGCGACCTCTTCGACCAGCCGACGCGCCTCACCGGGGAAGGAGAGGCCGACATCGAAATTGTGCCGGGTAATGTCCACGTCCCGCCCTGCCTGCCGGGTCCATGACGGCAGCATGATCCCGCGTGCGGCGTGCAGTTCCTTGGGCAGGTTCACGTCCTTGACTGCCCAATGGGTGCGGGTCATTTCCCAGTTGCCGATGTCCAGCTCAAAACTAAGGGAATCGAAATCGGCCGCCGCGAGGAACGGATCGACCGGGATGATCTCGTATTCGATCCGCACCTGGCCGCGGCGCACGGTGACCTCGCGAATGAGGCCAAATTTCGGGTCGAGCTTACAGCCAGCCTCGTAGGCGAAGATAGAGGGCAGGCGCTTCAGCTCCTTCAGCGCCACTTGGTCGAGCGAGCCATACTGATCGGCGATCTGCTCGTCCGTATATTCATGGTGGCGGACGCAGCGGCTGGCATCAAGCACACAGGGATCGCCTTTCCACTGGTCTGACCATCCCGAGACAAAAAGATTGTACATAGCTTGCTTTCCAGGTGATGTCTTCGAGTCAGGGCAGAAGCCCATACATCGTGAGGAAGGCCGCGAGCGCAGATTCCACGCTAGCAGGATCTTCGTCTTCGGTTTTCCATATTGCGGCTAACAGGCGACGCTCCAGGCCTGATGAGCTCGTTGGCAGCGATGATCGTGTCGGCTGAATGGTTTCTCGCGCGCAGTCAGTTTGGAGTTCTCGGCAAATCGTGCGCCTACCTGTTGATGGTCCCCTGGAATTTCTCAATTCTGGAAAGAATGTCGTCGAATGACGGCGAGGTGTCATCGAACATCATCGGCGCCATTGCCCGATAATCCGCTCTGAGACGGTTGATCCGGGCTTCGCTTGGCATCAGCCGCAAAGTGCCTGGGCGCGCCGTATCGTAATTGGCCCAGCCCGAGCGAAAGAATGTCGCCTTGTGCTTTGCCACGGTTGCCAGCAGCTCGAGATCAGCGGCGGCAGCCTTGCCCTCGTCGGAGTCGAGCATCATGGCGAGGTCATAGTAGTGGCGCGAGAAATATTGCGGGGTCGCCCACTCTGCCGGACGATGGGCTTCCGCGTGCAAGGCAGTGGCTTTTTCCCAGAAGGTGCGCCATGCAGACAGGACCGTGACGGTCGTATCCGGATGTTCGAAGAAATCGGGAAAATCGTCGGCCGCGTAGGGGCGAATGACCTTCTTCTCGGCGGGCCATGGATCGCCGCGGGCGCCGAGCTCAAGCTTAACCCGTGGCGTGATGTACGCCATGCCTTGATACTCGGCCGTCGGAAGCACTACTGGGTAGTGGAAGTTCAGTGTCTGCGCGTCGGCTTCATCGATCGCTAACGACCACTCGTCGTGCTGCGGTTCGCCGAGTTCTTGGACGATCGCGGAACGAAGGGCAAGAAGCAGCTTGTCGGCTATATGCTTCTCAACATCTCCCACCAGGTCGTCGATGAGTTGACCTGATTTCTTCCGGCTGATGCCCTCCTTTTCTGGATCGCGATCACCTGTGTAGCCGGGATCGGCCCGGTCGAAGGACAAATCGATGTCCTCGGAGAAACGGCGGATGATGCCAAAGGCCTTGGACAGGGACGTTCCGCCTTTGAAGACTAGGCTGGCTGCGGCGTCCTCCGGAAGACCGAACAATCGTTTCAAGGTCCAGCAGACCCAGAAGTCCTTCTCGATGATCGTGTTGGCGACGCCGCGCCCGGCACCAGTTTCGCCAAAAAGCGCTGCCCGATCACTCGGCGGTAGAAGGGCGACCTTATCCATTCGCTGCGTTCGACGCTGTGTTGCCGATCGAGATCAGTGTCGGACGCATCCAGGCGGGAGCCTGAACTGCGTTGGACGCGAGTAGCCTCTTGTCGCTGGCCGACAGCCGGCGCGCGGCGAGCTGAGCCACATCGGCGGCCCGCACCGGCCCGACGTGGCGAAGTGCTTGGACGACTGTTCCGGCAGGACTGCCCGGTGCGATCAGATGCTTGGGCGAAGCGTGACGCAAATCGACCACGCGCTTACCCAGCACGATCCGGCGCGAGGGCCCGTCCGTCAAATAAAGGCTCTTTGCGGGAACCTGCGTCGAGAGGCCGAGCGCATTGGCGGCGTGCGCGCCGGCGATCTGCGCCTTTGAACCAGTCTCCCGCGCGAGCGCACGCGCGACATCGTCGGGAGCCGGTGAAAGCTGGCCCAGCTTCGGATGGACCTTCGGATAGTCATAGAGGCCACGCGCCAGGCGGCGCAGCTTTCCACTCTTGACCAAGCGGGAGAGGGCCTGATCGAGAGCAGCGCGCCCCGCGACGTCGAGGAAGTCGCTGGGCGTGAAAACACCGCCACGCCCGCCGGCGCGGGCGCGGCGCATGACCCGATCGGGAACTGATGTCATGGCCGTTTTCATGCGTCAGAAAATAGGCTATCTTTTTCTGACATTCAAGATGCAAAACGTGCGAAAGGGGCAGAAAGGGTGTCCCGACAACCCCCACGTGGCTTGCGAATGCCGTCGCGGACCTCATCCTCCGTGAGAACTTGTCCATCGCCCTGAGCTTGCACTGAATTCCAACATGATGCGACGGATCGCCATAGCGTACGCCAAACAGATCAACACCATTCCGCCGCTGGCCGCGCCTGCCGTTCCTCGGAACGTTGGGATCGCCGAGCAAGCTTCGCCATAGCGCGACAGAGGTAAAATTGATTGTAATTATGGTCGTCATTCACTCCCCTGATAGGTTCAGACGGGTTTCAGGGCCTAGATCCAGGGCCCGGACTCATAACCAAGGCCGACGATCGCAGCGGTGCAGACCGCCGCTGGGTAATTTGACGGCAAGAGG
Organism: Mesorhizobium calcicola; assembly: GCF_042682105.1. Taxonomy (NCBI): domain Bacteria; kingdom Pseudomonadati; phylum Pseudomonadota; class Alphaproteobacteria; order Hyphomicrobiales; family Phyllobacteriaceae; genus Mesorhizobium; species Mesorhizobium calcicola. The sequence continues at coordinate 103,262 of NZ_JBHUGY010000016.1, forward strand.
CTCGCATCGTATCGCAATGAGCCGGCAGAACATGCGTTCGACGGCGTTTCGGTCGTGGTAGAGGACAGGCGAGAGGCAGTTCTTCCAAGCGCCGGCCGCCTTTGGCGCGATGGCCGCGGGGCTTCGATCAGGCGGCGGGTCGCGTCCGAATCATAACGCTTGTCGGCCTGCAGGATCCGGGTGTGTGGCAGACGTTTCAGTGGCTGGGCTCCCCTCCAATCAGCGACCTGGCCGCCGATGAGCTTTAAGGCGGTGGAACGACAGGCCGGTCGCGTCAATAGGTCGTCTCCGTCTTTGCTGGATCGCATCATGTTCAAAGGTCGGCATTTCCTCCTCCAGATGCGTTTTGCCCTGGTGGTTTGAATATTGCGCCTTTATGCCTACCGTTGATGGGTCGAAAATACGAACCTCCGAACTTGCCTGGCGGTTTGGACTCGTGTTATTTTCCCCTACCAATGATAGGTCGAAAAAACGAAAAAATAAACCAGCTTCATCGCCTGCTCCCCGAGGGGCTAGTGGTCGATACTGCTTGGCTGGATGAATACGGCTACCGTCGGCAGTGGCGTGAAAAATACGTGGCGCAGGGTTGGCTCGAAGGTGTCGTCCGCGGCGTCTATCAGCGACCGATCGGCAACGTCGAGCAGACCATGGCCTGGCAGCGCGTGATGATCTCGCTCCAGCGACTTCTCGACAAAGCCGTGCATGTCGGCGGCCGCAGCGCCCTCGAACTGCAGGGCCTGACCCACTACCACCGCTTTTCGGGCAAGCCTAAAATCCACCTCTATGCCTATGGCAGCCTGCCTGGCTGGGTCCAGCGGATACAGACCGACGCTCAGTTCGTCGAACACAAGGCAGACAAGCTCTTCGATGCCGACGCACCTGGAAGGACGCGCATTGTATGGGGACATTGGGGATGGGAGCTCGATGTCTCCGCGCCGGAGCGAGCACTTTGCGAGCTTCTTGACCTTCTCCCATTCCGGGAGACCTTCCATCAAGCTGACGTTCTAATGGAGTCGGTTCGCACTCTGAGCCCGAAGCGGGTTCAGGCAGTGCTGGAAGCATGCGGCTCCGTGAAGGTGAAGAGACTGTTTCTCTGGTTCGCCGAGCGGCACGCCCATCCGTGGTTCGGCCGGCTCGATCTCAAACGTATCGACCTTGGTCGTGGCAAGCGCCAGATCGTGGTCGGGGGTCGGCTGGACAGCAAGTATCAGATCACTGTGCCGGAGACACTCGATGCCGGCGTCTGAGGCTTACCGCGCGCAAGTCAGCCTCCTCGTTCGGGTCCTGCCACTCGTTGCTGAGGAGGCTGTCTTTGCATTGAAGGGTGGCACGGCCATTAATCTCTTCGTCAGAAACCTTCCGCGCCTGTCGGTCGATATCGATCTGGCCTATCTGCCGGTCGAGGATCGCGCGACTTCCCTCGCCAATATCGACGCTGCGATACGACGCATTGCTGCTCGAATAGGGAAGAATGTGCCGCGTAGCCGCACCCAGGTAGTGCCGCTGCACAGTGATGGCGCTGCCACAAAGGTGCTGATTGCCTCCGACAGTGTACAGATCAAGATCGAGGTGACGCCTGTCATTCGTGGCTGCGTTTACGCGCCCGAAACGCGGGCGGTTTGCGACCGAGTTGAAGAGCTCTTCGGCTATGCCGAGGTGCCTGTTGTGTCCTTCCCGGACCTCTATGCCGGCAAGATAGTCGCGGCCTTGGATCGGCAGCATCCGCGAGATCTGTTTGACGTCAGGGATCTGCTCGCGAATGAGGGCGTGTCCGATGAGCTGCGGCGCGCCTTCATTGTGTACATGCTGAGCCACAACAGGCCGCTGGCGGAGGTTTTGGCGCCGACGCGCAAAGACCTGCGCCGGGAGTTTGACGCTGGATTTGCTGGCATGACGGAAGAGCCCGTGACCCTGGAAGCGTTGTACGATGCTCGTGAAGCTCTAATCGCCGAGGTCGTTGGCAAGATGCCTGCCGAGCACCGGCGTCTTCTCCTATCCTTCAAGGCCGGCGAACCTGACTGGAGCTTGTTTGGTGTGCCCGGAGCCGCGGAACTGCCGGCAGTGCGCTGGAAGGTCGACAACTTGGCCAAACTTTCCAAGGGCCGGCGCGAAAAGCTGCTATCAGATCTCGAGCGGGCGCTCGCGAAATGACAGAAGTGGGATGCGTAGGGACGTCGAAGTGAACGGAGCGGGGCGAGGGCGACGACATGGAATTGTGCTCCGCAGTGGTTGGTTCGCAGACTGCGGAGCTGGCCATGTGGAGTGCCAGGGGTCGGCGCTTCAGAACAGGGCGGAGCTGAGAGGTTAGGCCATGGCCCGTCTCTTCGTCGGTGTTACGGACAAGGCCTGGTTCGATCAGTTGAGGCGCCTTGGAGCGCGGTCGCGTGGGCAGAAATCCTGCATGAAGGAAATCCGCTCTCGGTTTCGTCATTCACGGCGTGTTCGGCGCATTTCGTCACGCTTCGGTGCCAGCTGGCGCTGGCTGACAGGGGCGCTCGACGCAAGCATCGCGCGGCATGGGCCTTGCAGAACGAAAAAGGGCGGCATCGCTGCCGCCCTTTTTCGTATCTGAAGGCTGAATGGGTTCGATTAGAAATCCAGGCTGCCCCTCAAACCCGCTTGCGGGTTGAGCATTGTCAGTTGATGGCGTGCTTTATGGAGTTCTCATTGCGAATGATCTTATCCGAAAAGTCTGCAACTTTTCGGGATCATTCGTCAATTAGAAGTCCATGCCACCCATGCCACCCATGCCGCCGCCGCCCATGCCGCCAGGCATGCCGCCGCCAGCCGACTCCTTCTTCGGAGCCTCCGCGATCATGGCTTCGGTGGTGACGAGCAGGCCGGCGACCGAGGCCGCGTCCTGGAGAGCGGTGCGCACGACCTTCATCGGATCGACGATGCCCATGGCGATCATGTCGCCGTATTCGCCGGTCTGGGCGTTGTAGCCGAAGGTCGCGTCCTTGTTCTCGAGGATCTTGCCGGCAACGATCGAGGCTTCAGCTCCGGCGTTGGCCGCGATCTGGCGGGCCGGAGCCTGCAGCGCACGGCGCACGATGGCGATGCCAGCGGTCTGGTCGGAGTTGGCGCCGACCGCCTTGATGCTCAGCGAAGCGCGCAGCAGGGCGACGCCGCCGCCAGCAACGATGCCTTCTTCCACGGCCGCGCGGGTCGCGTTGAGGGCGTCATCGACGCGGTCCTTCTTTTCCTTGACTTCGACTTCCGTCGCACCGCCGACGCGGATCACCGCAACGCCGCCCGCGAGCTTCGCGAGACGTTCCTGCAGCTTCTCCTTGTCGTAGTCCGAGGTGGTCTCCTCGATCTGCTGCTTGATCTGGGCGACGCGGCCCTGGATCTCGGCCTTCTTGCCGGCACCGTCGACGATGGTGGTGTTCTCCTTGGAGATCGACACCTTCTTGGCGCGGCCGAGCATGTTGAGGCCGACGTTCTCGAGCTTGATGCCGAGGTCTTCCGAGATGACCTGGCCACCGGTGAGGATGGCGATGTCTTCCAGCATGGCCTTGCGGCGATCACCGAAGCCCGGCGCCTTGACGGCGGCGATCTTCAGGCCGCCACGCAGCTTGTTGACGACCAGCGTGGCCAGGGCCTCGCCTTCGACGTCTTCCGAAATGATGACCAGCGGCTTCGAGGTCTGCACGACGGCTTCGAGAACCGGCAGCATGGCCTGAAGGTTGGACAGCTTCTTCTCGTGCAGCAGGATGTAGGCGTCTTCCAGATCCGCAACCATCTTTTCGGCGTTGGTGACGAAGTAGGGCGAGAGATAGCCGCGGTCGAACTGCATGCCTTCGACGACTTCGAGTTCGGTCTCGGCGGTCTTGGCTTCCTCGACGGTGATGACGCCCTCGTTGCCGACCTTCTTCATCGCTTCGGCGATCATCTTGCCGACCGACTCGTCGCCATTGCCGGCGATGGTGCCGACCTGGGCGACTTCCTCGGAGCTCTTGATCTTCTTGGCGTTCTTGGTGAGGTGGGCGACGACTTCGGTGACGGCGAGATCGATGCCGCGCTTCAGGTCCATCGGGTTCATGCCGGCGGCAACCGCCTTGTGGCCTTCCTGGACGATCGACTGCGCCAGAACGGTCGCGGTCGTGGTGCCGTCGCCGGCGATGTCATTGGTCTTCGAAGCAACTTCGCGGACCATCTGCGCGCCCATGTTTTCGAACTTGTCCTCGAGCTCGATTTCCTTGGCGACGGTGACGCCGTCCTTGGTGATGCGCGGGGCGCCGAACGACTTGTCGATGACGACGTTGCGGCCCTTGGGGCCGAGCGTGACCTTCACCGCGTCGGCGAGGATGTTGACGCCGCGCAGCATGCGCTCGCGGGCATCACGGGAGAATTTTACGTCCTTGGCAGCCATGTTTAGCTCCTGGCAGGGGCTCGCAGAGAGCCCGAAGATGAAGATTCAGGTGAAAGAGAGGCCGATATTCAGCCGATGATGCCCATGATGTCGGATTCCTTCATGATCAGAAGGTCTTCGCCATTGAGCTTGACTTCAGTGCCCGACCACTTGCCGAACAGGATGCGGTCGCCGGCCTTGACGTCCAGCGGAACGAGCTTGCCGGCTTCGTCACGAGCGCCGGAGCCGACAGCGATGATCTCGCCTTCCTGCGGCTTTTCCTTTGCCGTGTCGGGGATGATGATCCCGCCGGCGGTCTTGGATTCGGATTCGACCCGGCGAACGACCACGCGGTCATGAAGCGGGCGGAACTTCGACTTTGCCATTTTTTCTTCCTCGATGAGAACGGTGAGAACTGTCCCTCTATCCGGCGAAGCCGGACAAACCAGTACGCCCGGCGGTTCCGGACATTAGTTAGCACTCATCAATGGCGAGTGCTAACACCGCGGGGGATAGGCTCCTGGCATAGGAGAGTCAAGACGCTCGTGAGGCGATTGCAGACAGCCGGTATGATGATTTGGCCGGCTGTCCTATTGCCGCCGAGGCGACCGCAGCGCCCAGCAGTGGCCATCGTTCGGCGAGCCCGTAGCTGCCGGTCAGCTCGAGACCGAGATCACTGAGATCACTGAAAGGTCTTGGCGTCACAGATCGGTCGAAAAACGGCGCTTCTGCGAAGCAGTAAACCGCCCCGGCGGCTTGGCAGCCCCATGACTGAAATGGGGTGCGGGCGGAACGCACTACTCAGCCGCCCGGATCGATGATGCGAAAACAGGCCTAATATTCCGTAAACAGGAAGGCTGGCGACGCACCGATTGCAATTGCGCTGACGTGGGGTAAGCTTGGCCCGTCCTGGATCGTCAATCCCATTGCAGATTCGGGCACTCCCGATTTTGCCGCCTTCGGGCGGCCCTTTTGTTTCATGTAAGCTATTGCCGCCGCGATCCGAACCGCGACAGCGGGTGCGGCCCGATGGGTTCGCCGCCAACCGCGTCGATCAATCATATTCAGGGACCGGCTCGGCCGTAGCAGTCCCCGCAATCGGCGAGCGGCTGGGTAGCGCCGACATGGCGGGACGCCATCAGACAGGCCCCGTCTTGATGGGCGCCAATTGTAATGCTGGTCCGCACGATGGAACACCAGCTTCGCTGTCGCGTGTAGCTAACCGCTGGCGCTGATATTACTCTAGTAGCTCTGCACAGAGGTTATGACGGGTTGAACCGGCTGAAGTTTGGGTAGGATGTCGTGGTCGACGAGCAGTTGGATGCTGCGCGCGACACCTGGTTGCCTGCGGATGAGGCCGGAGCGTTCGAGGGTTAGCACCATCTGGTGGACGGACGGCGGGGTGACGCCGAAATAGCGTTGCATGTCGCGTTTGGCCGGCGGCTGGCGGTTGATCTGCATATAAGCCCAGATGAAGGCGAGGTACTGGCCCTGTTTTTCGGTGAAGCTGGGACCCGCAGGCGTTTGCCCGTCAAGTAATTGATTCAATTTTCGATTCATCCGGAACCCTTGGCAACCGAGGAGGCTTTCTGGATGAATCTACGCTATCGTGTCGATCTCGACCAACCCGAACGCGATGAACTCACAGCGATGCTGGCAGGCGGCAAGCAGCCGGCTCGCAAGCTCAAGCGGGCGCAGATCCTGCTCGCCGTCGACGCGGGCTTGGGTGACGAGACCATTGCCGCGACGGTGGTGGTCGGCGGCTCCACTGTCTATCGCACCAAGCGCCGCTTCGTGGAGATGGGTCTGGAGGCGGCGCTCAGCGAAGAGCCACGCGCAGGCGCGCAACGCAAGCTGACGGGCAAGGAAGAAGCCCTGCTGGTGGCCACCGCCTGTTCCAGTCCGCCGCCGGGCCGCGCCCGCTGGACCCTGGAACTGCTGGCCGGTGAGTTCGTCAAGCTGACCGATCACCAGGAACTGTCGCGCGAGACGGTGCGCCGACGCTTGGCAGACAACGATCTCAAGCCCTGGCGCAAGGACATGTGGTGCATCCCCAAGGTCGACGCCGAGTATGTCGCGCGCATGGAGGACGTGCTCGACCTCTATGCCGAGGCACCGGACCCGAAGCGACCGGTGGTGTGCTTCGACGAAAGCCCGACCCAACTCATCGGCGAGGTGCGACAGCCGATCCCGGCCGAACCGGGCCGGCTTGAGCGGTATGACTGCGAGTACAAGCGCAACGGCACCGCCAACCTGTTCGTCTTCCTCGACGCACACCGCTCCTGGCGCAAAGTCAAGGTCACCGAGCGGCGCGCCGCGGAAGACTTTGCCCATTGCATGCGCGACCTCGTCGATATCCATTACCCGCAGGCCGAACGCGTCAGGGTGGTGCTCGACAATCTGTCAACCCACTCGGCCGCCGCGCTCTACCAGGCTCTGCCTGCTTCAGAGGCGCGACGCGTCCTTCGACGGCTGGAATTCCACTACACGCCCAAACACGCCAGCTGGCTCAACATGGTCGAGATCGAAATCGGCGTCCTGCGCGGCCAGTGCCTCGATCGTCGCATCAATAGCTATGATCGCCTCGTCGCGGAGACCGCTGCCTGGGAGCACCTGCCAAACACCAGTGGCGCTCGCATCAACTGGATGTTCTCTACCGAAAACGCACGCCTTAAGATGGCCAAAGCCTATCCCAAGCCGACTTCCAAAGAGTCATAACCTCTGTGCAGAGGTACTAGTGAAGTGGAGATGTTGCTTCCGTTGGATCCGGAGACGTTTCGGACCGTATTGGCCGAACGGCGAGCCGCGCGAATCACCTGATTGGTAGATTACCCTGGGGAAATGCAGCGACGCTTGCCGGTGTTCCGAAAGTCCCGTCGGCAAATCCACTATGTGGAATCCTGCAGTCACCGCTGACGCGTTGAGTTACGGATGAACATGCTATTTTCCCGTTGATTGTGTTTGGAAGTTAGAAAGATGAATGTTTCGAAAGGAGAACCTGCTTTGGCTGAGGACATGACTAACATGCTCGGGCTGAAACAACTGACATTGTTTCCGCTTACGTCAGCAAGAACGCGCCGCCGATTTCCTCTCTGCCGGATCTTATTCACAGCGTGAATCAATCGCTGTCGAAACTCGGACAGCCCGCCGAACCCGAGAAGCCGGCGCAGGCTCCCGCAGTCAACCCGAAGCGGTCGGTGTTCCCGGACCACATCATTTGCCTGGAGGACGGGAAGAAGTTCAAATCGCTGAAGCGCCATCTAAACGTCCATTATGGGCTGACACCGGACGAATACCGATCCAAATGGGGCCTGCCCGCCGACTATCCGATGGTCGCCCCGAACTCTTCGGCCTCGCGATCGCAATTGGCGAAAGCGAGCGGTCTCGGCCGCAAGGTTGCTGCGAAGGCGCCTGACAAGCGAAAGGCACGAGCTTAGAAGAAGGCAACTGTCGCCTTTCAATATCGGGCGATGGCCCGGCACGATGCTCAGGCTCCATCGCCAACTTGTGCTTGCGGCGTTGTCGCTACTGCTTGCGCAGCCGGCGCTCGCGAAAACTTGGTGCCATCCGATTGACAACACCGCCCGGATCCTTGCGTCGCCAAGCCCGAATGACATTCACAGGGATTGGCGGGACGAAAATCACATAGGCATGTCGTTGGCATTGGCGCCGCGCCGCAAAGTGACGGCAGAGCGCGTTGTTTATATCGAGGGAGATCTTTTTTACCACGAAGCGGCCTTGTGAATAAAAAAGTCAATGTCCTCCAAAAGGAATGGCAATGTGATTGGCGGCTCTCGCCGGGCGCTCCGCACTCGCGGATATACACACCGGGCAATAGGGTCGCGGCACCTGAGCCACCGGACCTTGCTGGGTATGTCTCCTGAGCACTTCCCAATGCCCGGCACAGTTGCCTTTGCCGATAAGCGAAGTATCGTTGCGCCGCGAATCGGCTGGAGGATCAATGCGCAAGCAGACAAAACCGTTCATCATCGAGGTCAAACCCTCACGGAAGCCGAAATCCGGCCCACGGAAGACGTCGATCTGGGGGCAGTTGGACTTGAGGACCGAGGACGATCCGCCGGCTGGAGCGGCGCCACAAAAGGTGCCAGCCGCCATCGAGGATAGCGCTGCGGCCGGGGGCCGCTGACCCAAACGTGCTGCTGCGCGCCTATGTGGAATCAATGACAAGGAGCCGTCGGCAGCAGACTGCTGGCGACGGCCGACGGTGTGAGTGTCAGCCTGTAGGCGCTGTGCGAGTCTCGGTGGCGCGGGGCCAGATAGCTGCGGGCCGCCTCTCCGAACTTTTCGCCGGTATTCTCACCAGGGGCATCAGCTTGTCGGTGTGTGGGATAAACCACCAGGCTTTGGATGAGGCAGGTGGCGAACGGCGCCTTCAGACGCACCTTCCGGCCGGTATTTTGAGAAAGGCGGGAAACACCCCGCCTTTCCTTGCAAATTGTCTGGCTTGGCCTGTAATTCGTGAAGGCTGAGAAAAAGCTGCCCTGGCCTTTTGGCTCCGTCACGTTTGCGCGGCGCGCAAGACAGTCAGCCTGCCTTGCTCAGACTGCCAGCTGAAGACTTGCCGGTGCGGCGGTCCTTCTCGATTTCATATTTGATCTTCTGACCATCGACGAGGGTCGAAAGACCGGCACGCTCGACAGCCGAAATGTGGACGAACACGTCCTGACCGCCGCCATCGGGCTGGATGAAGCCGAAGCCCTTGGTGCTGTTGAACCACTTCACGGTTCCAGTCGCCATCTTCTTATTCCTTCATAACAACTGCAGAATGGCCTGGCCAAAAGCCAGGCCGGTTTACATTGCGCCAGGAGATAACGCAGCAAGATCGCCAAATCGCAAGGCCTTTGACCACTTGGCCGAAGAAGAAACAGGGTTCGGACTCTCTTGGGCACAGACAAGATCCACCTTGTCCCTGGTCTACGCTCTGGGACGGCCGTTCGGCGCCGCCTCGACAAGGAGCTGGTGTGCCGACCAGGTCGTCGATGTGGGTCACGGTCGACGAGGCCGCGGCCTTGCCACCCGATCCGGCCACGAGCGGACCTCGGGCGCTTGATGACCGTCGCGACTGTTTCGGTGTCCCGCCGGCAGATGAGCACATCGCGCCGTCGAGTTCCGGCGCTGGACGTTGCCGGTCCAGGCGAGCGACTGTTTGGCAAGTCCCGGTTGCGGGGGGAGTGGTCGACCATGATGGACCACCATTCCAAATCGGGCTCCGGCCAGAAACCCGCGTTGCACGACAGGCCCCTGACCGGCAAATGACGGGTAGCCTGAAATCGAGGAGTGCTCCCGCATTGATTGGATCATCTAGAAAACTAGGCGGCCTCGAGGCCCTTCAGGGCCTTCGCGAAGGCGTCCTTGACCGGCTTGGAAACGTCGGCCGCCGCCCTGGCGGTGAGCGCCTGGATGTCCTTGACTTGCTCGACACCCATTTCAACGCGCTTGCGCAGAAAGATCCTTTGCAACTCAAAAACTTCGGACAGCGACTTCACACGGACCAGAGCCTCAAGGTGCGAGAAGTCAGCTTCGGCGTTCGCGCGCAATGCCGCGATCATCTTCAGCGATAACTCGTTGCCGGCCGACTTCACGGTTTCGGCGCTCGACTCGAGCGCCTTCTGGGTCTCTTCAGCGCCTGATTTGAATTTTTGAAGCACCTCGTTCGTTTGCTCCATGCCCTTGTCAGCGACGGCGCGAAGTTGATCGGTAGCCTTGTCGGGATTGAATGCCGCAAATTCGGTGGCTTCGGTTGCGCTGGACTTGTCAGTGGGTTTGGACATTTCTTGAACCTCCGCTTGAAGATGGTTTCCCGCCCGCGACAGCACATTGGGGCTGATGTGTGACAGTGGTATGTGCACTGCACCAATCTGGTGCGGCGTGCCGGCTCGGCCGCTGCAGATCGGCTTCGCGCGGACGTGCCAGTGATCGAATGGGTTACGGGTAATGACGTGCCGTCATGGCGCGTGCCGACCTTCCCTTTGCCGAGAACGGTTTCAGATCGGACCGGCGCCGGCCTCGAATTTCTCGGGCGCTCTCCGGGCCTCCGCTCGATCCATGATAGAGATTGCTAGACAAGCAGGCCTTCCTCTCTGGCGGCTGCCTTGAAGGCGATGCGGGCATCGTCAGGCGTCAGTTCTCCGGCCAAGGCGGACAAACAGACGCGTACGGCCTCGTTCCATCTGGGACCGTGCTTAGTCCACTGGAGCAGCTGATCGGCTGCATCTTCGACGCTGCTGCACTCGTAGCGAATACCTGGGGTGCTGATATTTATCACGACAGGTGGCGAAAACCTATGAAGGGACACCGGGGGCGTCATTCATGTAGATCGAAAATAACGAACGCGGCGAGAAACATGGGTCTCCAAGACGATGCGTTCGGTAAGCTCACAGTCCGTTCCGCTCAGGTCCGGACCGCGGTTGCGATCTGCCGCGACGGTTGCCTTGATGGAGATCTTATCGCCAAGCTCGGCGGTTTGGAGCGGCAATCGAACGAGTTCTTTGGCGATGACAGCGGCCTCCTGGTCGACCATTAGCCGCACTCCAGGCCGGAATCGAACTACCCCCACGTTGGAGCAATGTCCAAAAAAATCAACGTGCAATTCTTACCGATATGGGGCTGTTGGATTTTCTCATCCCCTGCATGTTGGCGCGGCTTTCTTCCGGCCACGCCGTCGCGGCCAACCACACAGGAGCGCATGACGGCACCCCCGGTATGAGCATGATCCGCATCCCCCAGAACCCTCTCCTGACAATGCAGTTTCAGGCAATTTTGCGCTAATTCGGTAGCAACCGCCACCAACTCCCAAATTAACGCTTCAACCTGGACCTTACTCCAGAAAGACCAGCGCCCGTCGCCCCGTTCCCGTAAGGGAGTCAGGCTTCTCCAGAGCGCATCGAGACGCCGTTCGCCCTTGTCGCGATCAGTCGATCCTATGGAGCTCCAGGTCCGTACAAGGCATCCAAAGTTAGACGCGCGTCGCCTTGTCAAGGCGGAGGCGCGCTCACTGGCCACTCGGCTTAGCTCACCGAGAACTGAGGCTACATCTGCGGTCGGTCCGAGGTGAACGATTTATTCTTCATTCATTCAGACACCTTCCGGTAGTTTTTATATCGTTGTAAACAAATCGTTTTTATGCTTCTATTTATTCATGAATGGCGATATTCTCATTTGATTTTTGCAGGGCGGCGGGCGCTTAGTCGTCCCTGCGTGAACTTGTGAATGGTGAATCCCATGCATCCCGTGATGGCACTTCGAAATTTGGACACTCTTCAGAAGGAGATCGTCAGCATCCTTTCCCGCGCCGGGATCGGCATGTCGCAGACTGGCATCGTAGCGAAACTGACTAGCCGCGCCAGCCAGCCAACCGTGTCCCGGGCGATGGCCAGGCTCGTCGCCGACGGAATCGTCATCAAAACGGGAGAAACCCGCGGCGCATCGTTCGATTTGTCCCCAGCAGCGTCTTGGTTCTCGAAGGCACCGCACTACCGCCCCGAGGTTCCGTATGACCCTGAGCGGATCGGAGGTTACGTCCCGAACACAACAACATGGCTTCCAGCGGAACAGTTGGCGCGCATCAGGGCCGCCGCGGAAGGCGTAAACCAGGCCCTGGATGCATCGACATATAGCAGGGCGATCGCGGAACGCTTCCTGATTGACCTCGCCTGGGCATCATCGAACCTTGAAGGGAACACGTACACCTATCTCGACACGGAAGTCCTCCTTCAATACGGCCAGAAAGCGAGCGGCCACGAACTGGCGGAGGCAACCATGATCCTCAACCACAAGCACGCGATTTCCGAGCTGCTCGATAGCGTGGGGAGGCCCGTCCTCAACCCCCAGTTCGCCGCCCGAATCCACGCGATGCTCCTTCGCGACCTGATCTTGCCCGAAGACCTTGGGCGGGTGCGGGGAAACCCGGTCAAGATTCAAGGCTCCAGCTACCAGCCGAGCGGCGATCGCACCCAGCTCACGCAGGACCTGGGCCAGCTGCTCTGGAAAGCGGAACAAGTCGAGGACCCGTTCGAGGCAAGCTTCCTGCTGCTGACCGAGTTCTCCTACCTGCAGGCTTTCATTGACGGCGACAAGCGGATGGGGCGGCTCATGGCCAACGTGCCATTGCTATGGCAGGGCCTGCCGCCGATCTCGTTCATCGGCATCAACCGCAGCGCATACCTGTCCGGACTCATCCTCTTCTACGAACTGGGCGACGCGTCATTGATGGCCGGCGCCGTGGCCGACGCCTATGAGGAGACGTCGAAAAACTACACGGCTGCGGTGGCGACCAGGCGGGTGCCGAAGTCTGTCGAACTGCGTGAGCGGAGGCGCATCGACGAGGCTGTCCGTACCATCGTGGAGGATGGCCTCCCGGAAGACGACGTGCGGTCGTTCGCTTCGGATTATTTCCAGAACCTGAATGATGAAGACCGGGACCACCTCGTTGGGTTAGTGGCCGAGATAATCACGGCGATCACACCGGAAAACGCGAGGGCATGGAACGTCGACCCTGACAGGGTAGTCGCCTACATCAGCGGCAGATCCAAAACCCATGGCACTTAGTATGTTTTATTCACCATTCATCAAGCCACCGACGGAACGGCCAAACATATGATTATTATTGACTATTTACAGGCGTTTTATTCATAGCCGAGGACGCGGCCTTAGAAATTCGAGTGCAGCGGCGATGGACATTTCACGTCATCCAGGTCGATGACAAGCTATGTATGAGGCGGCGACCCTCACGATAGGGTCGTCGGCCGAAATGAGCTCTGCCGTGACGCCTGGCGCGCCTTGTCGTGCCATTTGCCGAAATTCTTCCAAAAATTTCCGAAACAGGTGCGCGGTCCATACTGACCTCTTATAGGCCGGGGACGTTGGCATCCATTTCCAGTCTCCTCCGATTTCAGTGTTACCGTCGGCGGAAAGCTGGGAAAGTGGCAGTGATGCGCTCGCCCGCTACTTTTCGTTAACCCCCGGTCAAAGAACCGATCGACTCCTGCGGCCAGACCCACTAAGGGCCTGCCTCATGTTCAGGCGGATACGCATACGGCACTGATTTCGCGGCCTCCCGAGGCCGTCGTGCTGACCGAGCCAAGTTCTTTCGGGAAAAATGGGCCGCCCCGAAGTGGCTCAGTTTCACGACGAGGGTTAGCGCCGCAAACAGAGATCGTCCGATCCCCAAGCCGCATGTCGACGGCCATCAGCTCACTTCGTCTCTTTTGAAAATGCGCATTGGTTTGCACTGCTCCGAATGCGGCTTGATAGAACGACGCAGCTCCCTGCTGCCCACCATGCTCCACAAAAATCGTCAGTGAGAGTGATATCCCAACACCGCAAACCGACTTGAGAACGTTCCCGTCTGAAATGCCATGCTGCTGAGGGACTACTTCATGGGCATTCGCTGCCGACAAATCGATCTGCCGCATGGCCAAAGCTTTTCGCAATGCTTTGGCCATGGACTGGGAACGCCGGAGAGCATCATGGTTCATCCCTTCTGTAGTCAGTGTCAGTGCTCGCGTTGCTGACGGCCACCCACGAGGGTCAAACCGTAAGGATTGTGCATTCACCATTCCAGGAGGAGCGAGCGGCAGGCTGCACAGCCTGCCAAGGCAATAGCTAGATCGTGACGTAGATCAACAACTGCTCGCGTCAATTGCGAATCAGGTTTCCCAAAAACTGCGAGAGTGCCCGCCGAGCGCCGTTTCAAACGTCAGCTACGGGCGCGATACAAAGGGCACAGGCTGAACTTCGCTGCCAGAGGCAGGGCTTGTCGACCGTTCGATCGAAAGTGCGAGATGAGGAGAAGACCCATCAGCCTGCAGAGCGGCTAGGCGCTCGGCTACCTCCCTGTCAGCCAAAGTCAGGCGATGATTTAGACGAAGGTAATCCGTCCATGTCGGAGTGCGGAATGTCTCAGTCCAAAGAGTCGGATTCTGAAGATTTCGCTGCAGCGTCCAATTGCGCGCACCGGCACGGGTCTGAACGCGCCGCCTTTCGCGCATGCAGCGCAGAAACGCCTCGATATTAGGTTCGGGGATCGAGTACTCCACCTTGACCACGATTGGACCGCTCCTCGGCCGGAGAGTAAGGGCCAGTTCTGGTGGGATGAAGTCGGCAGCCCCTTGATCCGATTCTTCCCATAGTCGTATCGGCAATACCTTTCCCGCTGCTGCAACCAGCAACAGTGCCACTGCAGCACCTTCCAAAGCCCACGTCAGGGAATAGTTCTGCGCGACAGCTCCCCAGATCCAGCTGCCGGCTGCCATACCGCCGTAGGTCAAAGCGTAATAGATCGACAGAGTGCGACCAACGACCCACCTTGGGCTTGCCAACTGCACACACACGTCGGTTCCGGTCCAGGTGACGACCCAGCCTGCGCCACCGATTGCAAGCGCGATCGCCGCCACCGTCACGGATGATGTGACGGCCAGCAAAAGGCAACACGTTGCGCAGGCAACGGACGCCAGCGTGACCAATCGCTCTTGGGTCGCAATGCGTCTCAAGTAACCATTGCTAATGCCTGCGACAAAGGCACCTGTGCCGAAGCCGGCCAACAGGACGCCGTAAACAAGTGGCCCACCCGCCAGCTGATCGCGGACGAGGAGGGGAAGGAGAGCAAGGATCGAGATGCTCGACAGCCCGAACAGGGTTGCACGCACAATCGCCACTCTGATCTCCGAGGAGATCGCGGTGAAGCGCATGCCATCATGAATGGCGGTCGCCATGCGCTCGCGCGGAAGAGGCGAAGAGCGAACCTGCCACTTGGTGCGCAGGACAGCGCTCAACGGGACCAGGTCGCTCAGCGCCGCCAATGCAAATGCTGCCAGCGGGCCAAGGAAGGCCAAAATAACACCGCCCAGTGCGGGACCTACGCTTCGGACAATATTATATCCCACCGACATCAGTGTCACCGCAGCGGGTATCTCGC
Organism: Mesorhizobium calcicola; assembly: GCF_042682105.1. Classification (NCBI taxonomy): domain Bacteria; kingdom Pseudomonadati; phylum Pseudomonadota; class Alphaproteobacteria; order Hyphomicrobiales; family Phyllobacteriaceae; genus Mesorhizobium; species Mesorhizobium calcicola. The sequence goes on from NZ_JBHUGY010000016.1 coordinate 118,552, forward strand.
GCTTTTCCAGGATATCACCGACGGAGGCGTGCCAGGCTGGATCATTCAAGGCAAAGCCGCATCCGGCCAGAAAACCCAATCCGAGGATCAACCACGGACTGACAAAGCCCAGACCGACAGCGAGAGCCAGCGTCGTGGACGCCAGTGCGATCAGGCAATGTCCGGCAAGCATCACCCCGCGGCGGCTAAAACTGTCTGCAATGGCTCCAGCAAGGATCGACAAGAAGAAGGCGGGCAGTGTAGATGCAGCCTGAACGAGTGCCACCATCAGGTCGGAGGCTGAAATCGTCGCCATGAGCCAGCCGATAGCCACGCTCTGGACGAGCCAGCCGAGGCTGGAAATCTGCGTGGCTGTCCAGATCGAGCGAAAGACCGGGTTCTGAAGAGGCATCAGTGTGGTTGCCGCAAAGGGCGGGGAATCTTCACGCCGCATGACTATCTCACCTCCACCAAGTCGTTCTTCGCTCACCTGCCGACAGCTGGGCGCTTCGCGCACAGCTGCGTCACAACCAAGCTCCGTCATCGCGCTCTCAACACAGGAGATGTCGCATCACCATGCTGATGCGCGATAAGTCCAGTTGGGTGTAAGCCGGTCGAGGTCGCGCAGCCCGATGGATGCGGTCAGTTCTGCCCTGCGACTCTCAGCTTTGGATGGTGCTAGCGCCCCGATGGCCGGCTTGTCAAACGGCCGCAGGCTGGCAGCGCCCATCGGCTGGATCCGCAGCAAGAACGGAAACCGCCTGCTGCTACGGGCGAGCCGCTTTCACCCCTTGGGACCGGACAAGGCCAGTGAGGTTCAAGGAGCAGCGTCTCGGTCGCTCAGCGCCTTCTTGATCTCTTTCAGCGTGCCGGCCCCGCTTTCGAACAGCGCCATGATCTTCGCGGCCAAGGCCTCGCGTTCGGGGCTGTCCGGCGGGAAATGGCCGCCTAGCTCCGCGAGGGCCTTGCTGAGCATTGCCAATTGCTCTGGACGAGCAAAACTGTTATGCGGCATGGCGAACCTCCCTCAACGCGCCTCTAGCCATCCACGAAGTCCCAGCAGCAGAAGTGGCCAAAACCTATGCTTGCACCTTTCCGGTGCCCGACTTGCAGGCGGCGAGCCACTGCATCGCGGAAGTTTCATCCTCCAATATGGCGACCCGTTTCGCAAAGCCAAAAAAGGCGTTGCGGGCAGCACTCACAGGCTTTCGCCCATCATAGGCATCATAGCACGTCCTAAGGGCGATCTCGTGGACTCCGTCCCTGCGATCGTCTGGCCATTCAGTGAGGAAATCGATGGCGTCCGCGAGGTCCGCAATCTCTTGTACGATGTATGTGTCACGTTTCACGAACAGCGGGGTGCCGAAAGCCTCAGCGTTCATTCTTTCCTCCCGATCTGCTGAACAGCTAATTTGTGCGAACAGATGCATCACCGGAACCCGCTCACGATAGCTGAATGTGTTGTCAAGGCGATGACGGTTCAACACGAAAGCGGCGGCTTGCGGAGTTGTGATCGAGAAGTCCGCAGGTGCAATTCGACGAATCTTACATGAGGCTGCGGAATCACGTCTGTGACCCGACGGTGCAGGGTTCGTTTGACGACGTGCTCTTGCACATATATTCTGGCCACGTGGTCATTTTATGGAGACGCCGATGAAAAGCATCACCGTAGTGGAGGCGAAATCCCGCTTCTCAGCTTTGCTGGCGGAAGTCGAAGCTGGCGAAGAAATCGCCGTCACCAGGCACGGCAAGGTGATCGCGCGCCTTGTTCCCGACCATCCCCGCGTGGCGGCCGACGCCTTTCGTGATTTTTGGGCAGACGCCGATGAAATCGATCTGGTCGCGCCTGACGACAAGCAGGCTGAACATGAGACTTCGTTGGACGGTTAGATTGTGACGTCACTCTACCTTCTCGACACGAATATCCTGATAGCGGCTATGAAAGGTCGAATCGAGGTGCGTGGACGATTGGAGTCCGAGCAACTGAGCGCCATGCGGCTCTCTGCCATTGTGTGCTGGGCGAACTAGAATTCGGCGCCGAGAACAGCGCTTATGGCGACCGCAACCGCGCTCGCTTGGCCGCGCTGGCTCAACGGCTCCCGTTTGTCGGAGTCGACTACGACACAACGCGACATTATGCGAAGGTTCGAGCATTTCTGGAGCTTCAAGGAACGCCAATTGGGGCCAACGATACATGGATTGCCGCGCAAGCGTTGGCGATCGACGCCACGCCGGTCGCAGACAATGAGCGCGAGTTTTCCCTCGTGCCTGGACTGGCACTCGAAAACTGGTTGGAACATGGGCAACCGTGACCTTGTCTATCCTAGGAAACCCGACTGCAGTGACGGTTCGGGCCTCACTCACCTGCCAAGCCAATATCCGCCGGGTCGGGAACCGCCGCCTCGAAAATCTCAAGATAGCTCTTACGTCTCTGGGCTCTTGTGGAGGCGCGCTTGCGAACCTTCCCGCCGATAATTTCCTTTAGCTTCTCGGCCGTTGGCTAAGCGCCGTTCATTTTTGGCGAAACGCTTGGCGATGATCCGGGTAACCGTGGAATGGCCCAAACCGCTTCGCAATAGTTTCGCAATAGCGAGGTCGCTCGACCAATTCGGAATGATCCGGCATTGTTGGTGACGTAGCCGGTGAACTCGGTGAAATAGCCCGTGATGGGAACATGGACCAGCGAGGCGCTTCGAATGGGGCCGGAAACTGCGTACGCCACCGCCGGAAACATCCGTGCTATCGGGGTGGCAAGCTCACCCGCGCAGGGAGTCGAGGGTTTTGAGGCAGACTTGGATGCGTCAGAGACTTAAGCGGCTGCAGGTGAAGCAAACCTTTTGGAAGTGCTTTGCTTTGGCCGGACGCACACATTGTCAACGAGCCGGATGTCCCCCCAGCCATGCGGCCACGAGGATGCGTGTCGATCTGTCCGCGGCGTCGAGCGGCGCGAGGTCATCGTCGGCCCGCAGTTCAAGATACTCGACTTCTTTGTAGCCGGCCGCCAGGATTGCCTGCCGCGCCTCAATGAGTACGTCGTCGGCTGTCGCCCCTGTCGCCAGCCGCTCGGCCGACGCGAACAGGATTTCCACGAGGCTCGGCGCCGCCTGTCGCAGTACGGACGAGAGGCGAAGGTTGCGCGACGACATTGCCAGACCGTCGGCTTCGCGCACCGTCGGGCAAGCGACTATCTCGATCGGAATATCGAGATCGCGCGTCAGCCGGCGCACGACGTGCAACTGCTGGAAGTCCTTCTCTCCGAAGAAGGCAAGATCGGCGCCCGTCTGCAGAAAGAGCTTGGCTACGACAGTTGCCACGCCGTCGAAATGGCCGGGGCGGTACGCACCGCACAACCCATCGCTCACCCCGCTCACCGAGACCGTGGTGGCGAAACCTTCCGGATACATTTCAGAGGCATCGGGTGCGTAGAGCATATGGGCGCCCAGCGGCGCGAGCTTGGCAGCGTCCTCGTGCTCCGTTCGTGGATAGGCGGCAAGGTCAGCCTCATTGTTGAACTGTCTCGGGTTGATGAAGAGTGTCACGATCACCCGATCCACGCGCTCTAGTGCCGATCGCACCAGGCTGAGATGACCTTCATGCAGCACGCCCATCGTCGGCACGACGGCAACCTTGAGGCCTTCGCGACGCCAGGCTGAAACAATGCTGCGCAATTTCGCGACAGTCCGGACGATCGGTATGCTCACGCTGCCGCTCCTCCTTTGACGGTTTTTGGCGCATCGCCGAAGACATGCTCGGCCGCTGGAAAATGGCGCTCGCGAACATCCTGTGCATAAGCCGCGATCGCCGCCTCGGCAATTTGTCCGAGCTCTGCGTAACGCTTGACGAATTTCGGGCGGAAGTCGCCGAACAGGCCAAGCATGTCGTCGACCACCAGGATCTGCCCGTCGCAGGCCGGCGAGGCCCCGATTCCGATCGTCGGGACGGCCACCTCTTCGGTGATCCGCCGGGCGAGCGGCTCAGGCACCTTTTCCAGAACGACCGAAAAAGCACCGGCCTGCGCCACTGCCTTGGCATCGCGCCGGATGCGCTCACCGTCCTCGCCCCAGCCCTGCACAGGATAGCCGCCGAAAGTATTGACCGCCTGCGGGGTCAGGCCGACATGGGCCATGACCGGTACGCCACGCGCGGCGAGAAAATGGATCGTCTGCGCCATTGCCTCGCCACCCTCGATCTTGATGGCCGCACAACCGGTCTCGGCCATCACCCGGGCTGCGTTTCGGAAAGCCTGCCCGGGACCTTCCTCATACGAGCCGAACGGCATGTCGACGACCATGAGCGCACGCTTGAGGCCACGCCGCACCGCCTTGCCGTGCAGGATCATCATGTCGAGCGTCACGCCGAGAGTCGAAGGCAGGCCGTGGAGCACCATGCCGACGCTGTCGCCCACCAGCACAACATCGCAGTGCGGATCGATGAACCGGGCGACCGGGGTCAGCTGTCAGGCAGACGAGCGGAGCCTGGCCTTTACAGCAAGCGAATGTCCGGCGGCGTGATCGCCTTGGTCTCAGCAGATATGCTCAAGCGAAGCCTCCTTCCCTAGCGTTATCCATCGCGGGTGTCGCCTTTGGCATATTTTTGTGCAACTGCGAAGAGCAAAACGGCTACCTCTCGGGATTGGCGCCGAAAGGCATGCCCACGGACCATCGGTGCAGTCCCAGCCCCGACTGCACCCTTGCCAGGCGCATTCATTCAGCTCCAGCGCAACGATCAAGTTGGATGATAGGCGATCCCGCACTATGGCGGTACTTTCGCCGACAACCGCAGTGCCGCAGTGCCGATCAGCTTCGCCATCAACGTGATATGGGCGGGAAGCGTTGCTACCAACCGCGGTGCAGGACGAGCATCGCAATAGTCTTGCCTGGGCTTTATTGCTTTCCGCGGCAACCGCCACTATGTAGCGACGCTTCCCCGACTGTCTTTCAAGCCATCTGGAGAGTTTCATGACGGAAGAAGCCAAAAACAACATCGACACTCTCATCGAGCTCACCGCCGATGTCGTCTCAGCGTATGTGTCCAACAATCCGGTCCCGGTAGCTGATCTCCCTGCCCTGATCAGCCAGGTCTACGCGGCACTCAAAGGCACTGCCGGCGCCAGCGTTTCCGCAGAAGAAGCGGAGGCTCTCAAGCCTGCGGTATCGATCAGGAAGTCGGTGACACCGGACTACATCATCTGCCTTGAGGACGGCAAGAAATTCAAATCGCTGAAGCGCCATCTGTCGACGCATTATGGGCTGACGCCGGACGACTATCGCGCCAAATGGGGTCTGTCGGCGGATTATCCCATGGTCGCGCCGAATTACGCCGCAACGCGTTCGGCGTTGGCCAAGACGATGGGGCTCGGCCGCAAACCGAAAGAGCCGGAAACGCCGGCGCCGGCGAAGCGGACCCGCAAGAAGGTCGCAGCTTGATTTCAGAAATCGAGGTTTTTCTGGAGCGCGCAAGCTGCCATCGGCACCATCTGCATCTGCCCGGAATGTGAAAAGGCGGGGTCCAGCCCCGCCTTCCCTTTCAAACAGCTTTGGCTTCCCAGCCTGGATGCACCTTGTCCATCGGCTGTTGCCAGGACGCTGGAGAAGATTCAGCCAGCTTTGCTGAGGCTGCCAGCAGAGGACTTGCCAGTGCGGCGGTCCTGTTCGATTTCATAGTTGATCTTCTGGCCATCGGCGAGGGTCGAGAGCCCCGCTCGCTCAACGGCGGAAATGTGAACGAAAACATCCTGACCGCCATTGTCAGGCTGGATAAATCCAAATCCCTTACTGCCGTTGAACCACTTCACGGTTCCAGTCGCCATATGCGTGTTCCTTTGTAACAATTGCAACGTGGGCAGGCCGTCCGGCCAGTCCCGATTCATAACCGAACTTTGGAGTTGGGCGCAGCAAAAAACGAAAAATTGCAAGGCCCGGTAGATCGGCGGCCGGCAGCTCGCTCACTGCAATGACCCTATTGTCAGCAAGCACGTCCTGCGCTCTCGCTCTCGCGCATGGCCCAGAACGACCCGCGATCTGAAGCCCGGGCGGTCTCATCGCTCCGAGGAATTGCAAATCCAGGCCTAGCGCTGCCGGGCCGACGTAGTGAATGTGGCACCGACGGCCACCGGTCACCAAAAAGCCATCAGCACCACCAGGCCGCGGCGTGTTTTTCCATCGGCCTCTCTCCCAGACGGGGTTGGTTACGGTGTCACGACTCGCAACTTGGCTGCTTCATAATCGAACGAAACGCGGTTCCGCCCACGTTGTTTCGCTTCAAAAAGGCATCGTGCGGCAGTGCGGAGGACATCCTGAGTATCTGCACCATGAGGGATTTCCGCACCACCGATGCTGACGGTCACCTTCACGCCGTCTTGTTGCCCTTTCACGCCAGGAACCCGCTCGATATGACGACGGATCTTCTCCGCAATGGTCTTTGCATGCTCTTTGCGGATGTGACGTAGCAACACCCCAAACTCTTCCCCGCCAAGGCGACCGATCCCGTCTCCTGGGCGCGTTGTATAGATGAGCGCCTTCGCAATCCGAACCAGAGCTTCGTCACCCTTGGCATGGCCGTGCTTGTCGTTGATTGACGAGAAGTGATCGGGATCGATGAGGAGAAGGGTGTCGCATTCCCCTTCATCGCGGCTTCTATCCATCCTTGCGATGAATTCACCGCGACTAAGAAGTCCTGTCATCGGGTCATGACTGGTGACGAAGGTGAGCCTGCTATGCGTCTCTTTCAGGGCTGCATGAGACTTCTCCAACTTGTCACATGTCTCCTGGATCGTTTCCGCCTGGGTGAAAATGTAGGCACTGACCGGCATCCCGATGAGGATGGGAATGAAGGTGCATTCCACCCAGCTCAGCCAGTCGATCGGCATCTGCAGCGCAAGCCGAGCCGTAAAAGACAAACCGAAGGTTGCGACGACTGCAATTATCGTCACGACTATTGATTTGCCCAGAATACGCCTGCGACGCGGTGTCATGCGGTTCCTTTAGATACTGGCGCTGAACAAGCTCTTACGAAGTCCATTAAGATTATTTCGGACGCGAAGGGCAAGGAAGCGCAACTGTCGCCGTACAAAGGTTGATGCAGCGAGCCAGTTGCCGGCGGCGCGGCTAATTTTAGCGACGGTTAAAATTCGAGTTTTTCGAATCTGCCGGCGTTAGTTTTCGGATGCTACCCAGCCTTCACAGATGGTGAGCGTGGAATATGCGTGGTCCAGGCTGGATTAGAGATATACGGCAGGCTGAGGCTCAGCACCTGCGAGATCGAATAGCTTGGCTTGAATGCGAACTGATTTCTGCGGCCGCGTCCAAAGGCAAATCCAAGTTGCAAAACGTTGGTCACGAGCTTCGTTCGCAGAAGGTTCGACTGGTGGCACGCCTCGAACAATGCATAGCGTGGATGCCGAAGCGGCTCTAGTGTCGCGCCCACATGCGAGGGGTAGATCCGAAGATCGCCGTTGTGGCGGGACCCCGGCTCGCGGTCCGATTATTCACACGCCGCCGCTCGCTCAACAGGGCCAACGCACTGGGCTCACTTTAGGAAACGCTCTACGGCTACGATGCGATACGCGAAACGGACGGCGCCGAGCAGGGCACGAGCTATGCGACGAATGATCTCCTGGGCGAATGGCTGTTGGACCAAGACGCTGGCGAACGGTTCGTAAGACCGAACGACCTTCTTACTTCTACTTGTTTATAAACAGATAATTGGCATGTTTTCTTACTTTGTGCAAGGATTTGTGTAATCAAATCTCCGCCCTTTCAGGCATCGGCTTCGGAAAATATGCTTGCCGAGCGCTTTGATGGTGGCGCAAAGCCCTCGTATTCCGCAGGAGAGATCGTGCGAAGTTTGCATGGGCGGCGGCTGGGATTCCGAGGGCTGCCAAGGCGCTGTGTTTCCGTTGTACACAGCGTGCCGATCCGGTGGAGGTGGCCGGTTGGTTACTCATCTCAAGCAATGGTTTGCCGCCTCGATTGCCTTGCCAACGCCGATCATGCAGTCTGCCGGACGAACGGGCGAACCATCCTCGAGTCGAATAGATGGACCAGACAGACGACAGCTCAGAGTGGGGCAGCATCGACACCCTAGAGTTCTTTGGCCGTCATCTCTTGGCGATTTGTGTCACCTAACGATTAGCGAACGCTTCCAAAAACGACGCACTGTCCTTTGCCGCATACAACGGAACGCTGATCGACATCGGAGGCTCGGTCTGCTTTCTAACCGCAGGCCACGTACTGGCTGACCTTAAACAAAAGCTCGCCGACGTCAGAGTAGAGATCGTAGAGGTCGTTCTGGCCGACACATTCGCGAAGCGCCGTCTCAGCGACAAACCACTTCCGTTCGATATAAGGAACGAACCATTCCTCTTTGTCGATGAGGAAGACCAGGGGCTTGATTTCGGCGCGATTCCCCTGCGCCCCTACTACGTCAATCTTCTGGCAAAGAACGGAACGGGTGTCCCTGTCCCGCTTCTGCGGCAAGGCTGCCCGACGAATGTACTCCAAGGCACCATGGGTGTTCCTGCCGGGCCGAAACCCGTAAGAGACATGCCAGAACTGTGCCTCGAAGATCGGCTCCAGAAGAATCTTGACCGCGCCTTGTACGACGCGGTCTCTGATGGTGGGGATGCCCAAGGGCCGGAATTGCCCAGGTTTCCCGGCCTTTGGAATGAACTTGCGTCTGGCCGGACTTGGCCGGTATGCGCCGCGGCGCAGATCCGCCTGGAGATCGACCAGAAAGCGATGTTCACTCCTGTTCCGAATGCGTCCCACCGTCATCCCGTCAACCCCAGCCGTGCGCCCACCTTTGTTGGAGGAAACGCGCTGCCAGGCGTGACGCAGCACACCCTGAGGTCGGTCAACCAACCCCACATGTCGCACCACTGGTCGTCGGGATTAGCCTTACTCCACTGATAGAGTTTGCTTTGAATGCCGAGTACCCAGACTTTGTCTGTCCGATGATCCATGTCCACAGATCACTCCTCCGTCGTTGCAATCCCATCGCCTTCCTGCTCCTCGCCATGAACAGCGCGCCAGGATCGGACGCGGCGCTCGATCGTGCGGCGGATGCCGGCGCCCAGTTCGGGGTGGCGCCGCAACATCTCCTCGAAGATGGCGACCGACCGGATGCCAGATGCGGCCCGCAGCAGAGGCACGATCTCGGTGTCGAAAATATCGGCAAGCGGATCGGGCCGCCGACGATCCCGCGGCGTATTCTTTTGCGAAGGCAGCCTCGCATCCTTCTCAATGCGATAGGCCGTGGCTGTGCTGATCGACGCCTTCGCCGCCGCGACGGCCGTCGTATGGGTCTTACGGAACTTCATGAAAAGCCTCATCTGGTGATCGGTTACGTGGCGGCCGGGCACAAAGTGATTCCTCCAATTGGAAAAACCACCGGCATACCGGTCGGCCGCGATCACCAGACGACGCCCCAAACGAGCGCCGCCGGCGACTTGAAACTACGGTCGGGCTCCGCCCTCCCTGCGTCTCAAGTCGCCGGCATTCTCATCCTGATTGGGTTCTTCCGCACATTTGGTGCAAGGGCGAGAGCTTCTCGTCTGGCCCTTTGCCGGGGGTGGTTCAGGCGATTGCCAACAGCCTGTTTCTCAGCAGCGGATAGCCTGAGCGCCCATACATCTGGCGCTTGATTGTCTTGAGCCGGTTGATCTGTCCTTCGACCGGGCTCGTGCTCCATGGCTGGGTGATCGCCGCCCGGACGGCCTCGATGTCGCGGCCGATGCCTGCCGCAAGCGAGGCCAGTTCGCTGTCCGTGGCATCCTTGAGCCATAGATGGAGGCCGGCATCATCGTCGCCGCGGATCAGTGCGGCGAAGCGTCGGGCGAGTTCGCCCGCCACTGCAAGCTCCGGCGCTGTTTCGTAGAGATGGTGCAAGAACCGCCCGGTCAGCTCATCGAGCGACGCCGGGTCTTCGCTCAGCAGCCATGCACAGTTGCGGCGCGATGGCGACCGCCACCGCGAGTTTGGTGGAGCGGTCGATGACCGCTCCTTGCGGGCGGCGATCCATCTGTAGACGGTCGCCTTGCTGCCTTCAAAGCCGCGGCGCTTGATTTCGCTCCACAGCTGCCAACCCGTTTTGCTGGCCTGCCTGCCAACACTGTTCGAGATAATCGCGGAAAGGATCCATGAGAACAGAGCGCGCCGGCGGCCGCCGGTGCTCGGGTTCTCCGCCCGCCGCAAGCCAGCGTTCGACAGTTCTCACGTTCATGCCAATCCGCGGCGCGATCTGTCGCGGCGACATGCCGGCCTCCCGCAAGTCAAGGATTTCAGCATAGAACTCACTGCGCTGGTTGCGCCTCGACCGGCGCAGGCAATCAAGTTTCGGGGAAGGTTCTACCGGTGGTTCCGGCTCGGCTTCGGCGTTTCCGGCCATCTCGTACGCCATGGCCTTTCCGGCGGCACCAACGGCTTTGCGATGGCGGCCGACGGCCAGGTGCAACGCTTCCCCCAGGTTCTGCAGCAGATGCCAGCGGTCGGCGACCTGCGTTGCATCGGGCGCACCGCGACGGGCGCCCTTGGCATAGACGCCGGCACGATCGCGCGCGATGACCTCGATGCCCGGATGGCGTCCCAGCCATGATGCAACCGTGTCGGCATTGCGATCCGGCAACAGATCGAGGACACGGTTGCGCTCCAGATCGCAGATGATCGTTCCGTAGCGCTGCCCTTTGCGCCAGGCCCAGTCGTCGATGCCGACCACACGCGGCGCTTGCGGCGGCTCGAAGGAGGCCGCGCGGATCATCCGCAACAGTGTGTCGCCGCTCACCGGCATGGCGAGCCTGTCCGACAAGCGTGAGCCCGGCTCGCCACCCACCGCGAAGCTGATCGCCAGCTGGCTTTCGCCGAGCCGGGCGGTGCGTCTTGCTTTCGGCCGCACCGTCTCCGGCAGCCGCTCGGTGAAGATCCGTCGCGGGCATTGTGGATCGGCGCACCGAAACCGTCGTGCGTGAAGCCGGATTTCGACAATTCGCCCTTGCCACGGCAGATCGGCGAGCCGGCGCATGTAGTGACTGTGGACCCGCCGCGTGTAGCAACCGCAGATGGGACAGCACGATTCCATCGCCTTCGGCCGGGCCACAAGCACTACCCTGTCGGCCTGCGGGAGAATTTGGACAATCGTAAGCTCGGGCGAAATCAGCGGGCGGAAGGCATGGAGCACGGGCAAAATCACGGCGTCGACTGCGATTCCGACTCTATGAACTTATTCGCACCGTCCGTGAATCCCCGCACCTGCACCAAATGTGCGGAAGAACCCCTGATTGACGCTGCGCTCTCACGTTGATTGCCGCGCCGCAGGTTGATGGCCCGCATCCGGCACACTTAAGGCCAATCTGTTTATGCAACCCAACCGACGACGCCCGGTCAGGCTTCTCGGCCCCCTTCGATCCACTGCTCCTGTAAATCGGGCGGCATCTCAGCCGCCAGTTGAAAGTCGGCAAACTTGAGAGGTCACGCTAACTCATGCGCACCTCCCGCGCCGCACGGCGCACCATCGATCCACAGGTATGGCCAGTCGCCCTCGATGGGTCTTTCAAGGAACGCTTTGACCTTGCCGTCGATCTCTTCGCACAGCCGCGAGACCTGGCTCTTGGAGATGCCGCTCATGCCCATGGCCTTGACCAGGTCGTCGACCGAGCGGGTCGAGATACCCTGGACGTAGGCCTCCTGGATGACGGCCGTCAGCGCCTTCTCCGCCATGCGCCGCGGTTCGAGGAAGCCCGGAAAGTAGGAGCCCTTCCTGAGCTTGGGGATGCGCAGCTCGACGGTGCCGGCCCGCGTCTCCCAATCGCGATCGCGATAGCCGTTGCGCTGAGCCGTCCGCAGCGGGTTCTTCTCGCCATAGGCGGCGCCGGTGGCGGTTCCCACCTCCAGCTCCATCAGACGCTCGGCGGCAAAGCCGATCATCTCGCCAGGAGATCGCAATCAGGGCTCTTCTCCACGAGCGCGCGCAGGTTCATCATGTCGGGGGCGCGCTCGCGAGCGGCTTCGTCACCGCCGAGCTACACCACTCAGCGGGGCACGACCGAAAAATCGCCTCAGATACAAGGCATGGTCCTGCATCCATCCCCATGCTACCTATCGTTGACCCAACATAGCCTGAGAGCTATATTCGGTAAGAGAGTCGGCATTCCGATAGTTCGATAGAGCGTTCGGGATAGCACAATCGAGTTGTTGACTTACCTCGTAGCCATCGCGCGACCCCTCTCGCAAATCTAATGTTTCCGTATAGACGGAAGTGCGGGCGCCAACATTACGGAGTCAATTTCATGGGACGCGGTCTCGATAGCGTCATCGCATCCTTTCCGCAAAGACCGCGGGATCGCATCGATGCGCGGTATACGGAGGAGATCCAGGAGGTAGAAGGTCTTCGGGCACTGCGCCGGATCGCAGGCAAGGCCCAAGCAGATGTTGCGGCCGCTCTGAAGATCAAACAACCGTCTGTTTCGAAGATCGAAAACCAAGTTGATATGTACGTTTCGACGCTTCGCAGCTATGTCGAAGCCGTCGGCGGAAAGCTTGAGTTGACGGTCAGGCTGCCGAAGCAGCCGACCGTGCGTATCCATGCTCTCGGAGAGATCGCTGCCACGATCTCCGAAAATCTCGCCCCTCCCAAAACTTCTCTCGCCAAGGCCGGACACCGCGGATGACCCAACCAATCCGCAACCTTCCGCGAAGCTATCGCTACAGAACGCTGAAGGCCGGCCGCAATTTTGAAAGGCGTTGAATTCCATGATTGGCATCGAAACACGAACCGCAGCAGGCATTCTCACGCTCACAGCGTTGCGCGGCATCGGGCCCGCCACGGCTGAACGCCTTGCGGAACGATTTTTGCTACTTGACGCAATCATCGGCGCCGAGCCTGCGAAGCTTCGATCCGTCGTCTCGGCTGCCGTCGCCGAAAGTCTTCACGAGCCGACTGCCATCGTCAACGCCGGTGAGAAGGCGCAGCGGGTGCTCGACGAGGCTCACCGTCGTGACGTGCGTGTGCTTTCCATCTTCGACGTCGACTATCCGGACGCCCTTCGCTCGCTCTCCGATCGTCCGCCCATCCTCTTCGTCAAGGGCACTTTGCCGCCCCGTCGGAGCGTCGCCTGCATCGGTACTCGCGAGCCCTCCGAGTTCGGCGAAATCGTCAGCGACAGGATCGTGGAAACACTAGTTGCTGCGAATTGGGCGATCGTTAGCGGTCTGGCGACCGGCGTCGACACACTGAGCCACCAAGCGGCGCTGCGCCATGGCGGGCAGACCATCGCCGTATTGGCAGGCGGTCTTGACGGAATCTACCCAAAACAAAACACCAAGCTTGCCGACGAGATCCTGGAGAGGAACGGCGCACTGGTCAGTGAGCAGCCTTTCGGCGTGCCGCCTTCGCCGCGTAATCTCGTTCAGCGCGATCGCCTGCAGAGCGGGCTTTCGATCGCGACCTTCGTCATGCAAACCGACATCAAGGGCGGGTCGATGCACACCGTCCGCTTCACGATCCAGCAGAACCGCTTGCTGTTCGCGCCAGTACCGCAGGGCCGCCATGCCGCAGAACCCAAGAGTCAGGGCATTCTCGCGATGACGCGGTTTTCGGCGACCCGCTTCGCTGACGCCGCGCGCGCCGAAGGCGACTATCGGCGCATCCTAGTTGAACGATATCGCAACGACCCCGTGGCTGTGCCGCTCGCCAGCAAGGAGGATTACACCTCTATGCTAGAGCTGCTGGAAAATCGAGTGGCTGGTGATGCAGCTCAGGACGCGCCGGTTCGGCCATCGTCGCCCGCGCAGATGTCGATGCTCTGACCATGCCGAACGTCTTCCTCTTCGACCTCGATATGACGCTGGTCGACAGCTCGGCGCTTGCGCATCTGCGACGCTCGCAAATGTGGGATGCCGTTCGTCAGAATATGAATCTGATCCGACCTTTTCCGGCGCAAGGCCGGGTCGCGCCGCATGAACTTCCTGCCCTGCTGCGGGCCGACGGACAAGCAGTTGGCATCGTTACGTCGTCGCCTGAATGGTACGCGACCACTGTTCTTCAACAGTTCCGTATCCCTTATGACGTGCTGGTCAGCTACGGCGACACCGAGAATCACAAGCCCGATCCTGCGCCGATCCAGGAAGCACTCCGGCGCCTTGGCATCGCCGCAAGTCGGGACTCGCTCTACATCGGCGATGATGTCGGAGACGTAGAGGCCGCCTACCACGCCGGATTGGCCTCTGTAGCAGTCCGCTGGGGGCCCACGTCGATCTTCGAGCTTTCGTCCAGTGCGCCCGACATTTTCGTGTCGAAGGCCTCGACGCTGCTACGCCGAGACCGCATCGGTGGGCGCGGCTACATCGGCGAAGCGCTGACCAGCAATTGGCCCTTCCACAGCCATTGGGGCTCTATTCTCCATTGCGACGACGAGCCCGTCGTTTATGCACTCGGCCGCTATTTCACGGCTTCCGATCCGCGGCATGCGACGAGTGCCTTGAGCGCGGCCGTGTTGTCTTTGAAAAATAATGACAGCCAGGCGCAAGTCCTCGGCGAATGCGTTGGCCGCGCCGTCGACCTTTTCGACTGGAAACCCGACTGCATCATCCCCGTACCCATGAAGCCGTCGCAGGAGCGCAACCGCTTCAAGGAACTGCTCGAAAGCGCTGCCGACCATTTCGACGAGGATATTGAGGTCGAACTCAATGGCCTGAAAACCGTCAAGGAGGTCGAAGGCTATAAGCAGATGAACGCGCTGGAGCGTGCGGAGGCCATAAAGGGTGCCTTTGACACGGATTACACTTGGGGTGGCGCCAAGATTCTGCTGCTCGACGATGTCTACACGACCGGAGAGACGACGAGAGAGTGTGTGCGCATTCTTAACGCCAACGGGGCCGGCGAGGTCCGGGTGATGGCGATCGCCAAGGATCAGCGCGTCTTCGCGCGCAAGACCTGTTCTGCCTGCGGGCGATCGATGAAGATACGCGAGAATCACGCGACGCATGTAAAATTTTGGGGCTGTTCGGGTTATCCGCATAACTGCCAGCACACGGAAGACTTCTAACCCTATCGGGTCTGGACACCTTGTCCGGACTCTCCGCCGCCTGGTTTCAGCCACCAGCGGGCACTGGACGTTGAACGCCGGTTGTCACAGCGCCATTTGCATGGAGCCGTGGCGAATGAAATCTGACCGCTTGTCCGATCGCGGTGCATGACTAGTCAAGCTTGGTTAAACACTGCGGATTATGACAGGATAGAGCAGGCAGCGACCTTGCCGGATCGCCGAACAGCTGTCACGAGGACGGTTGCCCTTACAGGGAGCGATCTGCCTCACTTCACAAGCCGCAAATTTCCCCTTCTGGGGGTTGTCAAAGCATTTGGCGTGGATGGCACGCCCATAGTCACAAGGCCAAAAAGAAGTTTGACAACCTCTGATTCAGGAACGGACAGGTTGCTCGAAAGTCGATCCACACCGGCCCCATCCTGACGGAGATTATCAAGGACCTTCTTCCACACCTGCGACTGCTCACGGCACATCTGCATTGGTTCATCCGTTCGCCAACCCCGCCGAGAAATCTCCATAAACAACTGCTGATAGGTCCACTTCGATACCAAACCGAGTTCATGAAGCCGATACGTCATTGCGGCCACTGAAACCGACCACGCTCGCTTAAGTTCGACAACTTTTGGCAGCCCTGTGATGCGACCTACCGCCCGTAGAGGACCTTCTGGCATAAGGAAAGCCGCAGCGAATTCGTTCGCTTGTTTTTCGGCCTCAAGACCATTTGGCGCCGCGTGCTTATGCAAGACAAGATGCCCTAACTCATGGGCAGCGTCGAAACGGCTTCGCTCGGCAGACTTTTGGGAAATGAGAAATACGTAAGGTTTTTCCCCACGCCAGACTGAAAAGGCATCAACCTCCTTTCCATCCTCGCCTAGGGAAAAGACGCGCCCCCCCCTCAACTCCAGAAGGTGCACCATGTTCTTGATGGACCGGTTGCCAAGGCCCCAAAAATCACGGAGGCCGGCTGCAGCACTTTGAGGTGTGTCTTCTCGCATATCGGGCACAGCAGAGACGGGCAGATCAAACTCTGTATCCAACCAGTCAGACATCAAGAACGCAATTGCCCCTGCGGCAATCGCCCCGTCTCGCTGGCGGGCCGTCATTTTGCTCATCGATCGGAAGCTGACCCCCTCTTCGCGCGGAATGTCCAGATCATCCGACAGAAAAAAGGAAAGGGGAAATCCCAAAGTGCGAGCAAGCTTCTTGGCAACATCCTCGCTCGGAAGATACTCCCCCGCTTCATAGCCCGTGACCGTACGTGGTTCGATACCAGTCTTTGCAGCGAGTTCTTTCATCGTCAGGCCGGCCCGCTTACGAGCCACGGTAAGCCGCGATCTATTAAACATTATGCCGCCTTGCGCTTCACCGGCACATCAATCTCGACGTCTTCGATCGGGTCTTCGACCGGCACTCCACCGTCCACACCCGGCAACGGAATGAAGATGCGCTCTCCCCAGTCAGTTATAATCCGGGCCGGTGACGGCGCGAAGCTCGCTGCGCCCGTCTTTTGCCTCCAAGGTTTTCACAAGCTCGCGATGGGACAGCAGGCCGTGCTGCAGATTGATGGCAGCCAGCGGCGCTGGAAGCTGGCGCAGATAGGTGGCCGGCGCGCCGACCAGGCTGGCGAGTTGGCCAAAACTCCAATGCGTGGGTGCAACAGGGGCATGCGCATCGGGCAGCATTAGCCACAGGCGCTCCCGATCGTCGCGGCTGGCGTCGACGCGGATCAGTTCGCTTTCGACGAGGCGGGTCTTGATGCGTTCGGTTCGCCATTTCACCGAATTATGGAGATCGGTGAGAGAAAGGTAGCGCTCGTCGGCCGGCCGATTGAACCACTCCGACGACACGCGACCGATACGCTGGCCGCGGCTGACGTCGACCTTGTAACCGGCACGCGCGTTACGGACGGGCGTGTGAAATTCCATTTGTGTCATGGTTGCTGCTCCGCGGCGGACGCCGGGAGCCTCTCTCCCGGACCTTCACCCGCCGCTGCAGGCCCGCCCGCCCTCTACCTCTGCCGGCATCCCCGCCCGCCGCCAGAAGCGCCGGCATTGCAGCAGAGTTTGCGCCAGGTGGCTGGCGCACGAAGTGTGAAGGCCGGCAAGGTCTGCTGGCCCTATTCGGCCCTCGGCAATACATGTATGAAACGAGCCGACGTCATGGCAGGCGCAGACCGCACCAAGCTCGGTATTGAGGGTGTAATTGGATGTCGAGCAGGTTCGTCCGACCCGTGGTGGTGCAAGTTGGCCGACATGACCGTGAGCGCGTCATTTTCGATGTGAACGACGCGGCCACGATTCTGCTCCGGAGCTTCCATGATCAGACGAAGAAGCGGAAACTGGCTATGGATGCATGCCTTCAGGTTCTGCGTGGCGAAGCCCACCCGCTGGTTGCCAGACGGGCTTTCGTTGTGGCGGCGTTAGAAGCGAAAATTCTGCGCAGTGATTGAGTTCCAAGATTATAATAGCCTCAATTACTTCAAAACCCCCGCAAGAGCAGTAACGCAGACAAATAGATCGAACGAACGCTTACTCTTGTAGCCGCGATACATAGCTGCGTATCGAGTGCTGCGCTCGTCGCGCAAGATTGATTCGTTGGATCATCCGCCAAGCTCAGGTTTGCGGCGGAGGTCTTTCCGGTTGGTGGAACGCAACCCTGTCGTCGCCGCCAGAAGGGCCGCATTGCTTCTCCGGCACGCCGTCGGCGCTGCCCCCCTTGCGGATCTCCACGACGACGGGCTCGCCGTCGATGACCTGCATGAGGGCCTCTGGAGTTGTCGAAGAAGAAGCCGCCTCACGCACAAGCCGCAGGACATCGACCGCTTCGTGCCGCACCAGGCCAATGCCCGCATTTTTGATGCCGTAGGGAAAAACCTTGGCCTTGCCGATCGTGCTGTCGTCAAGACGATCGCCGAATACGGCAATTCTTCCGCCGCGACGATCCCGCTGTCGCTGTCACTGGCCACCAGACGAAGCCATTTCGGCCTGGCGAAAAAGTTCTTCTGGCGGCGGCGGGAGCGGGCTTGAGCGGCGGCGCTGTCGTCGTTGGAATATAGCCGAGCGGTGGCCGCCCACGGGCCAAAACTGTCCGAGTGATATGGATGGCCGGTCGACAGGCGCTTGACAAAGCCGCGCCTGCCCGTTCAACCTGAGACATTCACCAGGGGGAGTCCCGGCAAGGGGCTGAGATACTGCTGGCTTTCGCGGCGCAGTGACCCGTTGAACCTGATCCAGTTCATACTGGCGTAGGGACGGTGCAAGCGCTTTGCGGGAGTTCACGCCCGAAGACCTGTTTCCAAGCAGGTAGATCAAAGCGTCTTTTCATCCTTCCGGCACAGAACTGGGTCTCCAATGCATGAGCAAAGGAGCCTCAAGATGAATGCCCTCACCCCCGCCGTGTCGACGGGACCACTGCCCGCTTCACGCAAAGATCCACAAATCCGGCGTCCTCCATCCGCACATCAAGGTGCCGATGCGCGAAATCTCCGTCCATCCGACGGCGGGTGAACCGCCCGTCATCGTCTACGATCCGTCGGGCCCCTACACGGACCCGACTGTCGAAACCAGCATCGAAAAGGCCTCGCCCGGCTTCGCCACGAATGGATTACGGCACGCGGCGATGTCGAAGCCTATGAGGGCCGTCATGTCCGGCCGGAAGACAACGGATTCGCGGCGGGCGAGCGCTTGACGCCGGAATTTCCGGTCCGCAACCGGCCCGCTCAGGGCCAAGGCCGGCAAGGCGGTGACACAGCTCGCCTACGCGCGCGCCGGCATCATCACGCCCGAAATGGAGTTCGTCGCCATCCGCGAGAACCTTGGACGCGAGATCATGCGCGGCAAGCTGCCGCGCGACGGTGAGAGCTTCGGCGCGGCGATCCCCGACTTCGTCTCGCCGGAATTCGTGCGCGACGAGGTGGCGCGCGGGCGGGCGATCATTCCCGCCAACATCAATCATCCCGAGAGCGAGCCGATGATCATCGGCCGCAATTTCCTGGTGAAGATCAACGCCAATATCGGCAATTCGGCGGTCACTTCATCGATGGCCGAAGAGGTCGAAAAAGATGGTCTGGGCGATCCGCTGGGGCGCCGACACGGTGATGGACCTGTCTACGGGCCGCAACATCCACAACATTCGCGAATGGATCGTGCGCAATGCGCCGGTGCCGATCGGCACGGTGCCGCTTTACCAGGCGCTGGAAAAGGTCGGCGGCATCGCCGAGGAGCTGACCTGGGAGGTCTATCGCGACACGCTGATCGAGCAGGCCGAACAGGGCGTCGACTATTTCACCATCCACGCCGGTGTGCGACTGCACTATATCCCGCTGACCGTCGACCGGGTCACGGGCATCGTCTCTCGCGGCGGCTCGATCATGGCTAAATGGTGCCTGCACCATCACCGGGAGAGCTTCCTCTACGAGCATTTCGAGGAAATCTGCGACATCTGCCGCGCCTATGACGTGTCCTTTTCGCTCGGCGACGGCCTTCGTCCCGGCTCGATCGCCGACGCCAACGACGCTGCACAATTCGCCGAGTTGGAGACGCTCGGCGAGCTGACGCAGATCGCCTGGGCGAAGGACTGCCAGGTGATGATCGAGGGCCCCGGCCACGTGCCCGATGCACAAGATCAAGCAGAACATGGACAAGCAGCTCGCCGTCTGCGGCGAGGCACCGTTTTATACGCTGGGGCCGCTGACGACCGACATCGCGCCGGGCTACGACCACATCACCTCCGGGCATCGGTGCGGCGATGATCGGCTGGTTCGGCACCGCCATGCTCTGCTACGTCACGCCGAAGGAGCATCTCGGGCTTCCCGACCGCAATGACGTCAAGACCGGCGTGATCACCTACAAGATCGCCGCGCATGCCGCCGACCTGGCAAAGGGGCACCCGGCAGCGAAAGTCAGGGATGATGCCCTTTCCCGCGCGCGCTTCGAGTTCCGCTGGGAAGACCAGTTCAACCTGTCGCTCGATCCCGAAACCGCGCGTTCCTTCCACGACCAGACCTTGCCCAAGGAAGCACACAAGGTGGCGCATTTCTGCTCGATGTGCGGGCCGAAATTCTGCTCCATGCGCATTTCTCACGACATCCGCGCCGAGGCGCAAAAAGAGGGCATGGCGGCGATGGCCGAGAAATATCGCGCAGGCGGCGACCTCTACATGCCGGCGGATGAGGCCGGCAAACCGCCTACGCCGGCGGAGGCGCATGAGCCGTCATGAAGGTCCTGGTCAAAGGGGCCGGCGTCGCTGGCCTCACCGCGGCCTTCGAGCTTGCCACGCGCGGCGCGACCGTGACCGTTGCGGAGACAAGGCATGGCCTTGGCGGCAATGCGTCGTGGTTCGCCGGCGGCATGCTGGCGCCATGGTGCGAGCGGGAAAGCGCCGAGCAGCTGGTGCTGGATCTCGGACGCGATGCCGCCGAATGGTGGGAGGCGGTGTTGCCCGGCCAGGTGACACAGGCCGGAACACTGGTTGTGGCCGCGCCGCGCGACGCGGGCGAGCTCGACCGCTTCGCCAGCCGCACGTCAGGCCATCGGCGTGTCGACGAAGACGAAATCGCGCTACTGGAGCCCGACCTCGCCGGTCGCTTCCGCCGTGGACTGCTTTTCCCCGACGAGGCTCATCTCGACCCGCGCCAGGCCATGACGGCACTCCATGACAGGCTCACGGCCATGGGTGTCGAATTCTGCTTCGGCGCCGACGCCCGGCATGCTTTGGGTTTCGATCGCTGGATCGACTGCACGGGTATGGCAGCGGTCGACGACAGGCTGCGCGGCGTTCGCGGCGAGATGTTGATCCTGCGCACGCCCGACGTCTCGCTGTCGCGCCCCGGTCCGGCTGCTGCATCCGCGCTTTCCGCTCTATGTGGTGCCGCGCACCGACTACCGTTTCATGATCGGCGCGACGATGATCGAAAGCCAGTCCGGGGGATCGATCACAGTCCGTTCGATGATGGAGTTGCTCGGCACTGCCTGCGCTCTGCATCCGGCCTTTGGCGAGGCTGAGGTCCTTGAAACCGGCGTCGGGGTTCGTCCAGCTTTTCCCAACAATCTGCCGCTGGTCGAAGCGAGCGGAGACACCGTCAGGATCAACGGCCTCTATCGTCATGGCTTTCTTCTGGCCCCGGCCATGGCGCGCCAGGCGGCCGAATTTCTCCTCAGCAAAGACAAACCCGTGGAGCTTGCCTCATGAAATTGACCGTAAACGGCGAAGCGCATGAGGTTGCCGCGACCACGCTGGCAGAGCTGCTTGCAGCGCTCGACTATGAGGGCGATTGGCTGGCGACGGCCGTCAACAGCGACCTCGTGCACAAGGCCAGGCGGGCCGAATTCCAGTTGAGCGACGGCGACTGGATCGAAATCCTCTCGCCGATGCAGGGAGGCTAGCATGTTCGAGCTTTTCGGGACGCCACTTCCCTCCCGGCTGCTTCTCGGCACGGCGCAATATCCTTCGCCGGCCATCCTTGCTGATGCGGTCACGGCGTCGGGCAGCTCCGTGGTGACCGTCTCCTTGCGGCGTGAGATGGCGGGCGGCAGGGCCGGCGAAAAATTCTGGTCGCTGATCCGATCGCTCGGCACGAAAATCCTGCCCAACACTGCTGGCTGCCACTCCATCAAGGAAGCGGTCACGACTGCGAACATGGCGCGCGAAGTGTTCGGAACGAGTTGGATCAAGCTCGAAGTGATCGGCAACCACGACACACTACAGCCGGACGTGTTCGGCCTTGTCGAAGCCGCCCGCATCTTGTGCGAGGACGGCTTTTCGGTATTCCCTTATACCACCGACGACCTCGTCGTCGCCGAGCGGCTGCTGGAGGCTGGCTGCAGGGTCTTGATGCCGTGGTGCGCGCCGATCGGTTCAGCCCTCGGGCCAGTCAACATCCCGGCGCTGCGCTCGATGCGCGGGCATTTCCCCAACGTTCCGTTGATTGTCGATGCCGGACTTGGACGTCCGTCGCACGCGGCAACCGTGATGGAACTCGGCTTTGACGCCGTGCTCCTGAACACGGCGGTCGCCAAGGCGGCCGATCCGGTCGGCATGGCGCGAGCATTCGCCAAGGCGGTCGATGCCGGCCGCGAAGCCTTCTGTTCTGGAATGCTCGAACCGCGCGAGGTCGCGATGCCGTCAACACCGACGATCGGAAGGGCAGTTTTTTCATGAAGCTCGATCCCTTCTACCTGATCGTCGATAGTGCCGCCTGGATCGAACGGCTGGTCCCACTCGGCGTCAATCTGGTTCAGCTTCGCATCAAGACCGTGGATAAGGCCGCGTTGCGCGCGGAGATCCGGAAGGCAAAGGCCTTGTGCGCCCAGCACCACTGCCAGCTCATCGTCAACGACCATTGGCGCCTGGCAATCGAGGAAGGCTGCGACTTCGTGCATCTCGGCCAAGAGGATTTGCAAAGCGCCGACCTCTCGCGGATACGGGCAGCCGGCCTAAGGCTCGGACTGAGCACCCACGATCATGCCGAGCTGGAAACGGCCATGGCGGCCAGACCCGACTACATCGCGCTCGGTCCGATCTATCCCACCATCCTGAAAAAGATGAAATGGGCGCCGCAAGGGGTCGAACGGATCAGCGAGTGGAGGCGGCGAGTCGCGCCGACTCCCCTAGTCGCCATAGGCGGCCTCAACCCTGACCGGCTCAACGGTGTCTTCGCGGCTGGCGCCGGCTGCGCGGCGGTGGTCACCGACATTACATTGAATGCCGATGCCGAGGCGCGCACGCGAGAATGGATCGAAAAGACAGACCGATGGCGCTGAAGCGAGAACCGCATGTACTTGTCGTCGGTGGATCGGACTCCAGCGGTGGTGCCGGAATTGCGCGCGACATCGAGACGATCTCTTCCATTGGCGTGCGCACCTGCCTTGCTCTCACTGCAGTGACGGTGCAGACACACGACACCGTCAGGGACATCCGTCATCTGCAACCCGGCCTAGTGGCCGATCAAATGCGGGCGGCACTTCAGGCCAACGAGGTGGCGGCCATCAAGATCGGCATGCTCGCAACCGCTGAGATCATCGCTGCCGTTGCCGCCGTGCTGCTCGAAATTCCGCAGGTACCGGCAATCCTCGACCCCGTGCTCACCTCGACCTCAGGCCGGGCGCTGCTGGAAGCCGACGCCGTCGTCGCCATGAAGCGTGAACTGATGCCGCTTTGCCGTCTCGTCACACCCAATCTCATCGAGCTGGCGCTCTTGGTTGCCTCGGAACTGGCACCGGATGAGGACGGCGCAGTGTTGCAAGGCCAGGAGCTGCTGAACGCCGGAGTGCAGGCCCTGCTGATCAAGGGCGGCCATGCAACAGGGACTTCGTTCGACGGATATCCTGCTGCGCTCCGGTCAAGAACCCATTCGCTTCGATGCGCCGCGTCTTGCAGTATCGATGCGTGGCACAGGCTGCATGCTTGCCAGCGCGATTGCGGCGCATCTTGCAAAGGCAAAGCGGCTCGAAGACAGTGTGCGCGAAGGCAAGCGGTTTGTGTTCGAGCAGCTTCAGAGGAATTCAACCGAATGACCGCAGCCCGCATGCCGAGTTGAGGCCCGTCGCCAGCTCGGCCGTTTGCAATGGGGAGACCGATATCTGGCTCCTTCGGCCCCGCGAAGGAGGGTCAGGCAGCGGCTTGCTTCAACGCTTGAACCGAGCGTTGCGCCGACTCCACCTCGACATTGTCGATCAGCCGCGTCTGGCCGAGCCAGGCGGCGACGAGCAGCCGCGCCGGTCGACCCGGCGTGGCCATCAGGGCAAGATTATCGCCGGCGCGAAGTTCGAGATACTCCACCCGCGAAAAGCCCGCAGCCAGGATCGCCTGTCGAGCCTCATGCAGCAGGCGCTCTACGGGTTCTCCGGAGCTTAGCCGCCCGGCAGTTTCGAACAGGATCTCTGCCAGTCGGGGCGCGGAGGGGCGCTCGGCGGCGGACAGTCGCGTGTTGCGCGACGACATCGCCAGCCCATCCGCTTCACGCACGGTCGGACAGGCGACGATCTCGATCGGAATATCAAGGTCACGCACCAGGCGTCGCACGACTTGCAGCTGCTGAAAGTCCTTTTCACCGAAAAACGCCAGATTGGCGCCGGTCTGCAGGAACAGCTTCGTCACCACGGTCGCCACGCCGTCGAAATGGCCGGGCCGGAACGCTCCGCACAGACCCTCGCTCACTCCGGTGACCGAAACCGTTGTGGCAAAGCCTTGCGGATATATGTCGGCTGCATCGGGAGCATACAGAATATGGGTGCCGACCGACGCGAGCTTGGCGGCGTCATCGTGCTCGGTGCGCGGATAGACAGCCAGATCGCCGGCACTGTTGAACTGTTTGGGATTGACGAAGAGCGTCACGATGACCCGGTCGGCCTTTGCAAGTGCGGCACGGACCAAGCTCAGGTGACCCTCGTGCAGGGCGCCCATGGTCGGCACAACGGCGACCTTGAAGCCTTCCCGGCGCCACGCGGCGACGATGCTGCGCAGTTCGGCAACGATCCGGACAATCGGAATGCTCATGCGGCTTCTCCTCCATTGACAGGACGTGGCACGTCGCCGAAGACGTGCTCGACCGCTGGAAAGCGGCGCTCGCGCACCTCGCTCGCATACGTCGCGATTGCTGCCTCGGCGGTCCCGGCAAGCTCGGCATAGCGCTTGACGAATTTCGGCCGGAAGGTTCCAAACAGGCCCAGCATGTCATCGACAACCAGGATCTGCCCGTCACAAGCCGGCGACGCGCCGATGCCAATGGTGGGGATTGCGACTTCCTGTGTGATCTGCCGGGCAAGCGCTTCGGGTATTTTCTCAAGCACGACCGCGAAGGCGCCCGCCTCGCTCACCGTGATCGCATCGCGCACGATGTGCTCGGCATCCTCGCCTCGGCCTTGGACGCGATAGCCACCGAAAGTATTGACCGCCTGCGGCGTCAGCCCGACATGACCCATCACCGGAACACCGCGCATGGCAAGAAACCGGATCGTCCCGGCAATACTCTCGCCGCCTTCGAGCTTGATCGCAGAACAACCGGTTTCGGCCATCAGACGGACGGCATTGCGGAAGGCCTGCTCGGGACTTTCCTCATAGGAACCAAAAGGCATGTCGACCACCATCACCGCCTTTTCCAGCCCGCGCCGCACGGCCTTGCCATGCATGATCATCATCTCGAGCGTCACGCCGACTGTCGAAGGAAGCCCATGGAGAACCATGCCGACGCTGTCACCGACCAGAACCACATCGCAGTGATCGTCGACCAGCTTTGCGATTGGCGTCGTATAGGCCGTCAGGCAAACAAGTGGCATCTTGCCCTTGCGCGCCGCAATGTCCGGCGGCGTCAACGCCTTGGCCGCTCCCGTTGCGCTCACCAGGTTTCCTTCCCTTGCGTCAACCGCGATGGAAGCGTTTGCCACAAATTTGTGCAGATGCGAAGAGAAAAATTTGCATCGCACAATAAAGCCGCGCGTCCGCCTTCCCACGCATTGTCGCCAACCGCCGGGCAATACAAGGACTTCGTATCGAGCCGTGACCATCCATGTGATATCCTGCTCCATGGCCATTGGTTCGAAATCGCGTCCTCGCCACCTGCCGAAAAAGAGCTTTCCTGCCTATGCGTACACTCCCGGCAGGCAGCCGCATCCCGTGCGCGATCCCGCTGGACATAGCTACCTTGTCGAGCCGATGCCGGTCGCCACAGATGCGGCGCTTGGCTCGGATCCATTCCTCTGGGGTCTCGACCTCTTCAATCACGGTTATTACTGGGAAGCACATGAGGCTTGGGAAGGTCTCTGGCAGGTTGCGGACCGAGGCGGCCCTTCTCGCGTGTTCTTTAAAGCATTGATCCTGTTGTCGGCAGCCGGCGTGAAGATACGTGAGGGCAAAACTGCTGCAGCGGTGCGCCACTCCCGGCGCGCCGCAATGCTGTTTCGTCGACTGAACGGCCCGTCGGAACATATTGTCGAAAACGCGCTTGGCCTCCCGCCAGCCATACTCGCCGACTACGCTGAAGCAGCGACAAGGCTCCCCGCCGCGTTGCGGGCCGTGCCATTTGGTCGGCCTCAACCAGTGTTTGATTTCGTCCTCGGATCAGATTGTCAGGGCCACTAATCCGCAAACAGTTGGGATGCAAAGAATGAAAGGTAAAATCCCGGGCGGGGATGGCGAGTGTTGCGGAATGGTCAAAAAGCTCCTCCAAGCAACAAAATACGGCTGTGGGTCATCAGCTTCGACAGCAACTCCATCATCGCCGACCTCGACCAACGTGGTGCCAAGATCGTCATTTCCCAGCATCCGCGACGAACCAAGCCGCTTCCCTTCGATGCCGAGATGTACAAGTGGCGTCATCTGATCGAGAATTTCTTCTGCAAACTCAAAGAGTTCAAACGCATCGCCATGCGTGCCGACAAAACCGACAAGAGCTTTGCCGCGTTCATTCACCTCGCCGCCGCCATCATAAGCTCCAGATGAATATCAACAGCCCTTAAAGCGGCTGAGCACCACATCCAGGCGCCGCTTGGCGGCTTGGGCCGTCTCTAGACGCTCTCGGTTTTCTCCGACCACCTCCTCCGGCGCGCGAGCAACGAAGTCTGGGTTGTCGAGCTTTTCGGAGAGTTTTTTGATCTCAGCCTCCAGACCACTGACCTGCCTCGCCAGTCGCATCCGCTCTGCTTTAAGGTCGATAAACTCGGCCAGCTCTCGCTCTGCTTCAGGCACGATTTCGCGGAGCGCGCAGCGCGTTGGCTGCGTTCAGAGTCAGACCGCTCGTCGGTAAGTCCAGAGCTGCGCGGGCGGGATATTGCGGACGACGAAATCGTAGTGTGACACGATGTAGCGGTCCGGCATCTTGATCACTGGCGACAATGGTCCGTAGGTGATTTGCATCACTGGCCTGCCAGCAGGGATGCGGGTCAGCAAATCCTCAAGCAAGGCGATGCGCAGCTCCATCGGGAAGCTCAACATCGGCACCGCGCTTATGACACAGTCGAACTGTTCGGCATTTCGTTCCGCCAGCACTTCACCCAGCGAAAAAGCATCGCCCAATCGAAAATCTACGCACGGAAAACGTAGGGTGAGGCGATTGTAGAAATCCTTCGAATATTCGACCGAAACCAGCTGCTGTGGCTTCACGCCCGTGTCCAGGATAGCCTTGGTGATTACCCCGGTCCCTGCCCCAAGCTCGAGAACTGGCATTCCGGACGCTGGCCTGATCACGCTAGCCATGCGGCGCGCCGCATGAACAGAAGTCGGCATGAGCGCGCCCACTCCTTTTTTGTCCCTTTGCCAGCACCGGAAGAATTGCACTTCTTCCTCAAACTTCCGGCCGAGGCGCTCCTTCAAGCGAAAGACCATGTCTACTCCCTGCTACGGCTATTCATCCGCGTCGCTTTGACGGACGGACGTTTGGACAAGTTTTTCGACATTTACAAGCCCCGCTGACGGCGTTGAAACGGCGCCGGGGTTTGCGTCGGCCGGAACGAAGACCGGTCGTTCGACTCCATCGGGACCGCCAGCACCGTTCGCGTCTGCATCGCCAGTCCTCATCGTGGGGTTCCTGTCTACGAAGGCTGGAAGGCGAAGCCCAAGCCGGCCAGACTCTGTGGCCAAGCGCGGCGTCACCAGAGCGACAATTCGCAACTGCTGGGCACCAACGCAAAAGGATCGAAGCCAAATCGGCGGGAATTCGCTGATGGCGAGAGCCTTGTCCATTCCCGCGCTTCGTGTCTCGCCGAAAACGGTCGTTGGCGTTGGATGAGATCACCGTCGGAAAAAGAAACCTGTCGATTGATCCCGCTTACGGGTCGCTCCCGTCGGTCGCTCGATCGACAGCCTCGTGCGAGGTGGAAGCTCGCCCACGTTCAATTCGAGCAGCCGCTGATCCAACTCCTTGTCCGCCGCTGTGAGGCGATGGTTCAAGCGAAGGTAGTCCATCCAGGTCGGCGTGCGGAATGTCTCTGTCCACTGGGAAGGCTCCTGGAGATCGCGCTGAAGGTTCCAGTGCCGGGCACCAACACGGCTTTGCACTCGCCGTCGTTCGCGCATCTGTTCCAGGAAGGCTTCGACGTTCGTCTCCGGGATTGAGTACTCGATCTTGACGACGATCGGCCCGCTTCTCGACTTCAAGTCCACCGCGACCGCAGGCGTTTCGAAGCCAAGAGGATCTTGGTCAGAATCTTTCCATTGACGAATAGGCAACAGTAACCCGGTGAAGGCGACAAGCAGGAGAGCGCCAGCGGAGCTCTCCAGCGCCACGGTAAGCGAATAGTTCTCAGCCACCGTGCCCCACAGCCAGCTGCCGGCCGCGATGCCGCCCGACGAGAGGGCAGAGTAGATCGAGAGCGTGCGACCAACGACCCACCTTGGGCTTGACAGTTGCACGCTCACGTCAAGCCCCGTCCAGGTGACGACCCAGCCAGCGCCGCCGAGCGCCAAAGCAATAGCCGCCACCGCCAGTGAAGGCGTCAGGGCAAGCGAAAGACAACAAGCAGCGCAGGCGATGCAGGCCAGTGTCGTCAGACGCTCTTGGGACAGCGACCGTCGCAGGATGTTGTTGCAGATGCCGGTGCACAAGGCGCCCGTCCCGAAGCCGGCCATCAGGATACCATAACCGATCGGTCCTCCCCCCAATTGATCGCGGGTGACCAGGGGCAGCAGCGCCAGTATGGAGATGCTAGTCAGGCCGAAAAGCGCTCCGCGCGCGATTGCCGCCTTGATCTCTCCCGACAGCGCCGTGAAGCGCGCTCCGTCATGCATAGCTGTGGTCAATGGCTCGCGCGGAAGAGGCGAAGAGCGCACATTCCATTTGCAGCGCCCAACGGTCCACAGCAGCGTCAGATAGGTCAGCGTCGCGATGGCGAAAGCCGTCAGTGGTCCGAAGGAGGCAACGACGATGCCGCCGAACGCCGGACCGATGCTTCGCATGGCGTTGTAGCCGACCGAGATCAGTGTGACCGCGGCTGGAACATCCCGCTTTCGCAGGATGTCACCGACCGAGGCGTGCCAGGCAGGGTCGGTGAAAGCGGCGCCGCATCCGGCCAAACAGCTGAATGCGAGGATCATCCATGGATTGTAGAACCCCAGCGCCACAGTAGCAGTCAGCATCGTCGACGACAAAGCTATCACGCACCAGCCGAGCATCATCACATTGGCGGCGGCTGAAACTGTCGGCAATGGCCCCGGCGAAGATCGACAGAATGAATACGGGCAGCGTCCTCGAAGCCTGCACCAGGGCGACCATCACGTCCGAAGTCGAGATGGTTGCCATCAGCCAACTGATCGCAACGGTCTGCATCAGCCAGCCAAGACTGGATACCTGTTTCGCCAGCCAGATCGGACGAAAAGTCGGACTCTCGAGCGGCGCAAACGTTGCCGACGAAACTGGATTGGCTTCCTCGCGCGCCACCCTGCTCATGGGGCTGAGCCTCCCCCCGTCCGATTGTGCTGGAGATTTTCCTCTGGGTGTGAACGGTCGTTAAAAACTGCGGTTATTCGGTGCCGAGGATTGGGAGTAAGATTTTCGGGCATGAGAAAGGGGCGTTCACCGGCGCCCAGCAACGGCACCTCGGCTATGCCGAGCGAGCTGGAGCAGGCACGTTATTCCTGGATGAAATCGGCGACATGCCGATGCCCGCTCCAAGCCAAACTTCTACGGTGATCGAGGACGGAAGCTTCAACCGAGTCGGTGGCGAGACCCCCTGCAAGTTTCGTGCACGGGTCGTCTCGGCCACGCATCGCGACCTTGGTCAGCGTGGCGGACCATCAGGCTTCCGCGAGGACCTCGATTTCGGCTTGCCGTGTTGCCGGTGACAGTCCCGCCCCTGCGCGAGCGCCATGAGGACATCACCTGGCTGCTCGACCGATTTCTGGAAAATGCGGTGAGCCGGTCTGACGTGCGCATCCGCGGATTCAGCGCGTTGGCGCAGGAAGCAGCTCTTGCCCATCGCTGGCCCGGAAATGTGCGGGAACTGCGGAACAGGGTCGAACGGGCGGTCGCCTTGTCAACCAGCGAATGGATCATGCCGGGCGACCTGTTCCCGGAACGTGCGGCAAAATCAGAAAATACGACCTTCGCTCCGCTGGCCGATGTTCGTGACGCGGCAGAACGACGTCAGATCGCGCGGGCGTTGGACGAAACCGGCGGCCAAATCGCGAAGGCAGCCGCACTGCTTGCAGTCTCCCGGACTACTCTTTGGGAGAAGATGACGCGGCTCGGCCCCGCCGATCGGGCGCGTTCGACTTCCTGAACCTTCGGCAGCGCAGCATGTTCGGATTTCCGGACGTGAAGCAGGAGTTTCCCGTGTTTTCTCCACGCTCTTTCGATGAAAACCAACATTTTCTGCGGTTGGCACAAGCGTTGCAGAGCTCTTGGCGAAGAAGTTCGCCCAAAGGGAGGTTTGCATGGATCGTTGCAACAAGCTGGTCGACGTCGGCCGGCGTCAGTTTCTAAGGGGCGGGGCATTTGCTGCTGCCCGGATGGCCACGGCCGTTGCACTGCCTGTGCAAGCCCAGACCAAGGCTGCCCCTGGCCTGGCTCTTGTCGAATACCCCTCCAACAAGCTGGCCAACATTGCCGACTTGAAGCCGAACGAGCCGTTCGACGTCGGCTGCCCCGATGAAAATGCGCCCGGCGTGTTGCTGAAACTTGGCACCAAGGTCGACGGCGGCGCCGGCCCGGATGGCGACATTGTCGGGTTCTCGACGACCTGTCCCCATAGGGGCTTTCCGCTGAACTACAACGCGGACGATCATTCCTTCAATTGTCCCGGCCACTATTCGCGCTTCGACGCCGATGCCGGCGGCAAGCAGATCTGGGGCCAGTCGACGGCCCAATCTTCCCCAGTACGCACTTCGCATCGATGCCAAGGGCGACATCTACGCCGAGGGTGTGGACGAGCTGCTGTATGGCCGCCTAAGCAACGTACTTTAAGGGAGGATCGGATCATGGCTTACAAACGTCACGTCGCCCGTCTGCCGATCATTCCGGCCGACGCCAAGAAACAAAACGTCACCTGCCATTACTGCATCGTCGGTTGCGGCTACCATGCCTACACTTGGCCGGCGAACAAGCAGGGCGGCACAGCTGCCGCTTCGAACGCTTTCGGGGTCGACCTTCCCAGCAGCAACCTGCCGAGACCGACGCCTGGTATGCAGCCTCGATGTACAACATCGTCAAGCAGGACGGGCAGGACGTGCATATCGTCCTCAAGCCCGATTCCGAGTGCGTGGTGAACTCTGGTCTCGGTTCGGTGCGCGGCGCACGCATGGGCGAACTGCGCTACTCAACCGCCCGTGGCTCGCAGCAGCAGCGGCTGACCAGCCCGATGGTCTGGCGTTACGGGCAGATGCAGCCAACATCGTGGGACGACGCCCTGGACCTCGTGGCAAGGGTCACGGCGGCCGTCATCAAGGATCAAGGTGAGGACGGTCTGTTCATTTCCGTGCTCGATCATGGCGGCTCGGCCGGCGGCTACGAAAATACCTGGGGCACCGGCAAGCTCTATTTTGGTGCGATGAAAATCAAGAACATCCGCAGTTACAACCGGCCGGCCTACAACTCCGAAGTCCATGCCACCCGCGATATGGGTGTCGGCGAGCTCAACAATTGCTACGAGGATGCCGAACTGGCCGATACCATCGTGTCGGTCGGCAACAATCCGCTCGAAACCCAGACCAACTATTTCTTGAACCACTGGATTCCGAACCTGCGCGGAGCTTCCATGGACAAGAAGAAAGCACAGCTGCCGGGTGAATCCCACGCCAGCGGGCGGATCATTTTCGTCGATCCGCGGCGGACCGTGTCGATCAACGCCGCCGAAGCCGAGGCCGGCAAGGACAACGTCATGCACCTTGCCATCAATTCCGGCACGGACATGGTGCTCTTCAACGCCTGGCTCACCGAGATCGCCAGCAAAGGCTGGGTCGACAAAGCCTTCGTTGACGCCTCCGCGAAAGATTTCGACAAGGCGGCTGCCGCCAACAAGACGTCGCTTGAGGACGCGGCGAAGATCACCGGGCTGACGGTCGACCAGATCAGGCAGTCGGCGGCCTGGATCGCCGAACCCAAGGACGGCAAGCGCCGGCGGACGATGATCGCATACGAGAAGGGCCTCATCTGGGGCAACGAGAATTACCGGACCAACGCGGCGCTGGTGAACGTGGCGCTAGCAACCGGCAATGTCGGTCGCGAGGGTGGGGGATGCGTGCTCATGGGCGGCCACCAGGAAGGCTACGTGCGGCCGTCCGACGCCCATGTCGGCCGCCCGGCCGCCTACGTCGACAAGCTGCTGATCGAAGGCAAGGGCGGGGTCCACCACATCTGGGCCTGCGATCACTACAAGACCACGCTGAACAGCCACCAGTTCAACATGGTCTTCAAGAAACGCACCGACATCGTGAAGGACGCCATGAATGCCGTGCCTTATGGCGACCGCGATGCGATGGTGAAGGCAATCACCGACGCGATCAGGGCCGGTGGGCTATTCTCCGTCGACATCGACATCATCCCATCGAAGATCGGTGCTGCCAGCCACGTCTGGTTGCCGCCGGCCGAATCCGGCGAGATGAACCTCACCTCGATGAACGGCGAGCGTCGGATGCGGCTGGTCGAACGTTACATGGACCCACCCGGCTCCGCCAAACCGGCTTGCCTGATCGCCGCAGGCCTTGCCCAGCATATGGAGAAAGTCATCCGCGAGGGCGGCGACGCCAAATATGCCGACCAGTTCAAGGGCTTCGACTGGAAGACCGAGGAAGACGCGTCCATGGACGGCTACCACCAGAACGCCAAGGGTGGCGAGAACGTCACCTATGAACGATTGAGGGCCATGGGCAACAATGGCTTCCAGGAACCGTCGACCGCGTTCATCAACAACGGCCGCGCCAACCTGGTCTGGCAAAATGCCTTTCTCGACCAGGACAGCGAGTTCGTCACGGATCGGTGGCCGTATCCGTTCATCCAGATCAGCCCCGACGACATGAAGGAGCTTGGGCTAAACAACGGCGCTCTTGTCGAGTTCAACAATGAAAGTGGCTCGACACAGGCGATGGCCTATCCAACGCCAACCGCCAAGAAAGCCGAGACTTTCATGCTGTTCGAGTTCCCGACAGGCGTAGTCGGCAATGTCATCAACGCCGGCACCAACGAACTGATCCTGCCCAACTACAAACAGACCTGGGCCAACATCCGCAAGATCTCGGATGCCCCCGAAAGCGTGAAGCACCTGTCCTTCAAATCCACGGAGTATCAGGCGAGCTAAGTTCGACGCTGCCGCGAGCCGACGCCCGCGGCAGCAACCGTGCCTTCAATCCAAAATGGAGAGTTCCTGCGTGAAACACCTGCTCGTCGGCGCCACTATGATTTTGGCGTTACTGCCGCCGGTCGCCCTGGCCCAGGATATAGAGGCCGGCAAGATGGTCTTCAAAAAATGTGCCGCCTGTCACAACGCTGATACCGATGCGAATAAAGTCGGACCAACCCTGAAAGGCGTGGGTGGGCGAGTAGCCGGGACCGTACCCGGCTATTCCTATTCGAAAGCCATGAAAGATGCGGGCGCGGCCGGTCTTGTCTGGGACGAGCCTAACCTCACGGAATATCTCGCCAATCCCAAGGCGAAAGTGCCGACGAACAAAATGGGGTTTCCTGGCCTCAAGAATCCCGACGACATCAAGAACGTCATCGCTTATCTCAAAAGCCTGTCTGGCTAGACGCCCTTTGGCGGGAGTGGTGCGTGAGCAAACGCAAGGAGGAGCGATCGTGTTTCATGCCGCGAACCGCGTTTTGCCAGCCGACTGCTCCGCAGCGCAGAGCGGCAAAACCATTGCTTTTGAAGCCGCGGTGGCCAAGGCCGTGGCGCTCGCTCACACTGTCCGCTACCGGGAACATCTCTCGCTGGCCGCGTCATTGGGGCGGGTCTGCGCGGTAGCCATTCATTCCCCGATAGCGCTCCCGCCCTTCGATAATTCCGCAATGGACGGGTTTGCGGTGCGAACGTCGGATTTCAACGGGGACGGCCCCTGGACATTTCGGGTGGCAGGCCGGGTAGCAGCTGGCGATGTGCGGGCGCATGACCATCTGGATCCGCGAACGGCGCTTCGTATCTTCACGGGCGCACCCGTGCCGGCGGGGTTCGATGCCGTGGTCATGCAAGAGCAATGCGAACGCTCCAGTGACATGGTGACCGTATTCGAGCGACCGCGACGCGGCCGACATGTCCGCCTCGCCGGCGAGGACGTCGGTGCGGGATCTGAGCTCGTTACGCGGGGCAAGGCTCTGTCTGCCAGGGACTTGACCTTGCTGGCTGCCGTGGGGATCGCTGACGTCGAGGTGCTTCGAAGGATCCGCATTGGGCTTCTGTCGACAGGCTCCGAACTAAAGGAACCGGGCGAGCCCCTCGCGCACGGCCAAATCTATAATTCCAACAGGGTTATGTTGCGCTCGCTGCTGGCGGCATGCCCTTGGGCAGAAGTGGTCGACTTTGGCATTGTGCCGGACAGTCCGGACCGCCTCGCCGATGCGGTCGAGCGGGCGGTCGCCTCCTGTGACGCACTGGTGACGACTGGCGGCGTCTCGGCCGGCGAAGAAGATCATATGATTGCCGCCGCGCTGCAGCACGGTGCCCGCCTCGATGTCCTTAAGGTGGCGATGCGACCAGGCAAGCCGTTGAAGGTTGGGACAATCCAGAGCAAGCTCTTTGCCGGACTACCGGGAAATCCCAATGCGGCGCTGGTCGCTTTCCGGCAAATCATTCTGCCGGCGTTACGCAGATTGGCTGGCCTCACCGAAGTCCAACCGCACTGGTTTTCCGCGGTGGCCGGTTTCACCTGCAAGAAGCGTCAGGGCCGGACCGAGTTTGCGCCTGTCCGCATTTCCGGTCGCTCCGAAACCGGTGAACCTATGCTTGAGCTGATCGAACGTGGATCCTCAGCCAACTTGATGGCAATTGCTTTGGCCGATGGCATTGCCCTCTTTCCGGCTGAAGTCGCCGAAATCACCGACAGCATGCCGCTGCGCTACGAGCCTTTCTCGAACTAGATGCCGTAATGGGCCGGCCTTCGCGAGCATAGCCAGGTTGGGTGGCTGTCCCTCAGAATGATGGTGTTGAAACGGAGTCCGGGCGATCGGCTCCAACATCATGAGAGGAACAGCCATGGAACATTATGCGGGAATCGATGTCTCTCTGGACGAGAGCAGCGTGTGCATTGTTGACGCGACCGGAACGATCATGCGCGAGGTCAAGATCGCCAGCGAGCCGGAGGCGCTGGTCCGCTATTTCGACGAACTGGAATTGTCTGTTAGTCGCATTGGGCTCGAGGCCGGGCCATTACGGCATCTAGGAAGGAATTCGAGGCACTTTTCGAGAGATCGGTCGTCGTGGGTCAAGGTGCTGGAGGAACTCGTCTGGTGGGTGGATCGCCTGAAGGAGGAGGAAGGATCCAGGCGCGTATGGCGGCTTCCAATGGGATTTGACGGTGTGCGAAAGTTCGGCGATCAGCGCCATCACGCACGTCGGAAGGCGGGGCGGCCATGCTGGCGCCGCGGCGGCAAGGCGAGGAACGCCAGACGAGCCGACGCTATCCGAATCCCTATGCGAATCTTCCCAGGATCGTAGCGTTGCCGCCAAAGCGGCACCCGGCCATGGCGCTGGCGGCCGAGTGACCGGCGGTTTGGGCGGGCTATTCCGACATCATACCCAAGGCCCGATTTGAAGGAAGCTCCATTTGTTTCCTGCGGCTGAATCGCTTATGTTAAGGGCATGTAGGCACGAAACAGGAAATAACGGTTCATGGGAAAGATTGCCGTCAAAAATCGGTCGATGGACGATAGTCGCCTCAGCGAATCTCTGAACCCAGGGAGCTTCGGCAAGCATAGTCGTCATGAAGACATGAGGCAGATCGCGGCGATATCAGGGTTTGAGGGGTTAACCCCGTCTCCGGCGTTCAAGGCGCTTCGGGAGCGCTACATTTCTGGCGAGATTTCGATCAAGGAGTTCCGGAAGGAGATCGATTCCCGCTGGAAACGGAATGGCTGACCCATATCTCGTTCCAGGCTCTGAAGGGCTCCTTCGAAACGAGATCGGCCTGACAACGATCGAGGAACTTTGGGAAGCCGAGTACCATTATGCCGAAGTGGGGGCAGCGGAGCTGTTCGCTTCGCAGCGAAACATCCGAATCTCCATGCGTGGATGGCGAACCGTCCACAAGGTTCTCTTCCGGGATGTCTATGACTGGGCCGGCGAGTATCGCACGGTCTTCCTCATCAAGGACAACGAACGGGGCCGATCCCGTTTCTGCGAACCCTCGCGCATCGAGGCCGAAGGGACTCGAGTGCTTGATGGACTCAAGGCTACGCTTCGGCACCTCGATCATGCCCCATTCGAAAAGATCGCCGAGGAATTCGCTGGCGCCTACGTCGACCTCAACCAGGTCCATCCATTCCGTGAAGGCAACGGGCGATCCCAGAAGGTCTTCTTCTCCTTGATCGCGCGCCGTTATGGAATCCAGCTGAACTGGGCTGAGATTTTCCCGGAAGAGCATAACAAGGCCGCCGTCGACGGGTCATTCGGCGAACTTGGCCTGATTTGTCAGCATTTCAGGTCGATCGCCGAACGAAGGTCAGGGAATACGGTCACTCTCTCGTATCCTGTGCGCCAAGAGAACGATTAAGAAACTGATGCCCGGTCAATGTCCAGACCGTTTAGCAAGCAGCAATTACCTGAGACGGAACGAGACTGCCTTCCCCGAATCATGAAGCTGTAGGCAGCTGCATCCAGCCTGTTGACATTAACCAATGTTCCGCCGAATCTCCAGTAGGGAACGATACCTTCCCTATCCAATCACCCAACATCTTGCGGTCCCCTGAGCGAAAGGGATAAGCGGTTGAAAAACGTCGCGCTACCAATCTGGTGAACTAACGTATGCCGCTCTTGACCATTCCGAAATCAGTTCGGTCTCAGAAACACCCATAGGGCAGCGTGCATCGGGAGGCGGTTTCATTGAGCTTATCGAAGAGGTGTAAACCAAAGTATGCCGATTTTAGCATCCGAGAATGCTCACTTTCCCAGCGCACAATAGGAACCGGGACTGCAGCGTTGCTAAATAGTAGCGAAGGCTTCGCGAAAGCCTAACCAATAATTGGTGGCTCAACCCGGCCCGTTCTGAAGGGGACGGGGAGGCATTCCTAGCGAATATCGCCGCAAGCCGACCCCGCGAGTTTCGAGTAGGCACGGGAAAATGAGCCCCG
Source organism: Mesorhizobium calcicola (assembly GCF_042682105.1). Classification (NCBI taxonomy): domain Bacteria; kingdom Pseudomonadati; phylum Pseudomonadota; class Alphaproteobacteria; order Hyphomicrobiales; family Phyllobacteriaceae; genus Mesorhizobium; species Mesorhizobium calcicola. Next base: position 155,772 of record NZ_JBHUGY010000016.1, read on the forward strand.
TCAGACCATGATCTCAAGCCGTTACGGATATCAAAGAAATAAAGGAAGTCCCATCATGCTGGAGCGCCAAATTAATCTCGGCATAATAATTTGGACGACAATCATTGGCGGCTTTTTTAGCTCGCTAGTTAAATGGGGCTCTGAGGTCAATATGCCGCCTCGGATGCCGGGCGAGATCTCTCCTCCGGCAGCGCACATTGATGCGTGGCTCGGGTGGCTTGGAGTTAATTCTCATTCTCTGGATTACGTATACCAGGGAGTAAAAATACCAGGGGCAGTCACGCTATATCATTGGTTGTTCAGCTTTATGTTTGCGTTTGTATACGTTTTTGTTTCAGCCTTTTTTCCAAAAATTAGACTCTGGCATGGCGCTCTCTATGGATTGACCATCGCAATTGTCATGCATGGGTTTTTAATTCCCCTACTTGGTTTCAGAAATCCGTCCTACGCAAACGGTGCAACGGGATGGCTGTGGAATCTGAATAGATATGAGTTGTGGAGCGAGATCCTCGGGCACATTTACTGGTCGGTTTCGATCGAAGTCTGTCTGATTGCAGTCCTTGCTCACTTCTCCAGGCCGCTTAAGGGAGCGTGGGTCGACGTAAATAGGGCGTAGCTGCTCCCGCGTTGCGGTCTTAATGCTGCCCTGAGCGAGTAAGCCGTGAAGGGCTTAGCCTTCAGACCGAACTTTGTTCGTCCATACGGGTAGTCACATCACAGCGGGAAAACCCGGTGTTTCATATACATTCATGAATGTATATATGATGAAAGAGCTAGGGATGTATGTAAAAAAGGTACCTCGAAGGAAATGATTTATGAGACGCACTAAGGCCGAGGCCGAGCGGACACGTGAGGCCGTGTTGGCTGCAGCAATCGATGTTTTCCTCGATCGCGGCGTAACCCGTGCTACCCTTGAACAGATCGCTAGTGCGGCAGGGGTAACACGTGGCGCCATCTACTGGCATTTCCACAACAAGCAAGAGATATTCACGGCACTTGAGCGGCGGGCCAACGTGCCAAACGAGGAACTCGGTGAACGGCTCAAGGCCCGCCTCGCCGCCTACCCCGATCTTGATCCGCTGGCCGAATTGGCAGGCGCAATTGGCGACGGACTGCGGTCATTCGAAATCCACCTCGAACGCCCCCGCATTCTAACGATACTATGGCTCCGGTGCGAATATGCCGACGACATGCAGCCGGTTATTGCGCGCCAGCGAGATGCAGACATGGCGCTGCAGAGAATTTTTGAATCCGTCATCGGACAGGCCGCCGCGCGTGGCCTGCTTGCGCCCGCCTTGTCGCCGGAATTGGCGGCGCGCGCGCTCCTTCTACTGTGCAATGGATCGATTCTCGATTGGCTACGCGCGCCCGAAGAGTCCGACCTGACAGCCAGCACCATGCCGGTCGTGACAGGCTTCCTCGACGCTATCAGCGCATCCAAGCGCCCGCGGAGGCCCTGATGGCCTTCGGAAATGCGCCTGACGAGCAGGTCATACGGTTCCCACAACATGGGCCAGCGCCGCCACTGGCGGCTGTGCCCGCAATGCGTTTCGCACCCAGAAAGCGGCCTCGGTGATGCGACGCGTACTAACGAACAGGGAATCCGCCCGAACGATAGGACTTCTATGCAACGGAATGGCGGCCCTTCTTGTCCGGTCCACGCGGGTTCTGCTCATGTCGGCGATATTATGCGCGCTGATCGGCTGCGCGACCCGAGGGGAATATGCCTTTCATCCTCTGGCCCTTGCCGCCAGCGATGCCAGCCAAGTGGATATGCTGGTCGCGACGACGCGCAAGCAGTCTGAAAATCTCGGCCAGCTCTATACTGGCGGCCGCGGAGCCGCGATATCGCTCAACAGGATAGTCGTCTCCATTCCTCCGGATCGGAACCCCACGATTGGAAAGGTCCAGTGGCCTTTGTTCATCAAACCCGATCCGGAAAAGGATTTTGCTGTACGCGGTAAGCTGAGAAGCAGGTCTGCTGGGGAGGAGTTCAGCCCATCGAGCAGCCCGACGTTTCGTCTGCTCGACTCGACAATGGACGGGAAGGCGGCAATATTCCTGTAGGTGGGAGAGGATGTATGCGAGATTTGCCACGCGACATAGATGCCGACGTTGTGATTGAAATCAGTCGTCTTCTCGATGACGCCGCGCACACCGTGGCTGTAGCGATCCACGGTCTTGTCAAACATATCCGGGACGCAACACAAACGCGACTTTCCGATCAGGCGATCGAAGAATTGATTGTTGAAATGGCCTCGACGCGTGGTTTGTCCATGATCTTCGAGAAGCCGGCGGCCTGAGCCTCGCTTCCAGGGTTCAACATCGACCCATTGCAGACGCCTTAGTCGCCGACGCGCATCAAGATTAGCGTGGGGTTCGGCCATTGGCGGCATCGAATTTACCGAAGACGGGGGTGTGAAAATCAAGGGATTCGTGACCTTCACGTGGATGCTTTGCAGTTAAATTGATAATCGGAGCTACCACATTCTCGCAATTAGCTGCCAAACCTAACCGAAACGATCGCCTTCTCACGATTTGCTGCCAAGCGACAGGCGAGGGTCGAATTCGTGAATGATGGCGACCTCGGCGTCGTCGATCTCGTCGCCCGTAGAACGCGTAATCGCGGGCCGATTGACAGGGTGTCGCAGGAAGTGGTCGGATTCGGGGTGGTCTGACTGCCGTCCATGACGCATTCTGGCCGGCCATTACGGTGTCAGCGCCGCCCTGAAGAAGCGCTTCACTCCCCATTAATCGCGCTGCTCCGCGAGCCAGAATTCGACCGTATCGTCGACGCTGTTGATGGCGGATCGGCTGCCGCGATCCTGAAAGATCTGTGTAGCTTCGGCCTCGCCCAAAACCCAACTGCGAACCTTCGGTACACGGGGCCTGCTTACAGGAGCGACGACGTAATAACCATCCGGTGTTGGCACAAAGGCTTTGATGGCAACGACGACCCTTCCTGAAGCGAGAGCATCGGCCACCGAAACATCCCGCACGACTGCCAGACCTTGGCTCGACGTCGCTGCCTGTATCAGTAGCGCGTCGTCCGCATACGTAGCCGAGTGTGTCTCTCGACACCGGCCGCCTCGTGACCCGGCCCGATCATAGTTCGACACCCCTTTGGGACGGGAAGGTCCTGCTGGCCCATGACGGAAGTATTCTGGCCAATCCGGGGACAGGAACCTTGCAGGGTGCCGTTGCCAGTCCCTGATCGAGAGGATTCGTGATGCAATATCGAAATTGCATGAGACGAGCAGGCGATACCAGTTTCACTCCTTCGCAAGTGGCGCGCACATGACAGTTCTGGTCCTCCTCAATGCAAGCGCCGGCACAATCCAGCGCGCTGACTACGATGTCGAAGCATTCGTCCGAAGCGGGCTTCAGGCGCGCGGATTGGAAGCCGAGGTGCGAATGGCGGGCGGGAGCCAGATCGCGGAGATGGCCCACAGCTTCGTCTGGGCGAAATCACCCGGCGACAAACCAAGGACGCTTGTGATCGGCGGCGGCGATGGCACCCTCGGTTGCGCGGCTTCGGCGGTCGCGGGAACGGATGTCGTCCTGGGCGTTCTTCCGCTCGGTACCCTCAATCATTTCGCCAGGGATCTTGGTTTGTCGAATGATCTGGGGGCGGCCATGGATACAATCACCGCGGACCATGTGAAACAGATCGACGTTGCGGAGGTGAACGGCCGGGTCTTCCTCAACAACTCATCCATCGGCATCTATCCGTTTCTTGTCGCCGAACGGACCGCCGAGCAGAAGCGGCTAGGGGTCGGAAAGCTTGCCGCGCTCGGCCCGGCGCTTATCCGCACGCTCAAGGTTTCATCGTGGAAGAGGGTCAGGATTTCTATCGGCAACGAGCGAAGCCAGAAGACGCTTTGTGTGTTCGTTGGCAACAATTTCTACGATCTGCGCGAGCTCGGCCACCGCGGCAGTCTTACGTCCGGTGAGCTGTGCGCCTACGTCGTGAAGGCGCAGTCCTGGCTGGGGCTCGCGCTGCTGCCGTTCAAGGCCGCGCTCGGGCTGATCGACCCAGTCCGCGATGTCGAACTCTTCCGGGTTCAAAGTCTGGAGGTCAAAGCGCGCCGACGACACCTGCGCATTGCGATGGACGGCGAGACCGTCGAGGCAATACCACCGTTGCATTATCGGATACGGCCGCGGTCATTGCGCGTTCTCGCGCCGCCATGAAAAACGCCGCACCTCTTTGACGAATTGAAGCGTGCCGACAGCCGCCCTCCTGTCCTGAAAATCGAGCCTGGAGCCAATTCGGACTTTAATCTGATGGAACATAGCAACCCAAAAATGATGCGGCATCTGGGGTTAGGCTTGCTGGCGACAGCCCTGCTAGTGGCATTGATCACATCGGAGCGGATCCAGACGTGGGCGGGCAGGGGCACCGTCTCACTCGGCGTCGACAAGCTGCAATCTCGTCGCGATGTACTTAGCCCACTTGCGCCAACGCGGACAGATGAACATTGACCCGCCAAGCGCCGTTTTCGGTCGACGTAGGCGCGGGACCGGCACCCCGACAGCGACCACACCCATTTCAATGAAGGCGATTGGTGGGGTCTCGGATCGGTCACCCGATCTCCGTTCCCGGGTTTGCTTCATCCAGATGTGCAAGTGGTTCGCGTTCATGTCGTGACGCCGCGCGACAACCGCCACCGGATCACCGGACTCCTGCACCTCGCGCATGATCGCCAGCTTCTGCTCGACCGTCCAGGAGCGGCGCGTCCGCTGTCGGCCCGCATCCGTCGGCAGCGGCAGAGCCGCCGGCGTGCTCGCTCAATCACAGGAATGTGAACGAGGCGCGCATGTGTATGGCAGAATACTCGGTTGCCGAAGTCCTGCGGCTCAGCGCCGTCGGCATCAGCGGAGGGACTGCGACGAAATGAATGAGCCGGTTACGCCAAAGTTACATGGAAGGAGACACCCTGATTTTGCTCCATGTAACTGATTGAAAAATATGGTGGGGCGATACCAAGGTTCGAACTTGTGACCCCTACAATGTCAAACACTCAAGACGGGCCTTCAGGACATCAACGGCGGCGGCCACGGGGAGTGTACCCATCATCGCTTGCGCGTTTTCTTTCGTGTCGACACGGGCTCGGAAACAGCAAGATTGTCACCGGATGTATCGTGATGTTTCGCCTGTTCAGGTTGAGGCCTCCGTCCATTCAGGATCAGATCAAGTTCATTCTTTCGTGCTCTGGATAGACCTGCTTCGTCCGCGAACAGTGGCCAGCGATCGACCGCAGATCGGATGCGTTCAATCACGTTCAAAGCTTCCTGCTCGGAAATGGAAGCGCCATTAGCAACGGCAAGCAAATGCTGCCGCCCTGGATTCAATCCCTCCCCTGCAATCGATGCGCTATGCTGTCCTCCCGGGCCTGCCGAGAAGGTCAGATCGTACGCCGGAGAGAGTTTCCACCGCCCATCCGATCCCATCAGGAAAGAATGGTTCTTCGAATGGTCATCTCGGTTCCGTGCATACACATTGAAAACCATGTGACCGAACATGCGGAGGACCTCCGCGCTGTCTCTAGTCATCATGTACGTCAGTTTGTGAAGCGAACCGTAGTCAAGTGATGCCTGTCGATGGTCGGCATAAAGAAGACCGCTCGCAGTATGCATATGTAGTCGTCCATGCGATGTGCGGTCAAATCGCTTGGTCGCGAAAAGACGATTTCCTTTTTTTGTCTGCAGCACCCGCGTATCAGCCATCTCCAACCCGGCGGCACGGGCCATGAGCGCATAAGCTTGCTCCTCGACACCGATATCTATTGGGTCGTCGGAGCTACGCGATTTGACCATCCAGCGTTCGAGACCAAGCTTCAATTGATGGCCGTAATCGATCACAAAGGTATTCTGATCCGGGTTCAAGCCGATCATGATCTTGGGACGCGCGCCTGCGGAGCCGCCCTGAGCTCCCTGCAGTGCGTCAATCTCGGCAGTGTCCATCTCCTTTTGCACAAGCTCAACCTGCTCAACGAACCAGTCCAAGTCGCCTGCACCATGCTTGTCATCGGGAAGTTCAGGAACGAAAGCCAATGCTCCCATTCCGGAAGTTCCCACAGCAGAAAGGCGGTCCAAAGCCGTAAGCGTATGGTAGTCCACCCCCGCTTTTTGAAGGCAGCGATCCAGCAATAGGCGTCCCCATCCATCTGGAAGGCTGTCGTTAAAGAGCCCATGCAGCCCATTGAACGGTTCATGCTGAGCTGGAAGAAGACCTCCCTTCAATCCGAGATGGAACGGTGAAATTAGCAGTGGTGCGGTTATGAATTCGGCTGCGTACTCAAAGTAAGCTCGGCGTTCCTCGGAACTCCAGGCAAGCGTTCCCAGATCTCGTTGGGAACCCTCGAGATCGAGAATCACCTTCACTTTTCTGATTGGCCTGAACTTCATTTCTTGCGGACTCTCATCCTAGCCGGATGCCCGACGACATCTTCAAGTGTCTTTGGAGGTCGTGAAGGAAACAAGCTTTCAAATTCAGCTTCTGCCTCCAAAGCGAATGCGAGCTTTACGACAGCTTCAAAGGATGCCCTGCCGGTCTCTTCAAAAACTCGCAGGGAGCCGTAGGAAACTCCAGCCTTGGAAGCCAGCTCTCGTTGGGTAAAATTGGCATCAATCCGTCGTCGCTTCATCCGTGTTGCGACACCTTCAATGATTTCCTTCGGCGATGTCATTTTAAATGTTATCATGATAGCACTTATATCCATAATGCTAATTTAAGTGCAATAATAATAGCAATTATCAAAGATGTCAAGTTTGCTCGTCCCGATCCCGTCCGGAGGTTTGGAAATACGCGGCTCAGGTCGCCGTCCAAACCGAGGAGGGGCTGAGCTATGGCGATGTCCGAAAACGAACCGAAAGGCAGCATTTCCTGCTGTCGCCGGGATGCCGACACTCACCGTCATGGACTTGGCGAAGGTCCGGGAGGAGACGGCGTACAAATGGTTCAAGCGCATGTGCTGGCCGGAGACCGACGGCGAGCGGTACTGTCCGCAATGCGGGACCCCCTGCGCTGCCACTTGATGAGCCACGGCCGTTACAGGTGCTCCGACTCGGCCTCGATACGCGTGAAAATGCCGTCACGATCTGAAAGCGCGAAGGCCAACCAGACGAGCCTCACGATTTCAGGTCGCCTGCCCTGCGCCGCTGGCGCCAGGGACTCCGAGAGCATCGATCTGGTACACATGCTACTAGCCCGCTTGATGCACGGCGATCGGCTTTCGGCGGCCTGCATGGCGAGCTGGCCGCCCTCGGAGTGCATTTTGACAAGCCTCGTCGGGCGCCGGCGATGATCCGTCGTGATGGAAGGCGGGGGTTTGCGGGTTGAGGTCGGCGGGTTTGTTTCGGGACGTCTGCGCCCCATCGTTTATGTCGCGAGTTGCGGGATGCGGCTGAGGACGATGCGCAGAATACGCTGGTCGGGGCAGGATGTCGGCAGGTGCAGACGGATCTGGGTTTTCATCTCGACCACGCGGGCGGCGATCTTGATGAGGCGCAATCGCAGCGTGTCGAATTGGGCGACGGCAAAGCTCGAGCGTTTCGGCATCGCGGCGCGCAGGCCCCACATCAGCCAGTAGGCGCCGGCATGCAGGAACAGCCGGAACTGGTTGGCCGTCGCTCTTGTGCAGGAGGTGCGGTCGGCGGCGAGATGCGTCTTCCACGACTTGATGTGGTTCTCGGCAGCGCCGCGCCGGCAGTAGACATCCTCGTAGAGCGCCTTGGCCTTGCCACTTGCAAGGTTGGTGACGACGAAGCGGGTATCGGCACCTTGGGCGCCGACCTCGACGCGGGCGATGATGCGCTCTACGCGGCTCCAACTGGCGGCGCCGTCAAAAAACTCCTTGAAGCGGCGGACCTTGTTCGTCTTCGATGCTTCAAGGCGCGCCATCGTGCTGCTCTCCAGGTCCGCGACATGCTTGCGCATCTGCCCGTTGGGGTTCCCGAGAGCACGGGGCACCACTTATCGTTCATATCGAGCTGCAGATCGACGCCGGGGACCAGCCGAGCCTCGAAGTTCTTTCCGGAAAGTGAAAGCAGTTTGGCAAGGTCGCCGCCTACGCCGGCCTGACCGCTGACAAACAGCGGCTGTTCGACGTGAACGCCATTGCCCGCCTGGGTCACGACAAGAGGGCCATCAGTTTTGATATCAGCATGCCAATGATAGTCGGCGCATTGGTTCGTAGTGCCAATGCTCGGAGCGGTAATATCTGGCACCTCGGCGCAAACACGCACGCCGACAACCCAGCGGCATTCGGTATGATGGTCCAAATGTCCCCCTTCAATGTGAGGAATGCCGACACATCCGATGTGACCATCTCCATGCACTGGAACGGATTGCGGTATCTTCGATTGCGCCGCTCGCACTAGTACCTCTGCACAGAGGTTATGACGGGTTGAACCGGCTGAAGTTTGGGTAGGATGTCGTGGTCGACGAGCAGTTGGATGCTGCGCGCGACACCTGGTTGCCTGCGGATGAGGCCGGAGCGTTCGAGGGTTAGCACCATCTGGTGGACGGACGGCGGGGTGACGCCGAAATAGCGTTGCATGTCGCGTTCGGCCGGCGGCTGGCGGTTGATCTGCATATAAGCCCAGATGAAGGCGAGGTACTGGCCCTGTTTTTCGGTGAAGCTGGGACCCGCAGGCGTTTGCCCGTCAAGTAATTGATTCAATTTTCGATTCATCCGGAACCCTTGGCAACCGAGGAGGCTTTCTGGATGAATCTACGCTATCGTGTCGATCTCGACCAACCCGAACGCGATGAACTCACAGCGATGCTGGCAGGCGGCAAGCAGCCGGCTCGCAAGCTCAAGCGGGCGCAGATCCTGCTCGCCGTCGACGCGGGCTTGGGTGACGAGGCCATTGCCGCGACGGTGGTGGTCGGCGGCTCCACTGTCTATCGCACCAAGCGCCGCTTCGTGGAGATGGGTCTGGAGGCGGCGCTCAGCGAAGAGCCACGCGCAGGCGCGCAACGCAAGCTGACGGGCAAGGAAGAAGCCCTGCTGGTGGCCACCGCCTGTTCCAGTCCGCCGCCGGGCCGCGCCCGCTGGACCCTGGAACTGCTGGCCGGTGAGTTCGTCAAGCTGACCGATCACCAGGAACTGTCGCGCGAGACGGTGCGCCGACGCTTGGCAGACAACGATCTCAAGCCCTGGCGCAAGGACATGTGGTGCATCCCCAAGGTCGACGCCGAGTATGTCGCGCGCATGGAGGACGTGCTCGACCTCTATGCCGAGGCACCGGACCCGAAGCGACCGGTGGTGTGCTTCGACGAAAGCCCGACCCAACTCATCGGCGAGGTGCGACAGCCGATCCCGGCCGAACCGGGCCGGCTTGAGCGGTATGACTGCGAGTACAAGCGCAACGGCACCGCCAACCTGTTCGTCTTCCTCGACGCACACCGCTCCTGGCGCAAAGTCAAGGTCACCGAGCGGCGCGCCGCGGAAGACTTTGCCCATTGCATGCGCGACCTCGTCGATATCCATTACCCGCAGGCCGAACGCGTCAGGGTGGTGCTCGACAATCTGTCAACCCACTCGGCCGCCGCGCTCTACCAGGCTCTGCCTGCTTCACAGGCGCGACGCGTCCTTCGACGGCTGGAATTCCACTACACGCCCAAACACGCCAGCTGGCTCAACATGGTCGAGATCGAAATCGGCGTCCTGCGCGGCCAGTGCCTCGATCGTCGCATCAATAGCTATGATCGCCTCGTCGCGGAGACCGCTGCCTGGGAGCACCTGCGAAACACCAGTGGCGCTCGCATCAACTGGATGTTCTCTACCGAAAACGCACGCCTTAAGATGGCCAAAGCCTATCCCAAGCCGACTTCCAAAGAGTCATAACCTCTGTGCAGAGGTACTAGCGTCTCATACGGAATTTGTGCCACCAGCGTGAGAACGCTGTCCGACGTCGGAGCCGGCGGCACATCGGCAGTGCCACCATGGGGCGACGCCTGGAAGAGATTTTTTTCGCAGCCCGACACGCTAAGTAAAATGAGAAGGACCGGAACGAACCGGCGGGTTGCGACGGCGAAGTGAGCGACACGCAACTTCATGCCAGGTCTGGTACGCGATGCCATGGACGTCTCCCCCAAGAATGCTTTGCACCTGCTGAAGCGGCGTCGCTTAATGTCACCGCTTTGTGATCTCTACGTGATCGAATGATCTTCAGGCCCCCATGCGGCGGCCGGCGTCGAAGCTCCTGCTGCCAAAAGACGGCCGAAAATGCGATCCCGCGCGAGGAACTTAGTTGAGAACTCTATTCTTCACATTGACCATACGTTACGCTTTGTTGCATAGTGATGTAAGAGGAGTCTGAAATTTTTTAATAAAATGACAGAGCAACATCGCGAGTCGAAAGGCCTTCGCGTGAAACGTTGTTAGCCGCTTAAACACTCTGCCGCTTGAGCGTTTGTCGTATGAAGTCGAATCTCTCAATCGCCATCCTCAAACAAAGTCCATCGTCTTTCCTTATTCAGGCCGTTAGAAGGAAGAGCCTACATGGCCGCGACTAATTTATTCGACGAGCGCCGCCGCGCGGTAATGATTGCAGCGGCAAAGCGATGGAAAACGCAGCCGCCGACGCCTGAGACGACGCAAGTGACGCCATCGGAACAGGCGCGCTACGACGCTCGCCGTTCGAGCTTCGTTCAGGCGAGCGAATTGAAGGCTCAAGGCCGTCTTCCGGTGTTCGTCGAGCGCAAGATCGGCCCCACCCTTGACTGGTACACCTTGCCGCCGGACGATGCTGCCCGTGCCGCTGGCCGGCCGGTCGCGCGCATCGTGGTCAATGTCGATCCGAAGGTCGATCCTGTCGGGTTTGCGACCGGGTTCATGATTTCACCCGACATTCTTCTGACCAACTGGCATGTGTTTCCGGATCCCGGCTCGGTTCGAGGAACAGGCGCCAACTTTCTTCACGATCAAACGGCATCGGGTGTCACTCGAGGCATTATCTTTGAGTTCGATCCGGATGCGCTTTTCTTCTCGGCGGAGGATCTCGATTTCGCGATCGTCGCGGTGAAGCCGAAGGCGGTCACTGGCGAGCTTCTTTCTTCCGTCAACTTCCTGGCGATCAATGGATCGCGGTCAAAGATCCTGCCAGGAATGCCGATCCGGATGATCGAATATCCTGATGGCGGGCCAAAACGCTATGCGATGGAGAATTGCCGGCTGCTCGAACTGCGGGACGACGGTTTCCTCCGGTACGAGACCGACACTGAGGGTGGATCGTCGGGCTCACCCTGCTCCTCGGAAATATGGGAGGTAGTCGGTTTGCACCACGCCTCAATCCCGAAAATGCGAGGCAATACTATTCTCAATAAGGACGGTTCGGCATGGTCACCTGGCCAGCCGGATGAGGGGATAGACTGGATCGCGAATGAGGGTGTGCGCATAAGTGCGTTGGTCAAGGCCTTCGGCGGACTTGTGCCGACGACGCCCTCCTCCAAACGCCTTTTGGACGAATTGCTGGCCAACACGACCGATCCTACCGATGAGGTCGCGAAGCTAGCGACGCCTCGCGCGCCAGAAGCGCTTAGTCCTCTGCTACCTGATCCCTCCAAAATTTTCGCAAACGTGAAAGGAAACGCAATGGGCGGCGTCACCATGAATTTTTCCGGACCAGTGACGATTTTCATTGGTAGCGGCGTGCCGGCATCGCAGCTTCCATTGGCGACGGCCGAAATCGCGGCAGACGAGGCGCTCGAGAAGGCACTGCGCTTCGACCCCAACTACGACGATCGAGAAGGCTACAACCCTGATTTTCTCGAAAACGATATCGCGGTGCCGCTTCCTCGCATTTTGCAGGAGCGGGAGCAGGAGATGTACAAGGAAAATGGCCAGATCGTCGTGCTCAAGTACCACCACTTCAGCCTGGCGATGAACGCTTCCCGGCGCATGCAGATGTGGTCGGCGGTAAATGTCGACTACGATGCATCGAAAAGGACCTCCAGCGGCCGCGCCTTCTTCGGTCAAGATCGTTGGGTGTTTGACCCGCGAATCCCCCAGAAATACCAGTTGGGCGATCCCGACATCTATGAGCCCGCCAAACAGATCGACCGGGGCCATATCGTGCGCAGGGAAGATAATGCCTGGGGTGATACGCCGACGGAAATCGAGTTTGCCAATTCCGACACGTTTCACTTCTCAAATTGTACGCCCCAGCACGCGGCCTTCAACCGCTCCCAACCGGGAAAGCAATGGCCGGGAGTTCAAGGCTTGTGGGGCGGTTTCGAAAACCACATTCAACGCGACTTACAATCAGGTGACACGCGCGCCTGCATCATAGCGGGACCGATCTTGGAGGCGAACGATCCGTCTGAGGATTTTGGAACCGGCGTGGTGCAGTATCCTCTCGTCTTCTGGAAGGTGGTTGCGGTCTCGGCGCGCGATACCAACGGTCGCCGGTCCCTACGCACCTACGGCTTCCGGCTTTCCCAGAAAGATGTCGTCGATCGGTTCGGAGTGGAATTCGCGCCCGGTGAATATGCACGCTATCAAGTCGCCCTGTCAGCCATCAGCCATGAGGCCGGCGTTATTTTTGACGATGTCCTCTTGCGCGCCGATACACACGCCGCGGCATAACATGACAGTCAGCGTCGCCGAGACGGCTCGCGGTCGCACGTTGCAGTGCGCTTCGGTCCAGAAGACCGAATGTCCTTTTCACAACCCATTGCTTACAAGCCGATATTTCGCATTTTTTAATTGTGTGCAAGGATTTGTGTAATGCAAGCTAGCCTCAGGCTTTGTCACGTTCGACCAGGCACGCACCATTGGGTTGAGATGATCGGTGCTCAAAGGTAATTGCTGAGGCGCATGGCGGCGCAGTCCACCCAATGCCGAGTACGGGCGTCGTGATCGAAGTCGGCCTCCCATCCAGGGGAAGACCGAACAAGACCACGATTTGGAAGGTGGTTATCCCCACGGTACAGGGATCGATAGGAGTTTGTTGGCGACTAGGTCGATGTCTGTGTACGGGTCAGACCCGTCGGCCGGATTGAATGATTCCCGAAGGTGCGTCGCACGCTGCGTAGCAGTCCCGATATTGCCCTTGGTATCATCGTAGACTGTGGCGCTGTTTTTCGCGTAGGTCGGGTAAAAGGCAGGCTTCTTCAGTTCGGCGTAAACCTCAGTTCGGTGTATGGGTGCCAGAACGCTTTTGAAATGGAGTAACAGCCATAGCTCGAAATTCGGCACGGATGGGACGGCCGCGAAAGGGACACGGACGCCCGCCTCATTCTTATAGCTGTTGTTGAGCGCGGACGCCCGGTCCAAAGCATTGTTGTAGGTATGGTGATCGTCGCGATCGAAAACGGCATAGACTTCGTCGAACGCCCTCCCCTCGGCGAGGAATTTGTCTAGGGCATAATTCACTACGCTGAGAGGATCCGTCCCGTAATCTGACGGCAAGATTTGCACGCGTGCGCCGCTGAGACGCCGTTCGCGTCGTATCGCATTGAAATAGTTTCTCTCGGTCTTTTCGCCCTCGCAGACAATGAGAATGCGCGGCGAGCTCTTCTTGCGGCCCTGAGTGCGGCGGAGCGATGATTCAGAACGTGCTCGTCTCTCCATAGGCTAGGGCTTGTTGAGATTCATTTGGAGTTGATGACGGCTGCTGCGAGATGAATGATGGCATTGAAGCTGTTGTCGGTTTTGTCGGCGCGCATGGCGATGCGTTTGAACTCTTTGAGTTTGCAGAAGAAATTCTCGATCAGATGACGCCATTTGTACATCTCGGCATCGAGCGGGATCGGCTTTGTTCGGCGCGGATGCTGGGAGATGACGATCTTGGCGCCACGCTCATTCAGATCGGCGATGATGGTGTTGCTGTCGAAGGCTTTGTCGGCGATCAGAGCGCCGAAGGAGAGGCCTTGGATGAGCGGTTCGACACCGACCGTATCGAAGCGCTGGCCTGGCAGCAGGACAAAGCGCACGAGATTGCCGAGCGCGTCGGTAAGCGCCAAGATTTTGGTTGTCATGCCGCCCTTGGAGCGACCTATGGCCTGGCTTTGAGTCCCCCTTTTGCGCCCTGGCCGTGGCGATGGACCTTGACGATGGTGGCGTCGACCATGGCGTATTCCATGTCCGGCTGGCCTGAGCAGGCCTCGAAAAGCCGAATGAAAACATCCGCTTTAACCCAACCTCGGTATCGCGTGAAAACGCTGTTCCACTTTCCGAACAGGGCAGGCAGATCACGCCACGGACTGCCGGTCCGCACGATCCAAAGAACCGCTTCTACGAACAGGCGATTGTCGTGGCCGCTTCGCCCGGGATCTGCTGGCTTACCCAGACAATGCGGTTCCATCTTCGCCCACTGGGCGTCCGTCAGCACGAATCGTTCCATCCGAAGCTTGAATCACGATCAAGCCAGAATGGGAATCTGGAGGCTTCTGTGAGGTCCGAGACACCGGTTTGGGACGCGGGCTCGACATCGGACCTCATTGCAAGCCGGATTGAGCGAAGCCGCGGGGTGGTCTGGCGCTATGGGGATTGTTGCCGGGACGGCCGGTCGGGGTCGTCACGGAGGAGTTCTCGAAGGTCACGCCCGATGGGATGGGGGCGGACCGCAACCGCATAGGCAAGGAAGTTTTGGCGTTGGTTGGGTCTTGGGTCATCGCAACGCTGGCCGTCTCCAGGCCGGCAGTGTTCACCTGCATGAGACGGGTCAAAAACCCGCATGTCGGCGCGCGCGCCGACGGATGCCGAACCTGATGATGAGGATCTGCCGCGCATGATCATGAGGTGTCGTTCCAGAAGGGGTTCGTCGGCACCTGTCCGCATCGCCAGATGCCGAGCGTAACCATCGGGCCGCCGCAGCAGGGGCAGCGACGCGCCACCGGGAGCGAGACAGCGGCGCCTGCATCGCATTCGACCTTCGGAGCGTCGGCTTGCTGTATCGTGCTGGCCAGCAGCTTGCGGCACAGCTCGATCCTGGCGGCGCGATGGCCATTGGCCAGGAAGCCGCAGTGGCGGATGCGATGGAAACCGTCCGGCAGGGTGTGCAGGAGAAAGCGACGGATGAACTCGTGCGCGTCGAGCGTCATGACCTTCGTACGGCCGCGATGGCGATAATCCCTCCAGCGGAACGCGACCCGATCGTCGGTCATGCTGATCAGTCGGGAATTGGCGATGGCGACGCGGTGGGTGTAGCGGCCGAGATAGGCCAGCACCTGCCTCGGCCCGCCGAACGGCGGCTTGGCATAGACGACCCAATCGACACGACGAACCTCGGCGAGCTTGCGGTTGAATGTAGCCGGCGCCGCCAGTTCGGCGAGACTGCCGAAGAAGCTCAACTTGCCCGCTTCATAGGCTGTCCGAAGTTCCCCCAGAAAGAGCCGGCGGAACAGGCGCGACAGCACCCGCACCGGCAGGAAGAAGCCGGGCCTGCAAGAGATCCAGCGCATTCCATCGGGCGACAGTCCACCGCCCGGAACGATGCAATGGATGTGGGGATGATAATGCAGGTTCTGACCCCAACTGTGCAGGACTGCGATCAGGCCGATCTCGGCGCCGAGATGTTTGGGATCGGCAGCGATCGTGCGCAGCGTCTCGGCGACCGTCTTGAACAGGATCGTGTAGACCGCCGCCTTGTTCTGGAAGGCGATCGCCGCGATTTGCGCCGGCAGAGTGAACACGACGTGGAAATAGGCAACCGGCAAGAGATCGTTCTCACGTGCGGCAAGCCAGTCCCGGGAGGCCTGTCCCTGGCACTTCGGGCAATGCCGGTTGCGGCAGGAATTGTAGGCAACGCGGATCACCCCGCAGGACCGGCAGCCCTCGACATGGCCGCCCAGTTCGGCGGTCCGGCATAGCTCGATCGCGCTCATCACGCGGCGCTCGACGCGGCCGAGACGGCCATCATGGGCCTGCCGATACGCCTCTGCGTGGCGGCGAAAGATATCCGCCACCTCCAGTCTCGCCGACATCGGCGGAACCGATCAGCCCGGCGGCACCACCTCGATATTCAGCCGGTCGAGCGGGCTCGTCGTACGCCGGATCAGGCCGTTCGAGACCCTGGTGTAGCGCGCCGTGCTCGACAGGTTGTTGTGGCCGAGCAGAACCTGGATAATGCGGATGTCGGTGCCGTTCTCCAGAAGATGCGTGGCGAAGCTGTGCCTGAGCGTGTGCACCGTCACCCGCTTGTCGATGCCGGCGGCCGCACGCGCCGAGCGACAAGCCGAATACAACACCTGCACATCGATGGGGCGATCGGCGCCGCGCCCGGGAAACAGCCACTCCTTCGGCTTCGCAAGCCGCCAGTAAACCCGCAGGATGCGCAGAAGCTGCGCCGACAGCATCACGGTGCGGTCCTTGCCGCCCTTGCCGTGCTCGACACGGATCACGCCGCGTTCGCTGTCGATGTCGCCGACCTTCAGCCCGACGGTCTCCGAGGCGCGAAGGCCGGCTGAGTAGGCCGTCGTCAGGGCCGTGCGCGTCTTCAGGCTCGGCACCGCCTCCAGAAACCGGACGACCTCATCGGCGCTCAGCACCACTGGCAGCGTCCGTGGCGAGCGGGCGTAGACGATCCGTTCCGGGATCTCGGCATGGCCCAGCGTCACGCCATAGAAGAACCGCAGCGCACACACCGTCTGGTTCAGCGCCGGCCACGAGATTCCGGCCGATACCAGATGCACCTGGAACGCGCGGACATCCTCCAGACCGAGCCGATCAGGGGAGCGGCAGAAATAGCGCGAAAACTTGGCCACCGCATGCACGTAGGATCGCTGGGTGGCCGGCGACAGATTGCGGATCGTCATGTCCTCGATCATGCGTCGGCGAAGAGGGCTCAACTCGGCCATCTCATTGCTCCTGTTCTCAAGATTGCGCTTCAACAGCCGCAATCCTTTAAAACAGAAGCCTCACACGCAAACCGACCCACCAAATGCCGCGTCAGCGGCTTCGTTCAATCCTGAATATCAACAGGCCTTAGAGCGGTTTTCCCTTAATCGGAGTCGTTTGTTTGCAGTGAACGGCTTGTTCTGATTCCCTGATCGAAGTGATTTGCGGAAGGAGCAGCGGCATGGCACGAGCTTACAGCCTGGATTTGCGGACGCGTGTTATCGAGGCGATAGAGGCAGGCCTGTCGACCCGAGAAGCGGCACGGCGGTTTGCCATCGGGATATCGACGTCTGGTGCATGGTATCGGGCCTGGCGTTCGAGCGGCAATCTGGAACCTGGGCGGCAGGGCAAGCCGAAGGTATCGAAGCTGGACGCGCACGAGACTTTCATTCTCGCCTTGGTCGAGACCGATGAGCGGGACATCACGCTTGCCGAGATCGTCGATCGCCTTGCGGCAGAGCGCGGGGTCAAAGCCAGCCTGACGACGGTCCATGCGTTCTTCGCAAAGCGTGGCATCACGTACAAAAAAAGACAGCGCACGCGGCCGAACAGCAGCGACCGGATGTTTTGGCAGCGCGGGAAGAGTGGTTCGAAGGCCAACTCGATCTCGATCCGAGCCGCCTGATCTTCATCGACGAAAGTGGCCTCAATACCAAGATGGCCCGGCTACGAGGCCGCTCTGCGCGTGGACAGCGTTGCCGGGCGGCTGTTCCTCATGGGCACTGGAAATCCACGACCTTCACGGCCGGCCTGCGCCTCGACGGGATCGTCGCGCCCTGGCTCCTGGACGGCGCCATGGATGGCGAAGCATTCCTGGTCTACTTGCGCCGCGTCCTCGTGCCGACGCTTCAACCCGACGATGTCGTCGTGATGGACAACCTGCCTGCTCATAAAGTGGTCGGTGTCCGCGAAATCATCGAGGCTGCGGGGGCTTCCCTTCGCTATCTTCCGCCCTACTCCCCGGACTTTAACCCCATTGAGATGGCCTTCGCCAAGCTGAAGGCTTTACTGCGAAAGGCAGCAGCCCGGTCCATCCCGGAATTATGGGACGCCGTGGCCGTCGCCATCGATCGTTTCCACCCCAAAGAATGCGAAAACCTGTTCGCCCACGCCGGCTACGATGCCTAACCGTGATTATCCAGAAACTGCTCTAGTCCTGCAACGGTTCCAGGATCGGTATGCCACCGTAGCGTCCGCCCAGATAGCCCTTTTCTAGGGCCTCACCCTTCCGCGGCGAAAAGTCGAGGAGCGGGAAGAAATGTGAAGCCTGCCCCTGGTCCTTTTCCGCGAACCAGATCTGGTCTCTGCGCAGGTGTTTGCTGTCGAGGAGTGAGACATCGTGAGTGGTAAAGATCAGTTGGGCGCCATGCCGGTTCTGCTGAGGATCGTTAAACATTGCGACCAGTTGCTGCACCAACAACGGATGCAGGCTTCGGTCAAGTTCGTCGACCACCAGCAATCGACCGCGCTGAAGAATGTCGAGCACCGGTCCCGCCAGGCTGAAAATAATCTGAGTCCCGGATGACTCGTCCTGGAAGTCCAAGGGATAGGTCACACCGTTGGCCAAGTGACCCAGCTGCGGCATATTGAATTCCACCTCAGATGTTTCGTGCAGGCCGCTTGCCAGATTCACCTGCAATTGCTGCCCACGTCTCTTGTCAAAGGCCAAGCTGGAAACCCCGGTGTCAGCGGCAGAGAGTAACGACACCACGCGCCGCTGGCTCCCGGAATCCTGGACATAGTTGGCGGTGAAATCGGTCCCGATCGCGCCGCCTTGGAGGGAAACCGCCATATCGTCGACGAACTTCTGGTAGAGCGGGCGCAACTGTTCGTTGTTGAGATTAACCGCCGTGGTTAGGAAGAGCACTTCCTTGCGCGTGGCGCCCTCCCACACCTTTTTCTGGCCAAGGAAATAGTCACTGTAGGTGTACCTATATTTTCCCGTCTTCTCATCGCGCTTGCGATGAAACCAGACCTGCGGCTTGGCAGTCTCGTAGACTTGGAGCCATTCCTCAATGATCGCGCGACGTGTGAACTCGAAGCCGTACTGGTACCGCACCCCATCGATTAGGAACGTCATCTCCAACAGCGTCGGATAGCTCGCGGCCTCTGGACGCAGCGCGAACGGCGACAGATTGCTCTCTTGATCCGGCTGGACTTGGTTAGAGGTTGCGACCATGAGCTGCATGAATTGAAGAGCGCGCACCACATTGGTCTTGCCGCTAGCGTTGGCTCCGAAGATGGCAACCGCGTTTACCACGCGCTTGGCCTTTTCCAGTCCGGTCTCACGCGTATGGGTGGCCTGCATCGAAGTGTCGCTGCTCGCCGTCATGCGTAGAACAGCCTCGTCCCGGAACGAACGAAAGTTCTTTATCCGAAATTCCAACAACATAGCTACGACTTTCCTGTTTAAACGTGATTATCACGCAAAACGTGCAAAAAGTAAAGATATTTCGGTTATTTATCCGATATCGCGGCACTCTCCTTCCGCGCCGCGCATTCTGCCAACGCTCCCGTATGCTGCACGAAAGCCGGAGCACCTTCACCGGCACGACATCACATACAAAAAGCGCGGCGACCTCTTCGGCGATCGCAACGAATAGATTTGCGGCTTCTTTCTGACCGCACTATCGATCGGGATTCAGACGGCGTTTAAGCCGCTCTGAAGAGGTCATTTCCCGCGGGTACATCACGGGAGAGCATGATTAGCGCGTAGCCGTCGCGTTGCAGAAGCACCTGCTCGTAAAGAGGCACAGGTCGACCCTTCGAACAGGGCGGCCTGCTGGATACGCTCAAGAAGGCTCTGACGGAGCGCGCGCTGAACGCGGAGATGGACCATCATCTGGCGAGCGGCGAAGACGCTGGCAATACGCGTAACGGCTATGGCCGCAAGACGGTGACGACCGAGACCGGCAAGCTGGATATCGATGTTCCGCGCGACCGCCAGTCGAGTTTCGATCCGCAGCTGATCGCCAAGTACCAGCGCCGTTTTCCCGGATTTGATGACAAGATCGTATCGATGTACGCGCGCGGCATGAGCACCCGGGAGATCACCGGGCACCTGCGCGATCTGTACGGCATCGAAGTGTCGGCGGACCTGATCTCAACGGTGACGGACGCCGTGCTCGACGAAGTCGCCACCTGGCAGCAAAGGCCGCTCGATCCGATTTACCCGCTGGTCTTCTTCGATGCGATCCGGGTCAAGATCCGCGATGAAGGGATGGTCCGCAACAAGGCCATCCATATCGCACTGGGCGTGCGCGCCGATGGTGCAAAGGAGGTGCTGGGCCTCTGGCTCGAGCAGAATGAAGGTGCCAAGTTCTGGCTGCGGGTGATGAACGAGCTCAAGAACCGTGGCACGGAGGATATCCTTCTGGCTGTTGTCGATGGCCCGAAAGGCTTCCCGGACGCGATCACCGCAGTGTTCCCGGAGGCGATCGTCCAGACGTGCATCGTCCACCTGCTGCGCAACTCGATGGACTTCGTGTCTTGGAAAGACCGCAAGAGCCTCGCCAGCGCACTCAAGGAAATCTACCGCGCCGTCGATGCCGATGCCGCCGAAAAGGCGCTGGCGGCGTTCGAGGCCGGCCCTTGGGGCCAGCGCTATCCCGCCATCGGCCAGAGCTGGCGGCGCGCCTGGGGCGAGGTCATTCCATTCTTCGCGTTCCCTGACGACGTCCGTCGGATCATTTACACCACGGATGAGATCGACAAGCGCTATTTTGTGACGAGCCCTGGAACCTCCCCGAGTATGTTCTTTGGTTCGACCGCATCGCTGGTGTTCTTCCGTCCCGACCGCCCCATTTCACAGCCGCCGCGCGCGGGGGCAGTCAAGGCTGGCCGCGTTTTACGCGGCCACCGCAAGGCTTGGGCCTTGATCGGCCCGAGCACGGCGGCATGCTCGATCGGATCGGAGGTGCAAAGCCCCGAGGGCTGGCGCAACTGGAAATACCCGACGCAGTCAGCTATTGTCTTCGTGCGCGGGCGACCTCGTGGCGAAGCGTGGTGCATCGGCTGAAAGCGCCGCCGGGCCGCCTTATTCGAGCCTTGCCGGACTGAGGCGCCCGCGCGCCTTTTCCTTTGGCAGGCGCGGGCGCCAAGCCTCAACGAAGTGTTCGTATCCTTTCTGGGCCTGCTCGGCGACGCGCATCTCCTGGTTCCGCAGCTCCTTGACATTGTAGGCATAGGTCGGTCCGAGGCTGTTGCCCTTCTTCTGCGGCTTGCCGGCCTGCAGTTCCATGCTGCGCATCTTGTGTGCAACCAGACTGGGTCGCGCCCAGAGGTAGTCCGCCTCCTTCGTCAACATATGCCAGACGAGCACCGTCAGCTTGCGCGCCACGGCGACGGCGGCAACCTGATGGCCGCGCCGGGCCCGGATGCGGACAAAGAACGCATGGAGCGGCCCCGGCGTCTTGGCGGCCGCCCAGGCGGCTTCCACCAGCATCGCGCGGGCATGGCTGCGTCCGACCTTGCTGATCCGCCCGTGATGGGCCGCGCCGAGCCCCGACTGGCGCACGCGTGGGTTCAGGCCGAAATAGCTCACCAGTTTTTGCGGGCTGGAAAAACGGCCGATGTCACCGACAGCCGCCACTAGCCCGCCGGCCACTGCGAGATTGACGCCAGTGATTGTGAGCAGCCGTTTGATCACCGCATCATCGAGCGCGCTCTCGGCAATCTCCCGGTCAAGTACGCGGAGATCGTCACCCAGCCTGTCCAGTTCCCGGATATGGCGCTCGATTGCGGCGCGCTCGTCATCTGGCACCGGCTGACGGGTGAGCCAGGCACGACCGAGGCGCCCGAACAGGTCGGCATGGGGGCACCGCGGAATCAGGTGGGCGTAGAGGATCGAATGTACCTCGTTCTTGATCCGGGCCCGATGCCGCACGACCTGGTAGCGCCGCGCGACCAGTCTGCGCATCCGCTCCGTGGCGGCATCCGGTGTCCAGATCTCCGGCAGGTAGCCGGCTGCGTACAAGCTGGCCAGCGTGCCGGCGTCGATCTTGTCGGTCTTCACATGAGCGTGCGCGATCGCTTTGACCTGCAGCGGGTTGGCGATCACCACCCGCTTCACGAATGGCGACAGCACCCGAGAGACCGCCATGCAGTTGCCAGTGGCCTCGATGACCACCTCGTCGTCGGCCAGAAGGGTTTTGCCGAAGCCTTCCAGCGCGGTTCGCGTCATATCGACCCGGCCCACATGCCGCAGTCGACCATCTTCCCAGATCACCACCTCGCCAAAGGTGCGGTGGGTGTCGATTCCAATTACACGTCGCATTCCTGCCTCCTCTCGATCAGTCAGAGGGGAGCGGCGGGCGACACGACAACTACGGATCCGCGCTCTCAGCGCAACCGGGCGAGTCGCAGAGGCGGCCATCTACTAACACGAGCTCGCAGCTCAACGTACAAGATCGGCCTGCCCGCACCTTCGTGCTCCCGGTGCCTCTGTCCCGGATGGTCGCACCATACGCCGCGATCACGAAAACCGCAGCCGGACATCGGCACCGCCATCTTCATACCGGTTACGAACTCAATAGAGGCGTTGAACTCGAAGCTCAGGCGGGCTGTCAGGGCCAGGGGCCACTTCCCAAGCGACGATGCGGCAACCAAGTTGCTCTACCTGATCTTGAACCGATCCGAGAAAGAGTGGAAAATGCCGCCACGTGAGTGGACAATGGCCAAGGCCCAGTTCGCCGTCATCTTCGGCGAGCGCTTCATCCGGGCCATGGCGGCGTAATGTTCAACCGCCCGCCCGCACACGAAATTCCTGACAGTCCCGACGAACATCATGCGGCTGTGGCAGAGCCGGACATGGGCGACCTTCACGGTCACCGTCACGCGGTTGATCAGGACGATCTCGTGGCTCCAGTCGAACTGGTAGGCCTCGCCCGGCGCGAAGAACAGCGGCACATAGGCGTCCGCCATCGCCGACCCCTGTGCCTTCGCCCAGTTCTTCGCGTATCGACGGACGGCGTCATAGCCTCCCTCGTAGCCGAGGCTGCAAAGCTCTTCGTAAATCCGGATCTGTGTCAGCTGCTCGCGCGCCGTCTTGCCACGGTTGCCATTCAAAAACCCGTCAAGCTGATCCTGCCACGGACCGATCTTGGGCTTGGGCTGCCGCTCGCGTTCGTAGGGGAACGATGTCTCATCGGACCTGAGTATCTTGCGGACTTGTTCCGCGACACATGCAGTTCGCGGCAAATCCGCTTGAGAGACCATCCCTGCACATGGAAGGCGCGCCGAACCCGGGCAATCGTATCCACCGACTTCATCCCCACACCATCCACTCGCCACGACGAGCTGATGGTCGCAAATCAAAGCCTTCACACTTGGGCGTCCAACCTATTCATACTGACCATTATGCATAAGAGCTCTATCACCCGCTGGATCCGGCGTTGCTGAATGCTCTCGAACGCGCATGATGGCATATCCGTTTTGTATGGGACGCTTCAGCACATCGCAGCTAAACAAAGAAATGCCGTTTTGCCGGCCAGGAGACCCGGGAGACTCGGGGACGGTAGTCGGCCCGGCAGGAGCGGCTGGTGAGGCGATGGGCAAGGAGTTGAAAGCCGCGTAGCCAACGCTCAACGAGGCGCGCCCGACCGGCGACGGCCATGTGGAGCTGGCGTTTGGGCCCAGCTCAGGACGAACTGGCCCGCGAGATCAAGTCGCGCTGATGCCAAGTGCTCCGGACCAAAGGCTCGAAGTTGTGAGTGAGGACACCAAGCGAAATGATGCCACAACTGGACCACTGGCTCCAACAGGTAACAGGAATAACGGGGCTGCTCCCGGAGTTACTCGGCGCGATTGCGGAAAGGCTCAGCCCGATCGATCTGCTGGCGGTGTCGCAGACAGACGGCGAGCTGCGTGCTGCTGTCCAAATGTCCGCGGCGTTGGAACAACGGCGCCAGATGGCAATCCGGGTTCAGGCCGTCTGGAACAGGTTAATGGTCCCGCAGCCAGGAGTCGCGAATCCCTATGTCGGACTAATGGCTGCCGGCGCGTTGGAATCTCTGGCATCCAATTTCAATTGCCTGACCGGCGTGCAGCAGGAGCAGCTCGTTGCCATCGCCGAAGGACTTAACAACCCCGAGCACCGCGTCTTTGCCCTGCAAGCCCTCGGCGGGGGGCTGGGAGGGCTCGCGCCCACGCTTCAGCAGCGCCTCGTCGAGGTCGCCGAAGGACTTGACGACGAAGAGCACTGCGTCGATGCCCTGGCAGCCCTCAGACAAGGGGTGGGAGGGCTCGCGCCTGCGCTCCAGCAGCGTCTCATTGATCGCGCCGAGGCGCTTGACCCCGAACTTCGCTTCTCGGCCTTGGATGACCTCGGGCTGGCCGTGGGTGACTTTACGCCCATACTCCAGCAGCGTCTCATCGAACTTGCCGAGGGGGTTGGCGATCCCCAGCTTCGCGTCGCTGCCCTCGCTGGTCTGGCAATGGGTGTGGGACGGCTTGTGCCGGCGCTCCAGCAGCGTTTCGTCGATCGCGTCGAGGAGCTCAACTCGGAAGACCGCGTCTCGGTGTTGTCAGCCCTCGGGATAAGCGGGGGAGAGTTTGTGCCCGCGCTCCAGCAGCGTGTGGTCGACCTCGCAGCAGGGCTTGTCGATCCCGAGCATCGCGCTCAAGCCCTGGAGGACATCGGACCGAACCTAGGAGAGCTTGCGCCTGCACTACAGCAGCGCCTCGTCAGGCTCGCCGAGGCGTTTGTCGATCCCGAGCTTCGCGCTAAAGCCCTGCGGGGCATCGGAACGAACCTAGGATCGCTTGCGCCCGGACCACAGCAGCGCCTCGTCGTGCTCGCCGAGGGGCTCGCCCAGTACGAGCATCGCGTCACAGCTCTGCTGGGCCTCGCAGTGGGCGTCGAAGGACTTGCGCCCACGCTCCAGCGGCGCCTCGTCGACCTCGTCGTGAACCCTGACCTCGAAGATTACTCCTCGGCCCTCGCAGCCCTGAAACCAGCCGTAGGAAAGCTTGTGCCCGAGCTACAGGAGCGCCTCGTCGCGCTCGCCGAGAATCTTAACGACCAAAGCCATCGCGTCATTGCGCTGCAAAGTCTCGGAGAGAGCGCGGGATCGCTTCTGCCCGAGCTACAGGAGCGCCTCGTTGTGCTCGCCGAGAATCTTAACGACCAACGCCATCGTGTCAATGCGCTGCAAAGCTTCCGAGAGAGCGCGGGATCGCTTCTGCCCGAGCTACAGGAGCGCCTCGTTGTGCTCACCGAGAATCTTAACGACCCACACGATCGTGTCACTGCGCTGCTAAGCCTCGGAGAGAGCGCGGGATTGCTTCCGCCCGAGCTACAGGAGCGCCTGGTCACCTTCGCCGAGAGTCTTAACGACCCGGACAACCGTGTCGCGGCCGCGCGGGTCCTTGGAGCAAGCGTGGGAGCGTTTCCGCCCGCGCTACAGCAGCGTCTCGCTGCTATTGCTGAAGGTCTTGTCCATCCGTGGGCTCGGGCTGCCGCCCTGGCAGCCCTGTGTCCTAGGAACTAAACCCATTCACTTGGGGTTTTTCCGCCCAGGGTAATTCAAGTCTTGCAATCGGGCGGCCTCCGGCCGCGTTGCCGGTACGAACTGATGGAGCACGAAAGCTTGATCATGTCACCGCTGTTGGCAAATGTCTCGTGGTGTTCTCGCGTCGGTCATTCGCGTCCTGAACAGCTCGGAAATGTCTGGTCGAATGGGTCATGCCCTAGCCCGCGGCGTCCGGGCTCCGTCGAAGTCGAGAACGGTCGTCGTGCCATCAGCTCATCTTGAAATCGCCGGATGGCTCCTGTGGATCTCGATCAACTTTCTGGGAGCATAATGGGACGGGACTGAGAAGATGGACATGGTTGGACAACTTGTTAGCCTCAAAGGCCACATGCATATCTGCCCCCTGGTCGAGCCTGGACCACGGCCGCATATCGGCGGCCCCGTGATCTTGACCGGTCAGAATTTTGTCTGCGTGGAGGGCGTTCCAATCGCCACCGTGAGCGACAGATGCCTATGTTCCGGCGCGCCGACAACCTCCGACAGCATTAAAGAAGGCTCTTCAATCGCGCGGATCAACGGCAAGAGGATTGCGCGGATGGGAGATTCCTGTTCACACGGTGGGCGCTTGGTTCAAGGCGTGCCGTGGATAACGTTCGAGTAACATCGCCGGCGAACGCGCTGGCGCCGACTCGAACTTCGAGACGCCGCGGCATCGTGCAGGGCAACGCCACGCCGCCGCTCGTGCCGATGCCGGAGGCGATGAAGCGAGAGCTTGAAGAATACCCCGGGCGTATTTGCGACCAATTCTGCGGCGGAGCGGGCAACAACTCAGGATGCGGGCGGCCGAGGCCGAGCACGACTGCGAGGACCACGTGATCGTTGCGATGCGCCAGACTGTGGTCTACTCCTGTGAGCTGAAATTAGACGATCTGGAATATTCAAACAGCTTGAAGGCTGTAGCCTCCCGCATTCAGCACCGGCAGACGTGGCGGCCGCGCAACGAGGGCACGCAAGCGCCGACGATACTTTAGTGGAGTGCGTACATAAATGGTCCCGTGCTCGCCACCCACGAACTGCCGTTGCAGAGAGGACGTGAAGCCGCTCCACGTTGGCACGGTGCCGTCGCCGACGTCCTCTTCCTCGATCGCGTCGGGACGCAGTTTGCCGAGATGGACCGACGTGCTTGAGACGGCATGATCCGTGTCGTCTGGCGTCGCTGGGTCAACAACGTCGGACGTCTGCGCTGGAGTTTGCTTCGCGATCCAATCGGGGTGAAACAATCATGGAGGCTCGCCGCGTTGTTGGCCGCGGCGCAATGCGCTCTCCCTTTGGGTTCAATGCCCGATCGATTGTTCAGGGACGCTTCCCGCAAGGTCCAAAGCGCTCGTCGTCGGCAGGACCTTCGACGCTGGCAGCGGCTTCTCGGGCGTTGTCTCGCTGGAAGAAGGCTCCGGCGCGACCGGCACAATCGACAGCTATGTCCCCCATGTTGTCGGCGGCTTGAAATACAAAGGCGACTGGGGCGCGGTCACGGGTGTCGTCGCCTATGACAGCTCCTATGGAAGTGGCTGGCAAGGTTCGACTGGACGTCAACGTCACCAAGGAACTGACCCTGTTCATCATGGGCGGCTACGGCACGGACGATAACCTCAGCGACGATCCCGGCAATGCCATCGATGCTCATGGCCGCGGCTTCTACAAGCCGTGGGGCGGCAACTGGGCCGTCTGGGGCGGCGGCACCTACAAGTTCAATGCCAAGACCGCGTTCAACCTCCAGGCTTCGGCTGACGACGACAAGAACTACGCTCTGGCTGCGAACGTCGCCTATACCATCGTTCCGGGCTTCACGATCACGACCGAAGTCGACTGGGACCATTCGGTCACTTCGACGATGGCACTCCGTTCGGCAACTTCACCAAGGCCGACAAGAAGGATAGCGTTGGCGGCATCGTCCGTTTCCAGCGCAACTTCTGATCGAACCCCTGCCGATCAGAACGGAAAGGCCAGCGACGTCGTCGCGGGCCTTTTTGTTTTGCCGAGAGCTGCCGTACCGACGCGAATGTGCCCTCCCGTAAGAAGCAGCGCTCAGCCGGCTGGGAACGGGGCGAAGTGACCCGAGCCACGAAGCCTCGCGAGCAGGATGATGGCCGTTCCGCGGTGGTCACCCCTCGCTTGCTCGCTTAGCGGCGACGCATCCCAGGCAGCCAATTCTGCCACCAAAAGGGCTGTGTCTCCGTTGATCGAGGCGCATCTAAGCTGTCCGCTCTTCTCCATTACGATTATCGCTGTGCCGGTTTCGCCATATCCAATCCCAGCCATCCGCTGAACGCAGATATCGCCGTCGACACGTACGTCGAATAGAACCGCTCCTGCTGTTTTCTCCGCAGCGTCAGCCACACGATCACCGAACGGTTGATGCAGGCCCTCGCGATTGCCGAGCGACTGCTCAAACAACGCCAGTTCAACATGCTCCGCCACCATGGTAGCCAGGGTGCGCGCCGGCTGGCGTAATCCGCAATAGGCCAAGGCTGACTATCCACACTCCGCAGCCTTTCGATGCTATGCCGGAGCTGCGCTCTTGGTCGACGCCACCCTCGTTGTGCGCCTAATCTCCGGCCCCGATGCCCGTTCCTTGCCGGCCGTACTAAAATGTTAAAATTTTTTCTATTTGCAGTAATGGTAAAATTCTGAAAATAATTTCGCAATGGCCGCGCGCCTGGTCAACGGCGCGTTTTGGCAAGCAATAGAGCCGAATTGAGCGCCTTACCTATGGCGAGCAAGAAGATCGAATAGCCGAAATCGCCCGGTGCTCCCCGCTGCCGATATGAAAGGAAGACCAGTGACCGATCTTTATCGCCGTGAAAGCAAATCAGTTTCGAACATGGCTCAACTTCGTTTCTTTCCTCAAGCGGTCGTTGGAGGGAAGGGATCGTATTTGCGAGGCGATGATGGTCGCCAGCTTCTTGATTTTTCGGCCTCTTGGGGAGCTGCGAGCCTGGGGCATGCTCATCCTTCGGTTCGCGAGGCCATTACGCGGGCGTTTTCAGATCAAGCTGGTGCAAGCTACCTGTCTTCCGCAAACGAACCTAGCGTGCTTCTTGCTGAGAAGCTTTTATCATTGGTTCCACCACGCAGCCGCGGCCGAGTTTGGTTGGGGCACTCTGGCTCTGATGCTAATGAAACAGTAGCTCGAATGGTCGTCGCAGCCACCGGACGCCGTCGAATATTGGCCTTCAAGGGCGCGTATCACGGCGGGACCAGCGGTTCCATGGCTGTTTCGGGTCATCCGGCGCTCAAAGGTGTGGAGAAATTCGGCGGCCTGATCTTGGTGCCTTATCCGAACAGTTACGCGGCAGGTGACCCGACAGCTGCCAGTGCCGCGGCGCTGTCCCATCTCGAGGAGGTTTTTTCGGCGGACGTTCGGCCAGAAGAAGTTGCTGCCTTCTTTATCGAACCAATACAGGGCGATGGAGGATTGCTAGTGCCGCCTGTCGGTTTCTTCGCCGAGATCGAACGGTTTTGCCGTCAGCACGGAATTCTTCTGGTGTGTGACGAAGTGAAGTTTGGCCTAGCTCGAACCGGACTTCTGCACGCCTTCGAACATTCAGGGATTGAGCCAGACATTGTGGTTTTTGGTAAAGGCCTCGGCGGAGGTTTGCCGATATCTGCGGTCGTCGGCCCCGAACCCATTATGAATCACTCCCCTACCTTTTCCTACCAAACGCTACACGGCAATCCGATCTGCGCGTCAGCGGCATTGGCGGTACTGGAGACGATCGAAAAGGACGGGTTGGTCCGAAATTCGGCAGACATCGGCTCTTACATGTTGGCCTCACTTTCGAAGCGAAGCAGAGATTGGGATTTGGTTGGCGATGTCCGGGGGAAAGGGCTTGCCATTGGGATTGAGCTTGTGGGCGATCGCGTTAGTCGCGCACCAGCGAAAATCCAGACCGCTCTCACTGTTTATAGAGCGTTCCAGCTTGGACTCGTAATGTATTATGTCGGTTCGAATTCGAACGTCCTGGAGCTTACCCCGCCGCTCATATTGAGTACAAGTGAAGCCGACGAAGGCGTTTCTATTATTGGTCAAGCACTTCAAGATGTCGCCGCTGGGAAGGTTTCGCCCGACTTGATCTCATCCTTTGCCGGCTGGTGATATTCACCAAGTTGTCCCGTTTCGGCTTCGTGAATACCGAGTTAGTAAGTCAGTGCTTGCGAGGGCTGAAGAAACGCAGCCGCGAATTGTCCGAGATTCAAAGGATCTGCGCGAACGTATGCAAATTGAACCGCCAGCCTCGCGACCGTGGGCAGAATCGACTCGGCGCGGTTCGAGACCGAGTACTTCGCAGAAGGTGGAAACTGGCCAAGCTGAGGGCGGAGTGGCGGAGCGTGATGATGGGGGCTGAGATCTCAAGGATCGTCGTAGAGTGATTTCGCGGGTGCGACTGATCATGCGATCCTTTCTGAACCTAGAAAATCATTTCATCCAAAATCATTTGTACGTCAGCGGGTCGACGAACCAGTTCAACGAATTCCATCGGCTTGTGGTATCGGCGACCTTGCCAAAGGAGCGAATTGTGGGAATCGCCCTCCCCAAGCTGCACGTCGGTGACGACGCCGATCAAGATACTGTGCGAAAAACCGTCGTAGGTATGGCTAAGTTTGCAATCAAGCGCCATCGGCGCGCCAACAAGGAGCGGTGCCCCGGTTTTGCCCGCGACCCAATATTTCTTCTCGAAGCGATCTGGACCTTTTTGAGATTGAAATCGACGCGCCACATTGGACAACGCAGGAGATAGCAGATTTACGGCGAAGATACCTCGCCGTAAAATCGTGTCGTGCGAACTGGCCGACTTGTTGATGCAAACGAGAACAGACGGCGGATCGAAGGATAAACTACAAACCGCAGTGGCGATCAGGCCGCTCGGAAGGCCATCTTCTTCAGTCGTGATGATATTGACGGCCCCGGCGAAACGGCCCATCGCCTCCCTGAAGGCATCGTTCCTATCCAAGTCTGTCCTCCGTAGCAGTGACCCGTTCTGAATTGATCGCAGACCTAATTTTCAGAAGCCTGCACTCACCTGGTCAAGCTTCAGCAGCGCCCGGGCGTATATCTCGCGCCCAATGTCGCCATTAATATAGGCATGTCGCGTGCAAGTCTCCATGTCGCGCCAGATCCGCTGGACCGGATTACTGAGCATGAAAACCGACGCTCCGCCTATGTTCAGCAGCAGGTCTACGGCCTCGCGCACGCGTTTTTGCGCAACCGCCGCGTCAAGTCGGACGCGAGCTCGCTCGAGATCGGTCATGCTTGTACCGTCGCTGACGGAGCGATCGATATCGCTGGCCGCGCGCATCGTATGCAACCGTGCGGAGTCGATCAGACCACGAGCATCTGCCAGATTTAGCTGGTAGCTTGGGGACTGCCTTGCATCTGTATATAGGGACGTCACAATGGGCTTGCCGCGCTCGAGGTTCTCCAACGTGAAATCGAAAGCTGCCTCCGCCATCCCGACAGCCGCAGAACATATGCCCAACGGAAGCGCGGTTATGAGCGGTGCCCGATAGAGAGGTTCGTCAGAATGGTCCGAGCGACTGAAGCCGGAAAGCATTTCGCTGATGAGCATCGTCCGGTGTTCCGGCACGAAGATATCTTTTCCCACAAAGGTATTGCTCCCCGTCCCTGCCATCCCAGCGACATGCCATGTGTCTTCGATCTTCAGCTCGGACGTCGGCACCAGTGCAAGCCGTACGTCGATCAGAGCCCCACTGGCATCCAGGACCGCGGAGCCCACGAAGCTCCACTGCGCTTCGAAGCATCCGGACGCCCAGGGCCATTTGCCTGTCAACATCCAGCCCCCCTCGACCGCGGTGGCTTTCCCGGTGGGGGCCCATTGACCGATGACGACCGCGCGGGGATCCGAGCCAAAGACATCGTCGCGCGTCTTGTCAGGCATGAGCCCCATCAAAGATGCGCTGCTATTGGCGACCATGGCGAGCCAACCAGCAGCACTGTCGCCGCGGGCTAGTTCCTCACAAATCTCGCAGTATGTCTGGATATCAATCTCGTGACCACCGCAGCGGCGCGGCACCAAACCCTGCAGAAAGCCGCCGCTTCGCACCGCCGCAGCACTCTCCTGAGCAAGTCGTCTGTTTTTTGCGGATTCCTCCGCATTTGCACGCAAAAGCGGTCGGAGTGCGCGAGCATTGCGTACCAGCTCGGCGTTACTTAGTGTTAAATCCATCACTGTTCTCCTCCTTATTATACCGATATACCCACACCGTCGCGGCAAATTGATAATGTTGCTCAACGGGCTGAAGCCATAGCGGCGTCAGTGCTTGCTCGTTTGCCGTCGGTACTTGTTACATCCGGTCTGATTCCTACCCGCCACCAGAGCGTGCATATTCACGAGCGAAGACCCCGTACGGCTGGCAATAGACCGTCCGGCTTGACAAGCAACAAAAGAACTACCGCCAGAAGGACAAGCGCATCCCGGTATGGCGCGGTTCCAGTGGTGAGGAACGGTTCTGAACCGACCTCCAACGCGCCGAGCACAAAGCCGCCCAGCACGGCTCCCCGCAAAGAACCCAGCCCGCCGATGATCGCAGCGATGAAGGCCTTCAGGACCGGAGTAAAGCCCATGAGCGGATCTACCGAGCCACGCTGCGAAATCCACAATATCGCGGCAATACCAGCAAGAAGGCCTGATATCGCGAAGGACGTCGCAATGACTGTGTTTGCGCGCAAACCAAGCAAGCTAACCATGATGAAGTCTTCGGATGCGGCGCGCATCGCGACGCCCAAAGTGGTCTTGCGTAAGAAGATGTCGAGCCCGATTAGAGCTAGTGCCGTCAGGGCGATGGATGTCAGCGGGACCATACCGATCTGAAAGCCTCCGAAAGTAAGAGTTCCTGACATCCATTCCGGCAGAGCGACCGCTCTTCCGCGAGCAGAAACTCCGTTTTGAAAGAAAACCTTGCAAATGGTGCTTACGCCAAAGCTGGTAATCATAAGCGTCGTCACGGACGCGGACCGCATAGGACGAAACGCTATTCGATCCATCAATACCGCAGAGAGCGCCGCTCCCAGACAGGCCACTAGAAGAACTACAGGCAACGGCAGGCCGAATGAAAGCGACAGTACTATGAGGTAGCCTGCAATCGTCATCAGTTCGCCATGTGCGAAATTTATGAGCCCAACGATCGAAAATACGATCGCCAGCCCCAGCGCCAGGAGAGCGTATATTCCACCCAGGCTAAGAATATTAACCAGGTACTGGACGAATTCCATGACGACCTCCTAGATTGCCAAATATGCCTGCCGCACAAGGTCAGAGCTGGCGAGTTCAGATGCCGTACCGCTTAGAGCAATACGGCCGTTGGCTACCACGTAGCCTCGATCGGCCACGGACAGAGCCAACTCGACATTCTGTTCAACAAGCAGAATGGTAAGCCCCTGCTTGCGCAGGTCTTCGATTAATTCGTAGACCTTGTCTATCGTTTGAGGCGCAAGGCCCAACGAAGGTTCGTCGAGCAAGAGCAGGTCGGGCTGGCTCATTAAAGATCGGGCGATCGCCAGCATCTGCTGTTCACCGCCCGACAGGCTCCCTGCCTTTTGATCGATGCGCTCAGCAAGGATGGGAAAGCGGGAGAGCATGCTATCTCGGCGAGCCCGCAGCTCATTACCTTTCGCGAACGCCGCTCCCCCTAAATGCAGGTTTTCACCAACTGTGAGATGGGCGAAAACACGGCGACCCTCAGGAGTTAGTGCTATTCCCTTTCGGCTGATGACGTCTGCGGGCAGGCCGGTGAGTGGCTGACCTTTGAGCAACACCTTGCCCTCGGCAGGTGGGATGGACCCGGCGATGCCGGCAAGAATCGAACTCTTGCCGGCGCCATTGGCGCCAATGAGTGTGACAAGTTCTCCATTTCCAACGTTTAGATCGACGCCATGGACAGCCTGGACGGCCCCGTAGCGTATTTTCATTCCCTCGACACGAAGCATTGGCGTTCCTACCAGCTTAAGGATTGGGGATTTCCTCCTTCGTCGGTCGATATACCTTCACAAAGGTCGACTTCCCCCCCTCAATTCGGATTATTGCAACGTCGCGCAGAGCAACACGCTCAGTTCCAGCATACGTCACTTTGCCGAGAACGGTCTGCACATCTTCTAGGCCAGCCAATGCGTCTCTGATTTTCGCGGGGTCCAGCGATCCTGCTTTGCGAGCTGCGGCGTCGAGCAATTGTGCCCATTCGTATCCTGATGCCTCGTATGAGGTTTCCGCGTCATGACCGGTTTCCTCCTTGAAGCGCTTGTTGAAAGCTTCCATCCCGCTGCCAGGGGTTGGAAAGCCGGCTGAGGAATGCACAACGCCATCGACCACCGAACCGAGTCCGTACACCGTCGGAGTACCGATGGCATCCGAGGCGATAACAGGAACCTTAACACCAGCACCGCGCAACTGCTTGATGAAGGCTGGGAAGTCAGGCTCGTACGCGGTCGTCATAATAACGTCAGGTTGCGGTGCTAATCGCTTGATTTGAGAAACCACCGCAGAAAAATCTGGCTGCCCCATCGAGTAGGACGCTTCACCGACAACGCTCCCACCCTTTTTCCGAAACGTTTCGCCAAAATAGTCTGGGAATTTGGACGTATAGGCGGAGTCGGGCGACTTCAGAAGAAATGCCGTCTTGTAGCCGGTTTCTGCGGCATAACTTGCTAGCGCGGCCGACTGTACAGTGTCGGATGGATAAGAAATGAACATATAGTCGCCGACAGCAGGTGTTAGGCTGGGCGAACCAGCGAGGTTGAGCATCGGAATGCCCGCTGCCTGTCCGATCTGACCCGCTGCGATCGAGGGATCGGCATCGGCCGGGGTAATGAGAAATTGAACCCCGTCTTCGATCAATTTCTGGGCCGCGTTGACGGTAGCCGCTGTGTCGGACCGGGTGTCGATAACTTCGAGAGTGACCGTCGCCATGCCCCCAATGCCGCCCTTGGCATTGAGATCTTTGATGCCTAACTTGAAGCCGGCCAGGCCGGGTTGATCGTATGGTGCCAAGGCACCAGTCAGGGCCATTGCGGCTCCAATCTTGTATTCATCCGCCGATGAGTATCCCTCGCTTGACGAGAGCGCTATCGCAGCAAGGCAAGCGAGCGCAGTTGCATATCTTAGCTTGTTCATTTTTGAGTTCCCGTGTGAGGTTTGACCAATGCTTCGTTTTCCGAAGTCTAATAGTTATTCTGTCTGCAACTCCTTTGTACTTTTGTAACCATTAAATATCCATCAGACTGAGTAACTCAGCGATACCATCTCTAGGACGCGCTAGCGCCGATGACCTGCACCACAGAGCTTGTTTCGACCTGAGTTTTTTTCTCGCCCATCCTTTTGCTTCCGAGATAGGCTGATATCACGGCAGGGTCGGTTCTGACCGCGTCTGCCGTGCCCACGGCGATGCGCTTGCCCCGGTCGATAACGACGATGGTGTCACTAAGCGACATTATAAGGTGCAAGTCGTGCTCAACCACGAGAATGCCCACGCCTGTGTCCGCGCGCAGTGCGGCCAACCTGCCCATTAGCTCTTTAGTCTCGGCCGGATTCATCCCCGCAGCAGGCTCGTCAAGAAGGAGGAACCTGGGGCCCGTGGCAAGAGCGCGGGCGATTTCTACAAGACGTCTCTGTCCGTACGGAAGGCTGCCGGCAAGCCGGTCCCCTAATGTTTCCAGGCCAAAACGCGCCAGGGCGTCATTGGTGCGCCATACAGATAGAGCCGTGTCGGCCGCACATGCCTCAGCGGCAACCAAGACATTTTCCCTTACAGTCATGTCAGCAAAGACACGAAGGTTTTGGAAAGTTCGCGCCAAACCTGCGCGGGCAATTATGTGAGGCTGCTTATTTTCTATCAAATCCGATCCAAGCGCCACATGACCTGCGCTAGGTCGTAACTGGCCAGTCAACAGATTGATCAAGGTGCTCTTCCCGGCACCATTCGGACCGATCAACCCCGTAATGAGGCCAGCTTCAGCCTTGAAGGTTACCCCGTCGACGGCCCGCACACCGCCAAAATGACGAGACAGCTGATTTGCCTCCAAAGCGTGTGCACCCTTTGGTGCCTGAAAATCTTGCGATCCTGGAAGGAGCTTGCTGTCGCGCCCCTTCAAAGGATCCCATGCTTTTGACAGCTCGAGTTCCCGGCTACCAACAAGACCAGTGGGCCTGATGAAGAGGACGAGAATCATTGCGAGCGAAGCACCAACGAGAGGCAGTCCGTACAAGGCCGGGACCGAAAATCCGAGGATATCACCCCCGCCCTCTAGCGCCCGCAGAAGCTCCGTGACTGCTGTGATTACTATCACGCCCACTAAAGCGCCCGAAACAGAACCGATGCCTCCGACGATCAGCATCGAAATCAGCAGAAAACACGACTCGAAGTAGAAATCCTTGGGGCCGAAGGCACCTAAAAACTGAGCCGTCAACGCCCCAGCAATCGACAAAATGGTCCCGCTCAACAGCCATGCCCTAAGTCGCGCTTGGCGAACGTCCACGCCCACTGCCGCTGCGGCTACTTCGTCTTCTCGCGTGGCTCGGACGGCGCGACCAGTCCTTGTATCCCTAAATGTTCGGGCAACTGCGATCGACAGCGCCGCCACAGATAGAGCAACCACAAGCGTGGTATTGCGGGGCACACCGTAAAATGTTTGGCTGCCGCGCGTGATATCCTTTGTCGCTACCAGAACCGTGTAGACGATAATCTGCAATGCCAGAGTGGCGATGGACGCAGCCGAACCGGACAACCGCCGCATAACGATGCCGCTCACCCCAGCCAAAACCAGCCCCGTAAGGGCGGCTACAATCAACGACGACCAGACTGAAAGACCATAGCCCGCCATCCAGACCGGGAGGTGAGGAAGTGCGGTCCGTTGAACAACAGGGCTCATCGTGAGGATGCCTGCAGTGTAGGCGCCCACCCCCATGAAGGCTGCAGGACCGAATGACACGATACCTGTGTTGCCGGAAAAAACCTGCAAACCAACGCAGGCAGTGACCACGATTGACATCGATGTCGCGATCCGGACTCCATTCGCTCCAAACAAAACACCGGCCAAGATCCCTACTGCCACTAGGATAACGGCCAAAGCCAGCGAATCCATCGTCACAGCCTTGATGCGGGGATTGACCATCCGTCTGCTCCTCTGCGGAATTACGATTATTGGACAGGTCAACCTTCATGTCAATATCATTACATCATTCTGTCATATGAAAAATTGTGCAGAAGGCGCTACAGCCTTCCTGCTGGGGTCGTAAGATTGCTGATTGCTACCCCAGAGGCTGGAGAACTTGACCTCCCGGTGCACAATCCCCACCGAGCTGAGCAATAGCCATCGATGCCGATCGGCGCGCGCTGATCGATATTGGAGACAGTCAGACCAGAACGGGAAGGCTTTGAGGACCATCCGATCCTTATCCTGCAAGGGCGGCATCCCTGGTCTTACCTCACTGCCGAATTCCTGGTGCCCTTGTCCATCGTCGAAATCGCACATAAACAGCACCCAGGAAGTTTGATCTTCAATCCATGCCGCAATCTCCTCGCCTGGATCCTGCTACAGGCTGCCTACCCCTCCTCGTTGCCGACTCGTCTACTTTTCTTCCATCAGCGCCAGCCTCTGAAGAGATATTGACACGCACCTAGGCCGCAGCTACCCTCGAACAGGCTTTGAGTATGATGCCGGTTGGTCAGCCTCCAGCCGCCCACAATTTGTATTTCGGAACGAGCCTTCAGCAAATCGGCTCGTTCCGTCGCGCCCCTCAACAATCATGATCGATAAAGGTGTTCCGATGCGGTCTTCTGTTGCTCCGACTTACGAAAATCGCGTGCTCAGCGCCTATGAGGGTGAAATCTTGGGGGAAGAATTTTTTAGCGTTCTTGCCCAGAAGGCTGACAGTGAACAATCTCGCGTAAAGTTGCGCAATTTGGCCGCCATTGAGCGGCTTGTAGCAGAGGCGCTTTTTCCAGTTATCACGCGTTACAAACTTGAACCAAATAGCAAAGTATTGCTTGCTGAGAAGGGACGCGATGAAACCGTTGAGTACGCAGAGCTTGGTTGGACTCAATTTGCGGTAAAGCTCAAGAAGCTATTGGGGCCATTCGTTCGTGAGTTTGAGACTCTGCTTGTCGAGGCGCCGGTTGACGACCGACCCTATATCCAGTTACTTCTTGACCACGAAATTGCGCTTTTCGCGTTCGCTCAGGCGGAAGGTGAAGACTCAAGCGATGGTCAGATTCATCTTGACAACTTTCTACAACGGCACAAAGCTCTATTGCGCAACGAAGGCTAAGAAAACCTGTCTTCAGACCAGGTCCTGCTGTATCTGATCCACCGGGGTCGCTGGGGCGGCTTCGTCTGAGTCACGCCGCTTTGATCGGTTCTCCCTGGAGTTGGGCAGTGGCGCGTCTGATGGTTCAGAGCGTCTTCCACGTCCCCCCAGCCGAAAGAGATCCGGTCGACTTGGGAATGGACGGCGACCGGTGTGACCTGTAGGCTGGCTCAAGGCCAAGGCAGCCGATGTTGGCCGCGACCGCCCGACAATGTGGACGGCCTTTCTGTAGCCGAAAACTAGCGTAGCCGCGCTTGCGCGCACTTTGGTGGCTTGCCATCGTGCATTATTCGGACAGCCCGCTAACATATTCACAATGAGAAATTTTGTAATATTCTCTTCAGCAATGTCAGTTGGAGGACACGATGAACGTTAGAGACATGCTGCTGCACGGGGCCATTTCGTTGACACCATCAGAAGAGCGGATCGTTCAGGTGCTCCTGACCGACTACCCGGCGGCCGGCTTAGGCACTGCCACGAGTCTCGCAAAGCGCGCCGGCGTCAGTGACCCTACTGTGGTTCGCCTTGCCATGAAGCTGGGTTTCGAAGGGTTCCCCGCCCTCCAACGGCGGTTACTTGCAGATGTTGAAGCAAGATTGCATTCGCCGCTGCTTATGATGGAAGCCAAACGGCCCGACATGGGGACGCATAGCGAACAAGGAGCTGCGATCGCCTACATGCATTCGGTGGCCAGCAACCTCAACAAAGCGCTGACATCGACCCCGCTGGCGTCATATCAACGGGCCGCCCGCCTGGTAATGGATACAAAGGGCAAGGTCGTCCTGCTCGGCGGGCGGTACAGCCGTTTTATCGCAGGCATGTTAGCAGCCTACTTGTTGCAATTTCGGCCAGACATCATGCATATCGACGCACTATCGGCGCAAAAGACGGACGTGTTAGTCGACTTGGGAAAGCG
Source organism: Mesorhizobium calcicola (assembly GCF_042682105.1). NCBI lineage: Bacteria > Pseudomonadati > Pseudomonadota > Alphaproteobacteria > Hyphomicrobiales > Phyllobacteriaceae > Mesorhizobium > Mesorhizobium calcicola. Next base: position 194,389 of record NZ_JBHUGY010000016.1, read on the forward strand.
CGATCTCTTAATCGTGTTCGATTATCGCCGATATCAGCTGGACGTTGTTGCGTTCGCCCAATTAGCTGCAGCCCGCCGCGTTCGCATTCTTCTGTTTACGGACCCTTGGTTATCGCCCATTGCCGAGTTTTCAGAACTAACACTAACCTGCCCAATTGAGGTTAATTCGCCCTACGACACGATGGCGTCATCGGTGGCGCAGATCGAAGCTGTTATCGCTCAAATCCTTGCTTCCATGGAGAAGCGGACGCGCGAACGTATCGAGGAATTGGAGGAGATCCGCCTCCAGGCGAGTGCATCGCTGGATAACGCGCGTCTCCTCGAAGAGGAAAAGCCCGCGCTGGCATCCATGACGACCAAGTAGCGCGCCATGGATGCAAATGCGCTGAGGACGTTATGCGAAGCGATGCAATGAGAACTTCCTGAGCAATTCCTGACGTTGACCCAACGCCCATTGTGCGACGACTTCGCCCATGGCAGGCCCAAGCTTGAAGCCATGCCCACTTGAGCCGGTGATCACGAAAGTTCCCTTTGCGCCCGGAATCTCGTCAACTATAGGGAGGTGATCCGGGCTCATATCATATTGACAGGCGTAGCCGGGACGGATGCCCAATTCGGCAATCTCAGGAGAACGGGACATGATATGTTCAATGGCCCAGACCGATTCCTCTTGCGTGATCGTTCGGTCCAATTGGCCCGCGACCTCGAGGCGATAGTTCATGCGCGCGTGTGCTTCTTTAAGCGCGTCGTTCTCGACGCCTGTGCCGCCGCCCCCCCCAGGTTCCAACCAAAATTGTATTCTCGCCTTCCGGCCGAGCATAGCAGTTCGTAGTTTCATCAACCCAACAATGCGGAAGTAACTTCCTTGCGACACCTGGTGCGTCCATTACTGCCATGAAGTGGCGTTCAATAAACGTCGGTAGGCTAACTCCAAGCTTAGCCAGGAGCGCCTTCGACCAAACACCCGTTGCAAGAATTACGCGACCGGTAGAGATGACGGTGCCATCACTTAGCGTCACCCCGGTCGTGTTTCCATTTGTTACTTGAATTTCGGTAACCGAGCGGCCGCCCATAAACTTAACGCCATTTGCGCGAGCTCGATTGACCAATTCGTTAGTTGCACCGTAAGGGTCGCAGTGTCCCGATTCGTCTTCCCAGGCGGCAAAAGTGATCCCCTCCATATTGAAATGAGGGAGAATTGCCTGCGCCTGTTCTCCGGTCAGACCCTCGATTCGGCTACCTTCATCGTCGCGGATCCGCTTAACAATCTCGCGATTTGCGGGTTCGTGCTCAGGACCGCAAACCCACAGGCAGCCAGATTGATGAAAGGCGCCGGGGAGATCCTTAAGGATCTCGATTCCCCGTTTTGCGAGCAAAGATAACTCGGGATCGCCATAGAACGCGTGGCACACCGCGGACGATGAGCCGGTCGGTCCGGAAGCCGGATGGTCGTACTCGACTTGGATAACGTTCAGATTTTGGTTCGACAGATAGTAGGCTGCCCCCGCACCCGCAATTCCCGCTCCCGCAACGAGTACGTCACAGCTGTATCTTTCGCTCATTTGATGCTCCTGTTACAAGAAAAAGCCCAACCGGCTATCCTTATCGATGCAGCCACTTCCGGTACGGCGAGTGGTGAAGGGCCAGGACGACGATTGCGACCGGCTCGCAATCAACTTTCTTCAGAGCAGAATGCCCTCTGCACAAGATCCACCCCTCCCCACCTTTGGCCAAGCAGTCCGCTGATAGGCTGGCTGAGGAGCGAAAATAATGTGGAATTTTTTTCCTGTCTACAGTTAATTGCAATGTTTGAAGAAATTCTTTCAGTCCGCGGCACTCGACCTCCTCGGCCACCTTCGACCTTCCCGCTTGCTCAACAAACCAAGCCTCATCCGATCTATCGCGAACTTGAGGCCATGGCTGAACACAAGGCCACGCCGGAAAAAATTTTCTATCTATCAAAATGATCGCATCATTGACAAATAATTTTCAGAAATTCATGCTTTGTGAGATAGCATGTTCGTTGCATGCAGGATGGACGCCGGGATCGAGGACATGCTGGCAGCCTATCAAGCATCGGAGACTAAGTGGGGTTGCCGTTCTGAGAACGGCGCCAATGTCGCGGATCGGCCGACAAAGATAGCCATTTGTTAAATTTGGAGGATAACATGGAAAAAAGAACGGCATATCATTCAATATACGAGAAGCTTGGCGCCCCCATGATTGACTTTGGAGGCTGGAAAGTCGCTTCGCACATAACTTCTTCAAACGATGAATACATGATGGTCCGCTCCAATGTCGGCTTTGCCGAGTATGATTTCCAGAGTTGTTTTGGGGTGTGCGGACCGGAATCGTTTCAATTCATACAGGAACTTATCGTAAACGACTTGGGAAAGATCACCCCTGGCGGCACTATTTACTCAAGTATCCTTGACGACAAGGCTAGTCTAATCGACGACGTTATCGTTTTTTGGATTAGCGAAGATCAGTTTATGATCCACGGTGGAATTACTCGCGACGCCTCGCGCAAGTGGATTTTGGAAAAGGCAGATGGTCGAAAGGTCTGGGTCACTGAATTGTCTAACACGTTCCTTTCCATACAGGGCCCAAAGTCGATCAATGTACTTCAACAAGCCGTGGACATTGCAGATCTTGAGCACAACCGATTAGTGCATGTTGATTTCCATGGCGTTCCAACCACGATTGCACGAGTGGGCTTTTCAGGTGAACTCGGTTACGAGGTCCATTTCGGGCCTGAATATGCTCACGGCATGTGGGAAAAGTTCACTGAGTATTGCGCGAAGTACGGTGGCGGCCCGGCCGGACTGATGGCCGCCTTCCCAATCGCGGTTGATAAAGGCTTTCTGTTCGGAGCCGACTTTTATGCGGGAGGTTCCCCTCTTGAATATGGCCTTGGATGGTCCGTAGCTTTTGACAAGGGCTTTTTCCATGGCAGAGATGAGATGCTGCGCCGCAAGCAAGCAGGCCTCCGCACCAAACTCGTAGGAATAGAGGCCGACACAACGGAACCTCAGATAGCGGGAGGTTTAAAGCTGACCTGTGGTCCCAAGAAGAACGCAGGTGAAACGACGATCGGCTGGGTCAGCCCACTGCTCGAACGCAATATTGGACGAGCATGGGTCAATAGCGAATTCGCCGAGCCAGGTACGGAGTTGGAGGTTCAATCCAACGGCGGTCCCAAAAAGGTGAAAGTCACCGCCAGCTACCGATTCTTCGATCCCAAAGGCGAGCGCGTCAGGGTAAATCCCCGCGAGATGCTCAAAGTTTGATCTAGCTCAGTTAGACATATCGCAGTCTTCCGAGCGTGGGGCCGGGCAAAGCAGCGATGCTGGCCGGCCCCAGCGGCGCCCTTGCCCGGCGAGACCTCCTTGGCGGTAAAACAAGGATACCGTCATAGGTCTGTCTCGGAAGACAGTCTCACGCTCACACCAAACAAGAGCGGCCACCATCGCAACGGCATCAACAGCCTTCGTCGGACAGGTCCATCGCAAGGTCGAGTTCGAGTCATTCGACAAGGGTCTTCGGTCGACGCGCCCTCGTAGGGTAATTACCCACCCTTTCGATGCGGCACGGTGCGTCGTCACTCGTCGTCGATGTCCGGGTACTGCGGGGGAGCCTTGCCGATCTTGCTGACGATCCTCGGGTAATTGGCATCGGGCTGCGCCTGCCCTGTTCCAATAACTTCAACGCGGAAGCGCCACTCGTCACCGTAGAGCAGTTTCTGGATAATCACGGTTAGGCATCGTAGCCGGCGTGGGCGAACAGGTTTTCGCATTCTTTGGGGTGGAAACGATCGATGGCGACGGCCACGGCGTCCCATAATTCCGGGATGGACCGGGCTGCTGCCTTTCGCAGTAAAGCCTTCAGCTTGGCGAAGGCCATCTCAATGGGGTTAAAGTCCGGGGAGTAGGGCGGAAGATAGCGAAGGGAAGCCCCCGCAGCCTCGATGATTTCGCGGACACCGACCACTTTATGAGCAGGCAGGTTGTCCATCACGACGACATCGTCGGGTTGAAGCGTCGGCACGAGGACGCGGCGCAAGTAGACCAGGAATGCTTCGCCATCCATGGCGCCGTCCAGGAGCCAGGGCGCGACGATCCCGTCGAGGCGCAGGCCGGCCGTGAAGGTCGTGGATTTCCAGTGCCCATGAGGAACAGCCGCCCGGCAACGCTGTCCACGCGCAGAGCGGCCTCGTAGCCGGGCCATCTTGGTATTGAGGCCACTTTCGTCGATGAAGATCAGGCGGCTCGGATCGAGATCGAGTTGGCCTTCGAACCACTCTTCCCGGGCTGCCAAAACATCCGGTCGCTGCTGTTCGGCCGCGTGCGCTGTCTTTTTTTGTACGTGATGCCACGCTTTGCGAAGAACGCATGGACCGTCGTCAGGCTGGCTTTGACCCCGCGCTCTGCCGCAAGGCGATCGACGATCTCGGCAAGCGTGATGTCCCGCTCATCGGTCTCGACCAAGGCGAGAATGAAAGTCTCGTGCGCGTCCAGCTTCGATACCTTCGGCTTGCCCTGCCGCCCAGGTTCCAGATTGCCGCTCGAACGCCAGGCCCGATACCATGCACCAGACGTCGATATCCCGATGGCAAACCGCCGTGCCGCTTCTCGGGTCGACAGGCCTGCCTCTATCGCCTCGATAACACGCGTCCGCAAATCCAGGCTGTAAGCTCGTGCCATGCCGCTGCTCCTTCCGCAAATCACTTCGATCAGGGAATCAGAACAAGCCGTTCACTGCAAACAAACGACTCCGATTAAGGGAAAACCGCTCTAGTCGTACAAGAAGGTCATTGCCGAGCCCACCTTCTGGAAGGCTGTGCTGACGCGCGTGCCCTTCACGCTGCGAGAGCCGCTCCCCTCTATGTCGGCGAAGAGTTCGAACCGCAGGGGCGAGTCAAACAGCTTTCCCGTCAGCTTTGAATAGAAGCCGTAGGCGTGGTCCAAGTCGAAGCCAAATGCCGCTACGATGGCTTCGGCCAGATCCGCCAGCGTGCTCGAACTCGACACCTCGATGTCCCGACAAAGCCGTGCCCGAAGAGAGGCTCGGAAGATCAAGGTCGCGGGCTCAGTCATCGCAGATTTCAGGCGCTGACGGTTTGAAGGATGATTTTGAAGGGGTTCATGCCTGGCGCGAGACGAGCCGTGTCGACGACGGTTCGAATGTCGGCTTCGCCCTGGGCGGCCCACATGGCGCGATAGCCGTTGGTGATCTTCCGTTGAACGACGGCGGGTCTCAGCGCCCGTTCGCAGGCGTTGTTCGTCGCGTCGACCATTCCTGGCCATTGGGCAAAGGTCAAAAGTTGATCACGAGCTCGCCTGAACTTGTTTTGGATGTCGCGGGCCAGATCGCACGACGTTGTGGTGGCGAAGATATCGTCCAGACTTCGCTCCAGGGCGCGACGCTTGCCGGCGATGGTCGAGGCGGCGAAGGTTTCCATACCGTCGGCTAGGGCGAAGGCCCTTTGCAGCCAACGTTTGAGCCGTGAGGGCAGCATGTCCTCACTTGCCTCGTCCGCATAGGCGACGTCGCGGGCGAGATGCGCCAGGCAGGTCTGATGCGCATTTGCGTGACCTTGTTGTGCGGCATAGCGATCGGAACACCAGACGTCGGGACGATGGCCGTCCATCAGGGTCCGGACCACGACAGCGCCGCGCGTTGGCGCCGCTTGATGAACAACCGCTTCGGCGCAGCGAAACACCCAGTGGTAGGCGTTGCTTCCTTCGATCCGCACGCCGGTCTCATCGGAGGCGATGACCTTGGCCCGGCGCAACGCCGCGACGGCCTTGTCGCACTCGGCCGCGAACGCGCCCTGCGCACGGCGCAACATGTTCATCAGTCCGCCCTGGCTAATGTTGAGACCGAAAAGGTTCGCGAACGCGCCCTGCAGCCGCTCGTAGGACAGGGCCTGGAAAGTCTTGAGATAGGTCGCTACGGCGTGTACGCGTGGCCCGAACGGCGTCCCCTTCGCCGCATCTGGCACAGCCGCGACGACCAGCGTGCCGCAGGACGGGCAACGGACTGCCAGGCGCCGATGGCGCTCAATCAAAGGCCTGATCGCAGGAAGCTCAATCTTGTCGTGCTCGCTGACGGTTTCGGCAGCAAGATCGCTCGACAGGCTGGCGCGGCAGCAAAGACATTGGTCGGGATGATGATCGATGATGCGATCGGCATCCTCACTCATGGCGCGGCTGTGACCTTTATGACCCGCCTTAGCGCCGCCAGGCTTTGCCCTGTCCCGACGCGCCTTGCGATCGCTCGAAGGTGGCTTGGACGACGTGCGCGATGTCTTCTCTGGCCGCTGTATCCGCAGCACCAGATCGATCAACTCTTCCTTCGTCAGACGCTGCAAATCAGTGCGATCCATATCCCCATAGATTCAGGGATTCTTGCCCCTGACAAGGGCGTGAGTAATTACCTCGTAGGTTTCCCTTATTCTGTGATCATGCCATTCGCCCTCGGGCTGAAAGCTGTGGAGCGGACAAACCTATTTCTGCAGAGCGCTTGCCTTTTTGAGTCGCTCGATGCGATTAAGAAATTGACATGTTGACGCAGGTCACGAGGATTTGTAATTTCCTCTTCAGGAGTTCAAGGGGAACTGATTGATGCAGTTTCGAGACATGCTGCTTCAAGGCGGCTTATCGCTCACCCCGTCGGAGGAGCGCATTGTTCAGGTGTTACTCACCGATTATCCGACGGCCGGGCTAGGCACCGCAACGAGCTTGGCGAAGCGTGCTGGGGTCAGTGACCCCACTGTGGTTCGCCTGGCCATCAAGCTCGGCTTTGAAGGTTTTCCCGACTTCCAGCAGCGGTTGCTCGCCGACATCGAAGCGCGATTGCATTCGCCACTGCTTATGATGGGAGCGAAGCGGCCAGAGTTGGCCACCGACGGCGAACAAGGCGCGGCTATAGCCTACATGCATTCGGTTGCCGGGAGCCTCGACAAGGCGTTGACGACCACTCCGCTGGCTACATATGAGCGCGCAGCCCGACTTGTCATGGACTCCAAAGGTAAGGTGGTCCTGCTCGGAGGACGCTACAGTCGGCACGTCGCGGGAATGTTGGCAAGCTACTTATCGCAGTTTCGAGCCAACGTCGCCTACATCGAGACACTATCCGCTCAGCAACTGGATCTGTTGGTCGATTTAGGAAAGAGAGACGTTCTGATCGTCTTTGACTACCGCCGCTACCAACGCGACGTGGTCGCTTTTGCCGAACAAGCCGCCGCCCGTCACGTTCGCATCCTCCTGTTCACCGATCCATGGCTATCGCCGATTTCCGATTTCGCCGAAGTTACCCTTTCGTGCCCGATCGAAGTCAGTTCGCCCTATGACACGATGGCACCGGCGGTGGCGCAGATCGAAGCCGTCGTCGCTCAGATTTTTGCAGCCACCGGCGAGCGGACACGCCGCCGGATTGAGGAACTCGAACAAATCCGTCACGAGAGCAATGTGACACTTAACGAGGCCCACGCGCACAAAAATCAGAGCAACGGGAGTTCTCGTCAAAAACTCCAATAGCCGGCCCGAAGAGCATCTTCCCTTCCATTAGCCTTAGCTTTTCTTTAGTTATGACTCCCTCACTGGCTCTCTCTGATGCGAGACCGAAGTCCTCAACGAGTCCCATTTTTTTATCCGCTGGCTTGCCTGGGGCCAGTTCGCCTCGGCGACCCGGGTTATGAGCGCCTCGATCAACGCGAACGCGGCAACGTTGCTGTCAAATGCAGTCTCGTTCTCAATGTGCAGCGCTATCACTTCTGATGCATATTTGGAGATTGGAGACATCCATCGATCCGTTATCAGGATGATCTTCAGCCCGCAGTGCTTTGACACTCTTTCGGCGAACTCTTCAAGGGAACGTTGGTACCTTCGAAAATCGACGAGGACTAATACATCCCTTTGCCGCATTCGCATTATATACTCTGGCCACCAGTCATCCTCGGACGATACCTGATGAACACCAGCGCGGATTTGTTTCAAGTGCCTAGACAAATACTGCGCAACTAGATCGCTGATCCGACCACCCAAGGTAAATATATCAGATCGTGGGTCGGAAATTAGTGCCCCTACTCTTTCAAACTGGGCGGCAGTGATCGCCCCGGCGGATGCCTTTAGCAACTCGGTTGATTTTTGGATAAAATTCTCGAAAAACTCGTCCGTTATACCGCTTGTTGTTGTCCGCAAATCGAGCGGAGACTTTTGCCCTTGCTTCAGTTCCTTTATAAGTTGTTGTTGGAATTCCTGCAGACCCTGGTAGCCGAGTTTACTCACGAAGCGTGAGATAGAGGGAGCAGAGACGTTTGAGGAGGTCGCAATTACCTGGATTGGCTCAAGTCCGGCAAACGGATAATTCGACAGAATTAGCGCAGATAAGCGCCGCTCCGTGGCGGTTAAAGAATCTGCTGCTCTCCTTATCTGCTCCCTTACGGTTTCGCCCGGAATTGTGCTATCGGTCATAATCTCTCCAAAGCCGGCTACCCCGCAAACCCTTAAGCACTGCTGTTTTCAGTATGGGGGAGTGAGACCTAGCTAGCAAGCTCCAGCGCTCCGCCACGAGAATGAGGTGCTGCTCTAACCAGCACTGGGCGTTAGCGGCTTAGGGGCGTGTTCCAGGCCTTGTATTTCGGCAATGAGCTCACGGGTAGTGACCTGACGGCAATACCCCTTAATCGCCCGTAGCGAGCTATCATGGCGTTCCCGGGTATAAGTCAGGCATGCATCTGTAACCTGTGTGACGAGATAGCCAAGGTCACAGGCATCCCTGATTGCGCCTTCTACACACTGGTCGGTAACCAACCCTGCGAGTACGAGCTGTTTAACACCGAGATTCCGCAAGATGTAATCGATATTTGTGGAAATGAAGACGGAAGATGACGTCTTGGGCAGAACTATCTCATCACCCTGCACAGCTATCTGGTCAATTACCTTACCGTCCCATGACCCCTTTGGGACATGGAACCCAGTGATCTTGTAGTCGAGAGATCTGTCCCGACCATCAGCTGTCAAGCTTTCGATCGTTGTATACATTACTTCAATATGGGCCTTCCTGAAGGCGGCTTGCAAAGCCTGCATGTTCGGAATGACCCGAGCCTCAAGCTCGCCGAAAAACCAGCCGTACTTTGCTGCAAAATCGTCTTTCGGAAGCCCAGCAAATTCGGCGCCGTCACGGTGAGCACTGAAATTTTGGACATCGATAAAAAGTAAGGCCGATTGCTCCGGCACCACAGGCACATTGCGAGTAAGGCTCATTTCAGTTCCCATCCAAATAGTCTTCGATCGATGATGCGACGATATCGGCCCAGCGCTTCTGACCATCGGGCGTCCGGAGATGGTCATTTCGGATCTCAATCAGGCTGTTGTTCAAGCCACGTGTCTCACAATGCCGCGGCACAAACCAATCGGTCGAGTCGTTGACCTGATAGGGCTCATTCATCCCCACGATTAAACGCGGATATCTGCGTGTAACAGAGTCTCTCAGGCGCGCTGACGTATCCGTATCACGACGGAATAGGAAACCGATATCCCACGGGCGCCATACGTTGTTCATACGGGGGGTGAAACTGTGAACCGATATCGCCACTGTGTGTCGACCCTCCTCTAGACGTCGACTGATCTCTGTGTGAAAAGGCTCGAAGATCTCGGCCACGCGAGCCGCGCGATCGGCAATGTCGACTTCCTGATTGCCGGGTATTCTGATCCCGTCGCTTGTTGCAGGAATAGCATCGTATGCCTCCGGCGGCCGGTTGCAATCTATGACCAGGCGGCTATACGGCTGAAAGACAGCAACAGCATCTAGCCGCCGCGCCAAAAGACGCGCCACTTCGGCTGCCCCGATATCCCAGCCGACATGATCGTCAAGCACCTCAAGAGAAATGCCCAGATTTCCGAGCGCCGCGGGGATCGCCTGCCCCGCATGTTCACACACCAGGAACACAGAACTTGACCCGTCGGGGTTGATGACCTCAAACGGGTCCGGATCGCCCTGCCCCAGCAAGCGTAGCGTATCATAACCCTGCTTCATGCCATTCTCTGTCCTTCGAGAGATCGACGGGCTTGCCGACGCCTGAGCCACCAATGCATTGAGATTGCAAATGTCCCTGGGGACCAACTCTCTCAGGAAGCCCCGCCGCGTGCTCCCATCGTTCGCTGCAAACAGGACGAGATTTCATTTTCAATGTCAACTCAGTATTTGTGATTGACAAAAAAATTTCATTGAGGTTTTGTGCACTGAAGGCAACATGGTCGTTTCGAGACAGGCTATCGCGGTGGTGGGGTTGCCTATGGCCGCGGAGCACTGGCGTACGTTATGAAACTGACTAATTTGAACCTCACGATCTTGTTCTGCTGAGCCCAACGTTTTGAAGGACACCGATGATTTCGAACCCGCTTGTCTTCGCAGCTACGTCCGATATTGCCGGGAGAACACGTGGTAAAGCATTTCCAGTGTTGGAACTGGATAAGCGCCTAAAGCGTGGAATCGGCTGGACGCCGACGAATGTAATGATTACCTGCTTCGACGCGATCGCTCCAAGCCCCTTTGGCTCGCTCGGCGATCTCCTTCTGATCCCTGATCCTGAAGCGCGCGTTGAGGTCGACTTCGCAGACGGCGGCCTGGTTGAGCATTTCATGTTGGGGGATATCACCGATCTCGACGGCCGCCCATGGGATTGTTGTACTCGCTCGATTCTCAAAGCGGCACTTGAGCGGCTCCGATCTTGCGGCGGTATCCAGCTTGTGAGCGCCTTCGAGCATGAATTCCAGATGCTCGACGCCGGCGAGGTTCTTCCCGACGCCTACAGCTTGCGCGGGTTTACTCGGCGGCGGCAGCTCGGAGAGGCTTTAATGGCGGCTCTCGCTCAGGCAGGCCTGACGCCCGATACCTTCATGAAGGAATTTGGTCCAAACCAGTACGAGGTTACCAATGGCCCCGCTCAGGGTCATCGCTCTGCCGACCAAGCGGTAATTCTTCGGGAGTTGACCCGCATGGCGGCGCAACGCTGCGGTGAGCAGGTGACGTTCGCACCAATTTTAGACCCCACCAGCGTCGGTAACGGCGTTCACATCCATATGAGCTTCCTGGATGGGAATGGCTCCCCGGCAACGTACGACGAGAACGACCCGTTCGGCATGTCCAAACTTACCGGGTCATTCATCGCCGGCGTACTCAAATATCTCGACTCCATCGTTGCGCTAACCGCGCCGTCTGACATTTCCTATCTGCGATTGACGCCAAACCGCTGGAGCGCGGCATATAACAATCTTGGCTTCCGCGATCGCGAGGCTTCAGTTCGAATCTGTCCCACGACCTCCGCAGATCCCGAGAAGATCGCCAGGCAATATAACTTTGAGTACCGTGCGGCCGATGCCGCCGCTTCGCCACATCTGGCCTTGGCATCGATTCTCAATGCAGGTGCCCAGGGCATCGAAGACGGTCTCCCCACACCTCAGGTAACTCAGGAGAACTTATCCGTGCTGTCTGAGGCCCAGCTGTCTGATCGCGGTTACAAGCGGCTACCACAATCCCTGGAAGAGGCTTTGCTGCGTTTTGAGCAGAACGATGTTGTAACGCGTTGGTTTCCGGACGGCTTTGCCTCGATTTATACTGCGCACAAGCGTGCCGAAATCGCGCACCTGAGCGATCGCACCGTCAAAGAGCGCTGTGCCGCTTATTCAAAAGTGTACTGATAGCAAGAAGGCACTTCGTGAGAGGCGTAGAGATGCTGAAGATAAAGGGAGCAGAACGTCTGTTCAGTCTCTATCTGGAGCCTGGATTTTCGATGCAGGCCTTTTCTTCTGCAGTTGAGGCCTTACGGCTTGCCAACGAAGTGCTCGAATCGGAGATTTACGCTTGGCGAGTTGTATCTGACGACGGACTCCCTGTGAGATCGAGTTGTGGACCTACGATCTCCGTTGATACGTCGCTCAAGGAGGAACGCGGCCTCCTTGGCAAAACGGGCTGGTCCCCTTCAGTCGCCGTAATTTGCGGGGGGAGCCACCCACTTGCCGCAAATCGGGCCCTGCATGGTTGGTTGCGAGAATGCCGGGCTAGGAAACTGTGTCTGGTCGGAATCGCGAGCGGGATCTTCAGCATCGCCCAGACCGGTCTGGCGGATGGACGAAGATGTGCAGTACACTGGGAACAGTTCCCTTCGTTCGTTGAACAATTTCCACGTATCGCTGCTGTTCAAGCTGCTTATGAGATCGACGGAGACACGTACTCCTGCTCTGGCGGAGATGCTGCTTTCGACATGTTCGTGCAGTTCGTCAGAGAAGATTATGAATCCCCTACAGCCAACCGGGTGTGCGAGAAGGCGGTCGCTATGACGGTCCGTCAACCTGGAGATCGTCAGAGACTACCTCTGCATGCAGGCGCGGCCATTCACCATGACGGCCTGTTGAAGATCATCGAGCAGATGGAGAGGCATCTCGACGAGCCAGTCGCGCTCGAAGACATCGCTGCCTCCAGCCGCTTGTCTCGGCGCCAAGTTGAACGCATCTTTTCGCAACAAATAGGACGTTCGCCTGCGCGATACTATCTCGAGATGAGACTTGAGCGCGCGCACTTGTTGATCTTGAACTCGCAACTTCCAATCGTCGAGATCGCGATGGCCTGTGGTTTCATCTCGGCCTCGCACTTTTCAAAGGCATATCGCGAGAATTATGGACTGGCTCCACGTGAGGCTCGCTCGGAAGTCGTAGAACGCCGACGGAGCGGGCACGGAACCTTCGCTGCGGACGCACCCGCACCATTGCCGGTGACGAGGTCATCAATCGGGGAAATGGTGCATGCAAAGTGATTCCCGTTCCGGAAACTCGCCCGGAGGCCGCAGATAGTGTCCGACAGCAGCATGGTATCCAGCCTTGACCTCGTCGAGCTGAACCCGTTCCTGGACGAGCGCGGCCGCACCGCGACCCGATGGTCGACCTCACCGCCAGCCTGATGGGCCGTCGCATCATGGACCACCCGACCCGCAGTCATTCCGGAAGCATCTGACCATGACCCAGCCTTCTCGCCTTGCCATCGTCCCCTTCATCAGTGTCGACCGCATGATGAAGCTGGTGCTCGCCATCGGGATCGAACGGTTTCTCACCGAGCTTGCCGGCTACATCGAAGAAGACTTCCGCCGCTGGGAGCTGTTCGACAAGACACCGCGCATCGCCTCGCATAGCCATGACGGCGTCATCGAGCTGATGCCGACCAGCGATGGCCGGCTCTACGGCTTCAAATATGTCAACGGCCATCCCAAGAACATGCGCGAGGGCCGCCAGACGGTCACCGCCTTCGGCGTGCTGGCCGATGTCGGCTCGGGCTATCCGATGCTGCTCAGTGAAATGACCATCCTGACGGCGCTGCGCACCGCAGCCACCTCCGCGCTTGCGGCCAAATACCTGGCGCCCAAGGGGTCACGCGCCATGGCCATCATCGGCAACGGCGCCCAGTCCGAGTTCCAGGCCATCGCCTTCAAGGCGCTCACCGGCATCGACCGGCTGCGGCTCTACGACATTGACCGCTCGGCTTCGGAAAAATGCGCCCGCAACCTGTTCGGCAAGGGCTTTGACATCACCATTTGCACGACCGGTCAGGATGCGGTGGAAGGCGTCGACATCATCACCACGGTGACGGCCGACAAGCAATGCGCCACCATCCTGACCGACAACATGGTCGGCTCGGGCGTCCACATCAACGCCGTCGGCGGCGACTGCCCCGGCAAGACCGAACTGCATCGCGACATCCTGTTGCGATCGGATATCTTCGTCGAGTTTCCCCCACAGACCCGCATCGAAGGCGAGATCCAGCAGCTCGATGCCGACCATACGGTGACCGAGCTGTGGCAGGTGATGACCGGCCAGGCGCAAGGCCGCAAGACGCCGGAGCAGATCACGCTGTTCGATTCCGTCGGCTTCGCCACCGAGGATTTCTCTGCGCTGCGCTACGTCCGCGATCAGCTCAAGGCGACCGGCCTTTATGAAGAGCTCGACCTGCTCGCCGATCCCGACGAGCCGCGCGATCTGTTCGGCATGCTGCTCAGGGCCGCCTTGCAGCCGGCCGCCTGAGGAAACGCGCCCAAAGCGTCTGATCTTAGTGTCCCCGGCCAGTCGGACGTGCACCTTCAATCAAGCATTCTCTATCCATCAACCCACAAGCCGGTGTTGGCCAATCTCTGGGCGCCAATTTTGTTTATAACCTCGAGCTTGAAGCGGGCCTAAAGCACCGAATATAGATCGGCATTTTGATCACTCCTCTCAAACGACAAACTTGCGGCATCCAGACTGCCCTCACGACACGAACATGGTAGTGAGAAAAAAGTGAACGGTGATGACTGCAGCGAAACTCGATTCGATCGATCTCAAAATCCTCGACGCCATCCAGCGCGACGGGCGCATTACCAAGCTGGCGCTGGCCGACAAGGTCGGATTGTCGCCGACGCCGTGCTGGATGCGGCTGCGCAAGCTGGAGAGGGCCGGCATCGTGTCCGGCTATCACGGCGCGATCGCCATGCGCACGATCGCGCCGGTGGCGACCGTGCTGATGGAGGTGACTTTAGCCAGCCACCGCCAGGCCGACTTCGACCGCTTCGAGCGCGTCATCCGCGACATTCCCGAAATCGTCGCCTGCTGGTCGGTGGGCGGCGGCGTCGATTATGTGCTGAAGGTGATGGCGCGCGACATTGACACCTATCAGCACCTCGTCGATGCCTTGCTCGAGCGCGAGATCGGCATCGACCGCTACTTCACCTACATCGTCATCAAGACGGTGAAGGACGAGAGGGTGTTTCCGGTGGCCGATCTGCTGCCGGTCGTGGGCTAGATAGATCCTGTGCGTCTACCCGCCAATAGAGACAATCTCTCTATGACCGTATCGAAACAGCCTCTCTGTCTCAACCGCTCGGGTAGTCTTTCGGCATCGCCTCGGCACCGGGAAAACTTGATCGATGTCTGCGCATTTTGCCCGCACTTCCTTGAGAGGGCGCGCTCGCCTGGATTGTGTCTAGCCATGATATGTCTCCATCAAGACGAGTCCGAATCGGAGATGACCCTGCCACCTGCTGAAACCTCGATCGTTGCCGGCAAGATCTTGGACAACAAGGGCGCGACCTTCGGCTATAACGCCCAGACCGGCGAGTATGGCGACATGATTGCCATGGGTATCGTCGACCCGGTCAAGGTCGTGCGCACCGCTCTCCAGGACGCGGCCTCGGTCGCCGTCGTGCTGGTCACCACCGAAGCCATGATCGTCGAAGCTCCGAAGAAGGAAGCTGCCGGCGGCATGCCCGGCGGCGGCATGGGCGGCATGGACTTCTAAATCCAACCCAATCAGCCTTAGATACGGAAGGGGGCGGCGACGCCGCCCACAGACCGCTGACAAACCCCGTCTATTTTAGGCGGGGTTTTGTTTTATGGAATTGAATAGGCTTGTGATTTCGCTGTCAGGATAATTTGCCAGGAGGTTGCAGGAAGTCGGCAGGGTGGTTCGCTGTCCTCAGGCGAGGCCTGATTTTGGCTTTGGCCACAGGCAAAGGGCGATTTTCTTGATGTTCTGTGCGGCGGCTGTGAGTAGGCATTGGCAGGCGACGCGAACGTGACTTCGGAAGCGTGCGTAGCGGTGGCCATGCAGTTGCTTGGCATCGGCGAAGGAACGCTCGACCGTCTCCTTGCGGCGGCGGTAGATAGCCTTGCCCCATTGAGTGAGACGGTTGGCGTCGTTTCGTTCGCGCGCATCCTGCCAGACATGGCGGGTGATCAACCGTGTTGCATTGGCGTTTGTCGTGCAGGAGGCCAGCAACGGGCAATTGCGGCAGATGGCGGGATCGCTCTTGTAGTGGCGGTAGCCGGTGCGGTCGGTGGTGGCGTAAGCGAGGACCTGGCCTTCAGGGCAACGGTAGCCCTCAAGCTCCGGCTCATAAATGAAGGCGCTCTTCCTCATCATGCCGGGCCTGGGTGGTGTCGGATTGCGATAGCCGGTGACGCCCCTGATCCGGCGCTCCTCCAGCCCCTTGGCGATGCCTGGCGTGGCATAGCCGGCGTCAAGCCCGACGGCGGCGACATCGAAGCCGAAGCGCTCCACCTGCCGGTCGAGGCGTGAGAGATAGACGATCGAGTCATGCACATTGGCCGGCGTGGCATGGGTGTCGGTGATGATGGCGTGGGCGGCATCCACCGTGCGGTGGTCGAGGTAGAAGAAGCCCTTCGGCTTGCCGTCGCGCACCATGTAGCCGCTGTCGGGATCGGTACGCGACACCTTGGTCTCCTTCTCGACGGGCTGGCGTTCTTTGTCCTTGAGCGGCTTCTTGCCATGCTGGGCGCGGTCCTCCTCAATGGCGGCGTCCAGCGCCTCCCAGTAGTCGGCGCGCGACTTGGCTACCACCGCAAGGTCGAAGCGGTTCTTGTTGGCGCTGGCCTTGAGATGGGTGCTGTCGGTGTAGAGCACCGTGCCGTCGACAAGCCCATGCCGGATCGCCTGCTCGACGATCCTGTCGAAGATACCCTGCGCGATGGTCTCGTCCTGATAGCGCCGGCGCCGGTTCTGCGACAGCGTCGAGGCATCGAACACCTTGTCCGTCAGCTTCAGCCGCAAGAACCAGCGATAGGCCACGTTGACCTCGATCTCGCGTACCAACTGGCGTTCCGAGCGAACCCCGAACAGGTAGCCGATGAACAGCGCCTTGAACATCAAGGTCGGGTCGAGCGGCGGCCGGCCATTGTCGGCACAGTACAGCGGTGCGGTCAGATCGTGGATGAAGGAAAAGTCGATCACGAGGTCGATCTTGCGCAACAGATGATCAGCCGGAACAAGCTGATCCAACGTTACAATCTCAAGCGCGGTCTGTTCAGGCGCCGGTCGCTTCAACATGACCCAGTGAATCAAAAACCCACGGCAATTGCCAGGGGTTTGTCAGCAATCTGGGGGCGGCGACGCCGCCCATTTCTTTGGCGCGAACGTTGATCCAGAACACGATCGCCGTGAAGGCCGAACATATGATCGTAGTAGCGATCGCACTGACACAAGGACAGGAGATCGAGAGTGCCGGCCGGGAGGTCGGCGGTGAGCCGCTGGCGTCTTGGCGTCGAAGACATCAACGTCTTCGAAAACCGTTGGAGAATACGTGGGGCGGGTGGACGAAAGCGTGCTATCGGCCTAGACGACATTCGCAACTCTCCCGAGTCCGCCGAGAGCATATGAGGCAGCAGCGACCCTTTGTCGTCGAGATCAAACAGAAGCGTGAGCTCGTGAAGCGGCCACAATCAATCTGGGCCGGCATCGACCTGGCCGCTATCACGAATGATATCGCGGAGGCGGAAGCGATCGCTGAAGCGCCGATTTTTCCTTGTGAAGATGTTCGTTCTCGGCCCATGGCCGCCATTGATGAAGCATCCGACGCCAAGGAGGTGACCACGCCCGACGTATCGCTCCCTATGCCGCCGACGTTTGGGGAAGCGAAGATTCTGGAGGCATCGAACGCACCGACTGAAGGCAGACGGACTCGCAAGAAGAAGCGGTGGCAGACAGATGTTCTTCTGCGGCGAGGTGAACGATGGAAGCGGCGCCTGCCGTGGGTGCTCCGCCAAGGCCGGCCTGAAAGGGAGGTCAACTGCACGGGGATTGAAACCGCCCTTATCGAGAACTGTCCATGACACGCCGGGAGTGCATACAAGTAACGAAGAGGCTCGACCGTACTGTAGAAGTTGCCTGTCAAACGCTCTCGGATTCAGGTGCAAGAATGAACCCGAAAACGGGCTCAGGTTGGCCAGGCATCGGCTCTCGCAAAACGGGGAAATTACGGCCGCTTTGGCAGATACCGCAAGCGCGGCAGGTGCCATTTCGAGTGCGGCCTCAAAGTCCTCATAGGGGCCTTCTGCCATCTCAGCCCGAGGCCGGATAACCACCCGACAACCGGCGGGTGCAGAGGACGTCCATGACCTTAAAATTCATCCTAAAGGTGAATCGTTAAAGCTGTGCCTTCCAAAACGGGGATTCTTTCGAAATGTTCAGATTTTTTGGGCGGGATCCCCTTTCCGCCTCTCGGGGAATGTTCCTGTTTGCTAAGTCCATTGCGGGATTTTCCTTCTGTATCCTCGGGACCCGGGCTGCCAGCGCCCACGTCAAATGGTTCTCTGCCTATGACGTTGCCGGCCAGCCGCGCGGCCTCGAAAACGTCCTTTGTCAGGATTTCGAGCTCCTCCTGGGCGTTGCCTTGCTCTGTATCTTTTCCGGCTGCGTGGTGGAGCGGACGTCTCTAGGCGAGATGATAACCCGCTCGCTCAACCGCTTCACGGAGGGCTTGCTGCTGCATACCGAGACGATGGTCCGCGCGATCTGTGGGTTTTTCTTCATCTCGCTCTGGGCGGTCGGAGGCATCCTCTTAACCCCCGAATTGAAAACGACGTCCGCATTGGTGGGACCTTTGCAGCTCGCCATCGCGGCCGGTCTGCTGTCACGCCGCACCACACCCCTATCCGCCGCGGGGATCGTCGTCCTGTTCGGGCTAGCCGTGCGCGATTACGGCGCGTTTCATCTGGCTGACTATCCGATCTTTCTGGGGCTTGCGGCCTATCTCGCTCTCACCGGGTTGCAAAAGAACTTATTCGGCGTTCAGCCGCTCGACGTCGTGCGCTATGCGACCGCCGTCACCTTGATGTGGGCGTCGGTCGAGAAGTGGGCCTATCCCGAATGGAGCTTCCCGCTCCTGATCGAGCACCCCGGTATCACCCTTGGCTTCAACAACGAGTTCTACATGCGAGCCGCGGGCATGATCGAGTTCACGCTCGCCTTTGCCCTCGCTTGGACGCCGCTGGTCCGACGCGTTGCGGCGGCCGTGTTGGTTGAGATGTTCATCAGCGCGTGCTTCGAATTCGGCAAGCTGGATGTGATCGGGCACTCGGCCATCATCGTCGTCTTCGTCGCGATCCTTTCCGATCAGCGACCTAAGGAGACCGACACTCCCGCGGCCTGGCTCGCTCCGGTCGGATTATGTGCGGCGTTGACAGCAACGCTCTTCGCTTACTATGTCGGCCACGCGGCGATCTTCAACACTACGATTCTCTAGGACGTGGTGACGATTTAACTATCTGAGCCAAATGGCGATCGCTGCGAGTTTGACGAAACCCATGAAGTTTGCGAGCAGCTTGTCGTAACGGGTTGCGACGCGCCTGAACTGCTTGAGCTTGTTGAAGAAGCGCTCGATGCGGTTGCGCTCCTTGTAGAGATCGCGGTCGTATGGCCGCTGGGCCTTGCGGTTGCGCTTGGGCGGGATGACGACCTCTGCGCCCTGTTCAGTGATCCTGTCAACGAGGTGATCGGCGTCGTATCCCTTGTCGGCGATGGCGGCATCGGCGTCGATACCGTCGATCAGGTCGTGGGCCAAGGCGATGTCGTTGCGCTGGCCGGGGGTGCCGATCAGGCGGATGGGAAGGCCGAGCGCCTCGGTGGCGGCGTGGATCTTGGTACTCAGGCCGCCGCGAGACCGACCCAGGCCCTGGGCATCCGCCCCCCTCATATGAGGCTCGTTGTGTCAATAGTAGCGGCGGCGGCTTAATCACCTTCGGACGCTGTCGGGATCGGCCTCGCGGCGAATTGCGGAACAAGTCCACATCACCTCATATCCGGTCGGCTCTGGTGGAGCCTGCACCCATATCCCGCATGCACGGGCAAGTTTGGCGAGGCCGGGAAGGATGGGACCCATCTTTTTGACGGCGTTAACAGCCCTGGGGGGCGCCGGTCCACATCCATCCCGCTTCGTCGCAAGTGACGTTGGCCGCCCCTCGCGTCGAACTCTTTCGTCAGGCCTTGGTCATGGCGCCCTCCGGCAGCAGGCCCTGGGTCAGATACCGCCACAAGGCGATTATCAGCTTGCGCGCCAAGGCGACGATCATGGTGCGGCGGATGCGTCCTTTGCCGGCGCCGACGCGCTCATGAAACCAGCGCGCGAGACCGCTATCGGGCTGATGGCGCAGCCACAGCCAGGCAAGTTCAATGGCGGTTCGACGCGCTCGCGGATTGCCCGATCTCTGGATGCCTTGATCGCGGCTGACCGCGCCGCTGCTCCAAGGGCTGGATGCAAGACCGAGATAACCGGCGACCTCACGCCGATTCTGGAAGTCGCGGAAGAACACCTCGTTCGTCATTACGCTTGCGATCGTCAGGCCAATGCCACGCAGATGACTCAGTTGGATGATCCCGGGAGCTGTGATCTCGGCGGCCTGACGCTGCTCAGCCTCGACCTCCATGATCATCTCAATCACTTGCCACAAGCGGTGGCACTCGCGCTTGATCTCGTTCTTCAGGCAGGACGGCAGATCCCGCCCGTCAGCCGTGCGCAGCGTCTCGAGCTGCTCACGCCAGTCCCGTCTGGCTGGCTTGAAGTCGCGGATGCCCTGGGTCATCAAAAGCCCCTTGACGCGGCTGGAATGCTGGCCGCGTTCGTTGACGAGCCGAGCCCGTTCCCGGCTGCGACGGCGATCGTTCTCCTGCTCGAGGCTCGGCACCCGCACAACCCGGCAGACCCTCGGCTCGCCACGTTCCAGCGCCATCAGCGTGCGCAGCAGCGCCGCCGCATCGAGGCGGTCCGTCTTGGCGCGGCGTGACCGGCGGTCGACCAGGATGCTGGCCGCGTCCAGAACCTGATTGTCGATGCCGCGGTCGCACAGGAAACGATGCAGCCAGAAACCGTCGTAGCCGGCCTCGTAGCACGACATTACCCGAACCGGACGCGTCAAGGCGGCCTGCGCCTGTTCGCGCCGGTGTTCAATGAGAGCCATAAGCCCTTCGGTGTCACCTCCTTGCAGGCGATGCAGGCTGATCTTGTCGACCGCCGGCGAGTGCAGCGCCACAAGCCAGGTCGACTTGCTCAATTCCAGTGCCATGAAAATTGTGGCAGTCTTCTCGTCGACGGGCGGCAGAGCAATGGATGAGAGATTCATGAGACGTCTCCAGGGTTAGGATGTCGGACCCCGAAACCTTACCTGAGTTCCGCCGCCCGTCGCCTCATGGGATCTTTGACCTTGCGTGCCCCGGCGGCATGCTGGTGCGCTCGCACGATCGTGCTGTCGATCATCAGCCATTCGAGGTCGGCTTCGCGGGCGAGCATTTCCAGCATATCGTCCAGCACGCCCATCCCGATCCAACGATAATAACGCCGCTTCACCGAGCGGTAATCGCCAAGCCGCTCCGGCAGGTCGCGCCAACGGCCACCCGAACGCGCCATCCACAACAGCGCGTCGAGGAACTTCCGATTATCTGTACGCGGGCCGCGCTTGCCTTTCGTGCCACCGGGCACAAAACCCTTGATCCGGTCCCACTGGTCGTCCCCAAGCGCATCGCAATCCATCGCCGATCTCCAAAAATCAGCGTTGAATCTGATTTGCCAATCCTTGGGAATCTGGAGGCTTCTGTGAGGTCCGCGGGCACGAGGGAGCGGCCGGGTTGGCAGTCGGACCTCATTGCAAGCCGGATTGAACGCAGCCGCGGGCAGGACTGGCGCTATGGGGATTGTAGCCCGGAGCTGTGACCGGGATAGTCTTCGCGGGAATGATCAAGGGCCGTCGGGATGCAATGACGGCAATGGACGCTGCGGCAGGGGGCGGCATCTTGATGGCGAGTGCTATCGGACAGGCTGTGGTGCCTTCTATCACCAGGCTGGCTGCTTGCGCCCTTGTGCGATGGGCCAAGCGTTGGCGTTCCGGCGCCCATGGTGACGGATGCTGAGCATGGCGATGAGGAGGCGCCGGCCGCGATCATGAGGTGTCGCACCAGAACGGGCCGGGCGGTGCCTGTCCGCATCGCCAGACGGCGAGCGGGATCATCCGTCCTCCACAGCATGGGCAGCGGCGCGTTGCCGCAAGAGGAGCGGCAGCGGCGCTTTCGGCATCCGGTTCGCGATCATCCTGTTGTGGTTTGGTCAGCAGCCTGCGGCACTGGTCGAGCCTAGCGGCGCGATGGCCGTTGGCGAGGAAGCCGTAGTGGCGGATACGATGGAAGCCGTCCGGCAGCGTGTGCAGCAGGAAGCGGCGGATGAACTCGTGCGCGTCGAGCGTCATCACCTTTGTCCTTCCGCCATGACGATAATCCTTCCAGCGGAATCCGACACGATCGTTCTCCATGCTGATCAGCCGGGAATTGGCGATGGCGACGCGATGGGTGTAGCGACCGAGGTAGGCCAGCACCTGCCCTGGACCGCCGAATGGCGGTTTGGCGTAGACCACCCAATCGAGGCGGCGCGTCCTGGCCAACAGGCGGGTGAAGGCGGCTGGCTCGGTCAGGCCGGCAATGTCGCCGAAGAACTTGAGGCCGCGCGCGTCGAAGGCGGCTCGTAATTCCTCCAGGAAGCGGCGGCGAAAAAGGCGCGACAGGACGCGCACCGGAAGGAAGAACCCTGGCCGACAGGAAACCCAGCGCGAGCCGTCGGGCGAGACGCCACCGCCCGGCACGATGCAATGGATGTGGGGATGGTAGTGCAGGTTCTGCCCCCAGCTGTGCAGCACCGCGATGAGGCCGATCTCGGCGCCGAGATGTTTGGAATCGGCGGCGATCGTGCGCAGCGTCTCGGCCGCAGTCCTGAACAGGATGGCGTAAACCGCCGCCTTGTTCTGGAAGGCGATTGCGGCGACCTCGGCCGGCAACGTGAACACGACGTGGAAGTAGGGAACCGGCAGGAGTTCGGCCTCGCGTGCGGCGAGCCAGTCGCGGCAGGCCTGTCCCTGGCATTTGGGGCAATGCCGGTTGCGACAGGAATTGTAGGCCACGCGGATCGCCCCGCAGGATCGGCAGCCCTCGACATGGCCGCCGAGCTCGGCCGTCCGGCAGAGCTCGATCGCGCTCATCACACGCCGCTCGACACGTCCGAGATGGCCGTCATGAACCTGCCGATACGCCTCGCCGTGGCGGCCGAAGATATGCGCCACCTCCAGTCTCGCCGACATGGGCGGAACCGGTCAGCCTGGCGGCACCACTTCGATGTTCAGCCTGTCGAGCGGGCTCGTCGTGCGCCGGATGAGCCCGTTCGAGACCTTGGTGTAGCGTGCCGTCGAGGAAAGATTGTTGTGGCCAAGCAGCACCTGGATGATGCGGATATCGGTGCCGTTCTCGAGCAGATGCGTGGCGAATGAGTGCCTGAGCGTGTGCACCGTCACCCGCTTGTCGATGCCGGCGGCGGCGCGCGCCGAGCGGCAGGCCGAATACAGCACCTGCACGTCGATGGGGCGATTGGGGTCGCGGCCGGGAAACAGCCAGCCCTGCGGCTTCGCCAGTCGCCAGTAAACCCGCAGGATCCGAAGAAGCTGCGTCGACAGCATCACGGTGCGGTCCTTGCCGCCCTTGCCGTGACGAACGAGTATGACGCCGCGGCCGCTGTCGATATCGCCGACCTTCAGCCCGACGGTCTCCGAGGCGCGAAGACCCGCTGCGTAGGCCGTCGTCAGCGCCGTGCGCGTCTTCAGGCTCGGCACTGCCTCCAGGAAGTGGACGACCTCATCGGTGCCGAGAACCACCGGCAGCGTGCGTGGCGAGCGGGCATAGACGATCCGTTCCGGAATCTCGGCATGGCCGAGCGTCACGCCGTAGAAGAAACGCAACGCGCACACCGTCTGGTTCAGCGCCGGCCACGATATCCCGGCCGAGACCAAATGCACCTGAAAGGCGCGGACATCTTCAAGGCCAAGGCGGTCAGGGGATCGGCCGAAATGGCGGGAAAACTTCGCCACCGCGTGCACGTATGATCGTTGCGTGGCCGGCGACAGATTGCGGATCGTCATGTCTTCGATCATGCGCCGGCGAAGAGGGCTCAACTCGGCCATCTCATTGCTCCTGTTCTCAAGATTGCGCTTCAACAGCCGCAATCCTTCAAAACAGAAGCCTCAACCGCAAACCCACCCGCCAAATGCCGCGTCAGCGGCTTCGTTCAATCCCAAACCCTTAAATCGTCTCTACGTCCTAGAGCAGTTTCTGGATAATCACGGTTAGGCATCGTAGCCGGCGTGGGCGAACAGGTTTTCGCATTCTTTGGGGTGGAAACGATCGATGGCGACGGCCACGGCGTCCCATAATTCCGGGATGGACCGGGCTGCTGCCTTTCGCAGTAAAGCCTTCAGCTTGGCGAAGGCCATCTCAATGGGGTTAAAGTCCGGGGAGTAGGGCGGAAGATAGCGAAGGGAAGCCCCCGCAGCCTCGATGATTTCGCGGACACCGACCACTTTATGAGCAGGCAGGTTGTCCATCACGACGACATCGTCGGGTTGAAGCGTCGGCACGAGGACGCGGCGCAAGTAGACCAGGAATGCTTCGCCATCCATGGCGCCGTCCAGGAGCCAGGGCGCGACGATCCCGTCGAGGCGCAGGCCGGCCGTGAAGGTCGTGGATTTCCAGTGCCCATGAGGAACAGCCGCCCGGCAACGCTGTCCACGCGCAGAGCGGCCTCGTAGCCGGGCCATCTTGGTATTGAGGCCACTTTCGTCGATGAAGATCAGGCGGCTCGGATCGAGATCGAGTTGGCCTTCGAACCACTCTTCCCGCGCTGCCAAAACATCCGGTCGCTGCTGTTCGGCCGCGTGCGCTGTCTTTTTTTGTACGTGATGCCACGCTTTGCGAAGAACGCATGGACCGTCGTCAGGCTGGCTTTGACCCCGCGCTCTGCCGCAAGGCGATCGACGATCTCGGCAAGCGTGATGTCCCGCTCATCGGTCTCGACCAAGGCGAGAATGAAAGTCTCGTGCGCGTCCAGCTTCGATACCTTCGGCTTGCCCTGCCGCCCAGGTTCCAGATTGCCGCTCGAACGCCAGGCCCGATACCATGCACCAGACGTCGATATCCCGATGGCAAACCGCCGTGCCGCTTCTCGGGTCGACAGGCCTGCCTCTATCGCCTCGATAACACGCGTCCGCAAATCCAGGCTGTAAGCTCGTGCCATGCCGCTGCTCCTTCCGCAAATCACTTCGATCAGGGAATCAGAACAAGCCGTTCACTGCAAACAAACGACTCCGATTAAGGGAAAACCGCTCTAGCACTACTTTGGCAGTTTAGGTTTGAGGGCGTGTGCGAGCAGCTTCTGACAGTGAGGACATCTGCGGGGTGGCGACCGCGTGAAGAGGTCGAGAATGGCTTGTCTAACAGCTGGCATGCTCGGTTGTGGCGGTGGTCCGCCGGCTCTTTTTTTTCCGTCCCGCTGCTTTGAGGCGGCGGGCTTGGAGAAAGGCGTAGGCGATCATGGTCATCAAGGCGTGTCGATGTAATCCAGTCCATGATCGGCCTTCAAAGTGGTCGAGGCCGAGTTCCTCCTTCAATTGCTGATGTGCCTGCTCACAGACCCACCTGGCCTTGATCGTGGCGGCGAGCATCTTGAGGCTCGCATCGGCCGGTAAGTTCGACACATAGTATTTTTGCTCGCCAGTCGACCGGCGTTCGCCGACGAGCCAGACCTCGTCGCCTGGTGTTGATGGCTTTTCAAAAGCGCGTCTAAACGACGACAAGCGTTTGGTGCTTGTGGACGGAACAAAAAGGCGGCCTTTGCAGGCCGCCGAGTGTGGAGGATGTGTGCTTTAGAGCGAGGACGGGGCTTTTTCGATATCGCTGTGATCGGTCGGTGTTCGTTGCTGCTCCTGGATAAGTTCCTGGAGTTGGACGCCGTAGTGAGACCAGATGCTATCGGCGAGATCGTTGAGGAGCTCGAAGACAGCGAGCGCCTGTTCGGGTGTCCATTCGGGATTGATGAGGAAGTGGATACCACGACTGAGGCCGGACGGTTGAGGATCTGGTTTCATGCTGCGGGCACCTTTTCGCCGGAGGAGCGGCTGGTGCGTTTTTCGCGCTGTGCCTTTGATCGCTCGGCCGCTTCCTTGAAGCGGTAGGAATCGCCTTCGATGGAGATCACCTCGGATCGGTGCATGAGGCGGTCGACGAGGCTGACGACGCAGGCGGCATTGGGAAAGACCTCCGACCAATCAGCGAAGGGTCTGTTGGTGGTGATGATGGTTGAGCGTTTTTCGTAGCGCCGGCTGATGAGTTCGAACAGCAGGTCCGCATGACGGTTCGAGTAGGACAGATACCCGACCTCGTCGATCGCAAGAACGTCGGCGGCGGCGTAGTGGTGAAGGCGTCGGCGCAAGGCTGCGTCGCTGTCGAGGGCGGCGAGTTCGCCGAGCATCTCGCTGGCGGTTCGGAAGACGACGGTGTGACCGCAGATGAGCGCCTGGTGAGCGACATTGCGAGCAAGTGTCGATTTCCCGACGCCGTTGGGGCCGATAAAGACGATGTTGGCGGCATCGTTCATGAAGGACAGGGTCATCAGATCCTCGACGGCGGCGCGGTCGATGCGGCGAGGCCAGTGCCAGTCATAATCGGACAGTTGCTTGAAGTGGCCGAGCCTGGCGGCACGCGTGCGTCGCCGCATCGAACGGTCGGAGCGCTCCTCTTCTTCCCATTGAAGCACGGCGGCCAGCCAGTCCGCGTCAGCGATTTCGTCCCAATGGGTGATCAGGCCATTGAGGCGCAACGCCTTGGCCCGGTTGAGCAGGATGTCGGGATTATTCATCATCTTTGCCTCCAAGGGTCAGTTGGTCGTAGCTGTCGAGGCGATGCGGCCGTACCGTCGTATCCTTGCGCCGCACGTGTTCGGGCAGGCTCGTTTCGACCGGCGGCGGAGCACCGCGGGCGACCCGGCGGCGTTCCAGTACGTCGCGAACCGACCTCGAATGGGAGGCGCCGGCATGCAAAGCTTCCTCGACGGCGGCCTGCAGTTCCTGCGCGCCGTACAGGTCAAGCAGTTTCAGCAACGCGTTTGTGATCGCACCGATATTGGAGCCACGCTCGGCGGCCCGGATCATCAGGGTCTGGCAGGCCGGCACGGCGCGGGTCAGGCTGTTGAGGCCGCGATGCTGGCGCGCCTCGCGCTTGATTGCGACGAGTGCCTTGAGGTGCTGAGGGTCCTCGATCTGCTGGTCGCGATCATAGCTGCGACGGTGACTGGCGATCATCTTTGCGCCGTCGAAGACGCGGACCAGGCCGAGATCGGCGCGCACGCTGAGCGTGCGCCGGACATGAGCATGCGGTACCGAGTAATCGTTGAGGTCGAAGCGCACATAGGGCGTTTTGCCAACCTTGGCGGCGACCTGCTCCTCGACGGGGTATGGGTTGGCGGGCAGCGGCAGAAGCAGTGGCTGCTCTTGCGCAAACGCCTGGCGGACCGTCATCGTCCGGTCCTCGGGGCATGGCCGGTCGGCTGCCTGGTTGCGGCACCACTGTTCGGCCTGGGCGTTCAGATCGTCGAGATCGGTGAACTTGCGGGCGATGAAGAATGCTTCCCTTATATGCCGTATGGCGCGCTCGACGCGGCCTTTTTCGTTGCCCCGGGCAACCGCGACAGGACGTGGCTCGAACCGATAGAAGCCGGCGAAGGCAAGCAGCGTCGGATGGAAGCGGATCGCATCGCCCTGGCGCTCGAGCACCGCACTCTTGAGATTGTCGTAGAGCAGGACCCTGGGCAGCCCGCACCATGTGTTGAACGCGCCGACGTGACCGCGCAGGAAGTTTTCCATGCGCGCGTCGAGGAAGAAGCGCAGGTAGATGTCGCGTGAGTAAGAAAGCACCATCACGAACGCCATGAGCGGCCGGCGGGCGTTGCCGATCTCGATGTGACCGAAGTGGGCCCAGTCGACCTGTCCCTGCTCGCCCGGCAATGTGCGCAGCCGCAGGAACGCCTCGGCCGGCTTGCGGGGACGGTGCAGGGCGACCAGGTGCCGAAAGTGCGTCGGCAAGCCCCGGTAGCCGCGCTCGCGCACCATCGCATAAAGGCGGCTGGCGGTCAGCGAGGGGAACTTTTCCAGCGTCTGCTCAATGAATGGAAGATACGGGTCAATGATTGAGGCTCTCTGCAGCGGCTTGTGCCGGGGCAATCCCGCCTGGGCCAGAACGCGATGCACCGTCGTGTGATGGACATGCAATTGCCTGGCGATGGTGCCGCAGCGCCACTTCTCGGCGTGATACAGGCGCAGGATCTGCGCTTCCAGTTCGGGGCTGATGGTCATGATACGGGCTCTCCGTCTGCGTAGTCAGCTTCACGGGCATAACGAGGCCCCCGGCGACGCACGAAGCCGGTGCGAACGAACGGCGACAGTCGACAGTCGCAGCGCCGACAGCACGGCGTGGGCATGACCGATGTCGTCGCCCGCCCGGCGACGTCAGCAAAAGCAGCGACGACATCGTTCGAGGGACTGACCAGTAGTGAACCGGCAGGAGATGCAGGTGGAGAATGATGCGTCACTTTATTGTGCCGAGCCCGATATCGTCGGGCCCGGACCGCATGAGCCAGGCGTCCCCGGCGGCTGCGCTGATAACGTCGCCCCGCCTCGCGCACACTCTCGCGGCGGGCAGCACGGGCGCAGTCCTGGCCGCAGTAGCGCTGTCCCCGGTCGCAGCTGCGGCAGATCGTTACCTGCGAACGGCAGCGGCCGCACAGAAAGAAGCGGCCCGTGAGCATCCGCGACGATCCTTTCGGAGCGCCGCTGGGAGTTCGGGGAAAAGGTCGACGGAATGCGCTGACAATGCGATAATGCAGTCGCGCACCGTCAGTGGAGCGTGACACCGAGCCCGGACTTGCCAGTTGAGATCGGTGTTACGCCGGATTGTTTCTGCGGCGCTGATTACCCGCAGATCTACCACAAGGCACGCGCATGGCGGGGTACGTCGAAAGCCGCCTCAGGGCGGCTGGAGACGTGCCCCGCGTCTATCCCTTCAACCTCCCATGATCAGCACCGCGCCGCAAAGGCGGCCGCCCGCTACAGCGCTAGTTGAAGAGCGCGCGGGCGGCCGCCTTTGCTCTTCCAGCGCTTCAGATCTTGTCGTCGTTTATCAGCGGGTTTCGACCGTCTTCGACAGGCTGTCGCGGTCGCGTGCCGCGTCTGGCCCACTGCCGTACAATCCCGTTCTTCTGGCCGATCCTTGCTTCGTCCTGGAACCAGATCTATGTGTTCGGGCGAACCGGCAGCAAAGTTACCATCGAGAACGGACGCAAACGAATCACACGTGGGTTCAGGCGCGATCGCGCCGACTGGGAGGTCTTGCTCGTCGATCATCATGAGGGTTACCTGAGCTGGCACGATTTTGAGAGGAATCAGCGCCTGATCACGGACAATGCCACAAGCAAGGGCCTGATGCCGCGCGGCGCTCTTCGCCGGGGCGAGTTGCTTCTGGGCGGCCTCTTGCGCTGCGGCCACTGCGGCCGAAAGCTGCACGTCTCCTATTCCGGCAGCAAGGGCAATACGGGGCGCTATCATTGCCACGGAGCCCAGGTCAACCATGGAACCGATCCGTGTATCGGCTTCGGATCGTTGCGTGTCGATCAGGCAGGGGACCCGCTTTGCCGTGAAATTCGCCGTCAAAATCCAGGTCGCATTCGAGGCGACGGAAGTAAGGTAGAACCTCCTCCCAACCCCAGCCCGTTGCACCGCTCGCGGCCCATTCATTGTAGTCTCCCGGACCACCACGGTTCGCCACCTGGGCGTTAATGCTGGAGCCGCCGCCCATGACCCGGGCCTGCTCGTAATGAACGGGCTTGCGACCATCCCGTATCATGGTCGCGTCGAGTGAAGGCCACTGATAGTCGGGATTGAAGTAAGCCCGCGTCGGATTACCGTCGAGGATGTCGTCAGGAACGGCGTCGGGGGGCGTATCAGGACCGGCTTCGATGAGCAGCACGCGATTTCCATCGGCGGAGAGCCTGCTCGCCATGACGCATCCAGACGAACCTCCACCCACAACAATATAGTCGAAATCCAAGGCGATTCTCCCTATCCATCCGGCTGCCCCGGTAAGGCAGCAGGTGTTAACCAGCTAATTCGGCCTGGACCGCTTTCGTGCCTA
Source organism: Mesorhizobium calcicola (assembly GCF_042682105.1). Classification (NCBI taxonomy): domain Bacteria; kingdom Pseudomonadati; phylum Pseudomonadota; class Alphaproteobacteria; order Hyphomicrobiales; family Phyllobacteriaceae; genus Mesorhizobium; species Mesorhizobium calcicola. The sequence goes on from NZ_JBHUGY010000016.1 coordinate 224,254, forward strand.
TAGGCGGACGCGTCAACTACCAGATGCCGTAGTATCGGCGGCCGCCCGCAAACTCTAGAAACGATGCTGGGTTCAGTCCATTGATCAGGGCGCATCGGCATGCAAAGCAACGTGACCACGTTGGAGTTTTCGAAGTACCTTTATGCGGCCGAGGAGCTGGGCCGCAAGTCCGGTCTCCACATCACGACGGGCGACGATTTCGACGAGTACGTTGAGATTACCAGCAGACTTGCCGGTAAGTCATCGACTTATCCATGCTTCCGTCCTGACAGTTCTGATCTTCCGCCTGGGAAGGCCTTTTGGATCATCGGGCGGGATCGGGGAGGGGGAGTTGCTCATGTCCAGGCACTGCGTTTAGATCATCTATCCAACATAGACCTCGCTGAGCACCTTGGGTCGCTCAGAGCCTGGTTCGCGGATCCTAACCTGAAAGCCGGGCCGGGTTCGTCATCTCGCTGCGACGCTCCGACTGCGTGCAGCATAACCGGGCTGGTCGCGTATCATGGCGACATCTGGTTGCGCGAGGACTTCAGAGGCCGCGGACTCTCTACCTTTATTGGTGGCATCGCATTCGGATTGGCATGGGCCAAATGGTCGCCGGACTTCATTTATGCACTGGTTGCCGGCTGGCACATCGAAAAAGGCGTTGTCGACCGCTATGGCTATCTTCACCGCGAGCCGCACGGATCAGTCCTGCACTTGCCTGCGCACGGGATACATGACGACGATTGGCTCGTTTGGTTGACGCGAGACGAACTGTTGAAAATGCCGCGTACTCTCATGGTAGACCGCTTTGGACGGCGCTGATTGAACGCTACCAGATGCAACTTGAGATCGCCCAGTCCTGGGTAATGGCAAGGTCCCGAATCTTGGCAACCGAGCCCGTCCAGGAATGAGCCCCAGGGACTATCAATCGATTACCTCACAATGTCCATAACGACCAAGCTGGAAAGGCTGTGCAGAGGCGAGATCAGTGTCGGCGTGCGCAGCTGGCCATGGGTTCTGTGAACTCAGTATTCGGTCGCGAACTCGGCATTGGGACTGCCACCAATTCGGCTAGGTCGTGAACCCATAAATGGGAATGAGGGAGATGGGTGAAAAGCGATCATTGCGTCGTTTGACCGATCGCACATATTGTCGAGGAATGACTGAACTCGCATTAGAACCCGGCGGCGGATTGAGAGGTCTTCCGATTGGATCAACCAAAGGAAGCGTTCGGACATTTTTCGGTGATAAGCACCAGCCGTTTAAGCGTACACCCGAAGGCAATCCGACAGATTATTGGGCGGATGCAGGCGTTTTTGCCTACTATGATTCTGACGAGCGCCTGGAGGCCTTGGAGTTTGCAAGCCCAAGCAACCCGACGTTGAACGGATTGGCTCTTATCTCGGTATCGATGGGCGAAGCGACACAGATTCTCCAATCTCTCGACCCGAAGTTACGCTTGGGGCCGGATGGCGCAACCTCAACGCAGCTTGGTATAGGCGTCTGGTCCTCGACGGGCGAAGCCGATCAACCTGTGATGTCCGCGATAACATTCGGACCGGGCTACTACGATTAGGCTGTGGCGCGGAACGTCTGATTTTGATGGGTTTGCCAACTCGCTTCCATATCGCGCGGGATTGTGATTCAGGCTCTACATGAGCCGATATGACCTGACCGACTTCGAGTGGCGCGTGATCGAACCGCTGTTACCCAACAAACCTAGAGGCGTGCCGCGCGTCGATGACCGACGCGTGTTAAACGGAATCTTCTGGGTGCTGCGCTCCGGTGCGCCATGGCGCGACCTGCCCGAGCGCTATGGGCCACGCACCACCTGCTACAACCGCTTCTCGCGTTGGCGAAAAGCAGGCGTGTGGGCTCGGCTGATGGACGCCATCAGCCGAGCCCATCATGGTGAAATCCAGATGATCGACAGCACTTCCATTCGGGCGCACCAGCAGGCTGCGACGGCAAAAAGGGGGGCGCAGATAATTGTCTCGGTCGCAGCCGAGGTGGCCTCACGACCAAAATCCACGTCGTCGTCGACGCGCAAGGACTCCCGATCCGGCTCGGCCTGACGGCGGGACAAACGCACGATGGGCAGATCGCCGATCGATTGCTCGACCATCTCGGCCCGCGCATTATCGTCCTGGCCGACAAGGCCTACGATGCCGACCGTATCCGGGAGTTGATCCAGCAGCACGGTGCCACGCCCAACATCCCACCGAAGAGCAACCGGCGCTGGAAGCCGTGCTTCAGCAAGCGCCTCTATCGCGAGCGCAACCTGATCGAACGCTTCTTCTCCAAGCTGAAGCATTTCCGCCGTGTCGCTACACGGTACGACAAACTGGCAGCTAACTTCCTCGCCATGATCCAGCTCGCCTCAATGCGACTGTGGCTTCGCGCTTATGAGTCTACGGCCTAGTACCTCTGCACAGAGGTTATGACTCTTTGGAAGTCGGCTTGGGATAGGCTTTGGCCATCTTAAGGCGTGCGTTTTCGGTAGAGAACATCCAGTTGATGCGAGCGCCACTGGTGTTTCGCAGGTGCTCCCAGGCAGCGGTCTCCGCGACGAGGCGATCATAGCTATTGATGCGACGATCGAGGCACTGGCCGCGCAGGACGCCGATTTCGATCTCGACCATGTTGAGCCAGCTGGCGTGTTTGGGCGTGTAGTGGAATTCCAGCCGTCGAAGGACGCGTCGCGCCTGTGAAGCAGGCAGAGCCTGGTAGAGCGCGGCGGCCGAGTGGGTTGACAGATTGTCGAGCACCACCCTGACGCGTTCGGCCTGCGGGTAATGGATATCGACGAGGTCGCGCATGCAATGGGCAAAGTCTTCCGCGGCGCGCCGCTCGGTGACCTTGACTTTGCGCCAGGAGCGGTGTGCGTCGAGGAAGACGAACAGGTTGGCGGTGCCGTTGCGCTTGTACTCGCAGTCATACCGCTCAAGCCGGCCCGGTTCGGCCGGGATCGGCTGTCGCACCTCGCCGATGAGTTGGGTCGGGCTTTCGTCGAAGCACACCACCGGTCGCTTCGGGTCCGGTGCCTCGGCATAGAGGTCGAGCACGTCCTCCATGCGCGCGACATACTCGGCGTCGACCTTGGGGATGCACCACATGTCCTTGCGCCAGGGCTTGAGATCGTTGTCTGCCAAGCGTCGGCGCACCGTCTCGCGCGACAGTTCCTGGTGATCGGTCAGCTTGACGAACTCACCGGCCAGCAGTTCCAGGGTCCAGCGGGCGCGGCCCGGCGGCGGACTGGAACAGGCGGTGGCCACCAGCAGGGCTTCTTCCTTGCCCGTCAGCTTGCGTTGCGCGCCTGCGCGTGGCTCTTCGCTGAGCGCCGCCTCCAGACCCATCTCCACGAAGCGGCGCTTGGTGCGATAGACAGTGGAGCCGCCGACCACCACCGTCGCGGCAATGGCCTCGTCACCCAAGCCCGCGTCGACGGCGAGCAGGATCTGCGCCCGCTTGAGCTTGCGAGCCGGCTGCTTGCCGCCTGCCAGCATCGCTGTGAGTTCATCGCGTTCGGGTTGGTCGAGATCGACACGATAGCGTAGATTCATCCAGAAAGCCTCCTCGGTTGCCAAGGGTTCCGGATGAATCGAAAATTGAATCAATTACTTGACGGGCAAACGCCTGCGGGTCCCAGCTTCACCGAAAAACAGGGCCAGTACCTCGCCTTCATCTGGGCTTATATGCAGATCAACCGCCAGCCGCCGGCCGAACGCGACATGCAACGCTATTTCGGCGTCACCCCGCCGTCCGTCCACCAGATGGTGCTAACCCTCGAACGCTCCGGCCTCATCCGCAGGCAACCAGGTGTCGCGCGCAGCATCCAACTGCTCGTCGACCACGACATCCTACCCAAACTTCAGCCGGTTCAACCCGTCATAACCTCTGTGCAGAGGTACTAGCTGTTGGTCCTACGCAGCAGTGTTTGACTGCAACCAGAGTTGGGGCTGGTCAGCAATATTGTTGCGGCACCTTCTGCAGCTTTGCCTGCTGGACATGGCTTAAAAGCTGCATCTTCAATCGGGCCAACTGGCGTATTTTCGCCGACGGATGAGCTCCGAATGTTGTCGTCGACAGAACTCGGCATATACCTTCTCGGAGGCCTCGCTCCAAGAAGCTGTCCCGCGGGACGTACACGTGATCCCGGTATGACGCCGGTTCAAACAATTAGGGTCGCACTACCCAGGAACTGACGTTGTTGCTTTACCTATGGAACTCCATAAAACGCGGGGGTATCGGCGGGCGGCGCGGGAGCTCCGTCGCATCTCAACCGGGCTGCCACGATTGTTCAATAGATTAGCTCAAAGCACAATCAGAGTCTATCATTATTTCTCAATGTTGCGTTTTAATATTGCTTGGGTCACGTATTGCACAACATCAGCACTCAAATTCAATACTGTTAACTAGTATATCTGTCATTCCATATCAGATCACATGCGACAGAAATGTGTGTTTTTTGTGCTACAAACCTAACAGTCTTCATACATATAACAAAAAATTTTAAGTTAAGTAAACCCTTCTAGCCTCACCGCGATGGTAGAATTTTGACGATGCAGGCCTAACAAGGACGACGTGCAGAGCCGACATACTGCCGGCAGTTTGTGCGCCAGTGACGATATCCGGGGCAAATGGCTACGGAGCAGAGATAATGGAACGCCCGCCGATAGCTGCGGTCTGTCAACTTCGAGGGCTGGCAACAAGAATGCCCGACCAGCCTTCTTTGTTCCCATCGATGCATTTCCCCAAGGCCGCCAAAGAGGTCTTTACGGTGGAACTCGGCCGGTATCTCGATCAGGCGGACGCCGCTGCTCAGTCCGAGCAGTTGTTCGACCTCTTATCTGCCTTTGCCCTGAATCTTGATTGCCCCTGGATCGCCTACGGCTCTCTTGCACCCGATTTAAAATCTTTAAAGCCGGCACGACCCGAACCGACGATCATGCTGAACTATCCCAATGAATGGCGAGAGCGCTATTTCGAAATGGGTTATGACAGGATAGATCCCATCATCAAGACAAGCCGACGGCGAACGATCCCCTTTCGATGGAGCGATGTGTACAACGACGCGAACACGACTGAAGACGAACGGCGTGTTTTCGATGAGGCTGCGACGTTTGGCTTAAGGTCGGGCATCAGCGTTCCATTGCATGGCCCCAAAGGCCGCTTTGCGTTCATGAGCTTTGCTCGACCCAGTGACTACGGATTCGAAGATAGATCAATCACATACTTGGAGCTTGCTGCAATCCATTTCGATTTGAGGGTGGCCCGTCTCACCGATTCACGCTCTGTTAATGAATACCCTGAAATGTCCGCAAGAGAGAAAGAATGTATACTGTGGACGGCACGGGGGAAATCCTCGTGGGAAATAGGAAAGATTCTTGAGATATCCGTTAATACTGTTAATTTCCATATAAAGAACGTAATGCGTAAGCTGGATTCTGGCAACAGAACGGCCGCGGCGATAAAAGCGCTGAACTTTGGAATTATTGGTGCGCAAGACGTAGCTGGCAGCTCCTGATATTTCATCTGATCGCGAAGAGTATCGGCGGTTGCTGCCCCGGTTCCCTTCTCTGGACCACGGGGGAGATAGAGTTTCCCTGCCTTTTGCTCTGAGACCGAAGTTTGGAGCGCCGGAGGTTGGAGTTTTCCGGCTGCGATCAGCACCGAAGACCCTCAGACTCGCCGCCGCAGTTGATGGCTTTTCTCGGCCTCGTCCCGAGAGAGCGCTCGACCGGCGACCCGGTCCACAGGACGAGCCTTACGCTCGCCGGCAATCAACGCGCCGCCGCGCCCCGATCGAAGCAGCGTGGACTTACCGCTATCCCGCCAGGGTCAGCGGGCAGCCCGGCTCGACGGGCTGCCCAAGGCTGTCCGCGATACTCCTGGAAGGGGGCTGTTCCGGCTTTTGCGACGCTATCGTAGCCACAGCGACGCCGGCAAGAAGCCGCCGGTAATCGGGGCTGCGACCGCACGCGAAGTGGCCGCCTTCTTGTGGGCCATCGGCAGGAGGTCGCACCGTCATAGCCGGTCTCCACCCAACCCGCTACACAGTGCCGGGGATGCCACAGCAGGGGACTCCCGGCTAGTTATGTGGCCCGAGCCTATGCGCACCACGCCCGCCCTCTTGACCGAGGAAACCCGAGACGAACACGGAAGGCGGTAGCGACCCGCGGATGAGCGTCTGATCAACCGTCGTCTTTTAGCTCCACCCCTGCCTGCAGCTTCAGCCGATCCGAGCGCTTTGCACAACCTGCCAAACAGCCGATCTCCTCTTCACCTTGACAGGGAACATCACAGGCTGAAATAACTAAAGTTCCCCTTTTTCGAGGGATATGATACGTGGCTGCGACATCCAATGTCAGGTCCACCAGAGAATAAGATCCCGCCGCGCAAACCCGAAAAAGCTATTCAGCACAAGACGACGCTTTCCGATGCCTGATTGACCTGTAACTCCGTGAACGAATCCGCCGTCGATAAGGCCAATGTCCCCGGCCTTAAGCTGGAGGTCGCGAAAAGGAACGGTTTCAAGATAAGCCGCCGAATAGGGATAACCTGTAGCCTCCACACCCAGCGACTTTCGGTCGGTGACGGTCGGCTTGTAGCTCCAAAGCCGCAAATTTCCACCCTCTTCGGCCATGCTGGGATAGAAGTTGAGCGCTGCTACGATGTTGTTCGCCACCGCAGGAAGCTCGTCGTTCCCGGCATTTAGCACTTGAGCGACATCGTCGTGAGGCTCCAGGGAATACGTGCCCCCGCCAGACCAGCTAAGAGCGCGACAAATATTGGCCTCTCCATCCTCCGACCGTGCCAGTCGCAATTCAATGCCCTGGTCGTGCAGTTCGCGCTTCAACGCGTTGAACAAACCACGGACCGGATCAACCAAATTGCCAAAAAGCGCTTCGACATGCAGTCGAGCATCTTTTGCCTCTGCGAAATAGGTGGATGCATCCTTCCTGTAGTGAGATGCGCCGACATATTCTCCTGGGACGCCATCTTTGCGCTCCTTGCGGCCAGGATTGCGAATAAAGTTGGCGGTGATCTCCTCGGCTACTTGCGAGCTGAATGCTTGCTTGATGTGCAGAGCGGTGATCTCGCCTTTCAGGACCGAGATGATTTCCGCAGCGCTGATCGACCCGGTTCGTTCTCTAATCGAAACAGGCGAGATGGCTGGCGCTTGATGATTAGTCATTGTTTTGCTCCTGTAGTGCGTGATCAAGGATGGCTATGGCGCGATCGAGTTCAACATCGGTGATCGTTATCGGCGGCAGAACTTTGATAACGTCGCGATTTGGCCCTGAAGATTCGATCAGCAAGCCATTTTCGAACGCGATATCGTGCACACGGCTCACAGCGGCCGATGAACGGCACTTGAGGCCGGCCATCAGACCGCGGCCGCGCTTCTGTTCAATGCATTTGGGAAATTTCGCAATAAGGCTGTCGAGGTGCGTCTGCAGCTTGACGGCTGTCCGCTCGACGCCTGCGGTAAATTGTGTATCTGACCACATTTTGCACATAGCCCCTGCCGTCACGAAGGCGAAATTGTTGCCTCTGAAGGTCCCGCTATGTTCTCCAGGATTCCATATGTCCATATCGGGGCGAATAAGAACAATGGAGAATGGACTACCTGAACCGCTCAGTGACTTGGAAAGGCACACTATGTCGGGTTCAATTTTCGCGAACTCGAATGAGAAAAAAACGCCCGTGCGACCCGCACCTGCTTGAATGTCGTCGACGATCAAAACCACGCCGTACTTACGGCAAATGCGCTGAATTTCTGTGAGCCAAGCTGCGGATGCGGCGTGCATGCCGCCTTCTGCCTGGATAGTCTCCAGAATGATCGCGGCGGGCTTTTCTATGCCGCTCCCCAGATCGCCCAGCACGCAGTCGATGTAACTCGCTGAATCGAAAGCGTTGTTCGAATAGCCATCATACGGAACACGTATCACATCGTGGCGAGCAACGCCGCCTAACTCCCTGGTTGATGCTGAACCCGACACCGCCAGAGAGCCGAGTGACATGCCGTGGAACGCATTTGTGAAGGCCATGACGCTCGAGCGGCCGGTGTATTTTCGCGCCAGCGCCAGCGCCGCTTCGTTGGCATTTGTGCCGGTCGGCCCAGGAAACTGTATCTTATACAAAAGGCCTCTGGGTTTGAGAATCGACTCGACAAACGCCTCAATGAAGTCACGCTTTGCCGCAGTATACATGTCAAGGGACAATAGAATGTTCCCGCCGACGAGATATTCGATTGCTGGCGCAATAATGGTCGGATTGTTGTGTCCGTAGTTGAGCGCGCCGGACCCTACAAGAAAATCGATAAACGGCTTGCCGGACTCGTCCCAGATTGTCGCCCCAAGCGCCTTCGTAAAGACTGCGGGAAACGACCGCCCATAGCGACGAACGTTGGACTCATGAGCCATGAAGATGTCGGTATTCATGTTAGGGTTCCCTTGAATTTAGGCGTCGCATTTAACGAGAGGTGACTAGAGTGTTTGGTTGGGGTCGGTTGTTCTTTCATTTCCTAGAAGATTGGATCAGTCCGGACGGGATCAGGACGGTCGGTGATTTCCGACAATCTGGTTTGTAATGCCGACTTGCTCGGGCAAAAGGTATTCGCCACACAATGGAGATAGGGCTTGCGCGGCAGCTCACCGTTGCTCTGCGTTCCAATATCTAGATTTTTCGGGCACACGTTGATACTACGGCATCTGGTAGTTGACGCACTTGCTTGTGGCCCACCCGCTTGCCTGCCAATCAGATCAGGCAATCAGACCACAAGTTTAGCGTCAGCGGCGGGTCATGGCGCTTCTGCCATACAGCAAGCATGTGTCGGTATCGCCGGCATGGCGGGGCGGCGTAATCGCAATCTGTCGAGCGTCAGCCGTCGCGGAAGGTGTAGCCATACCCGTTGATAGCCGGTGCGCCGCCGAGATGCGCGTAAAGGATCCTCGACCCTTCCGGAAAGAAGCCTTTCTGGACGAGGTCGATCATCCCTTGCATCGATTTGCCTTCATAAACGGGATCGGTAATCATGCCCTCGAGCCGCGCACACAGGCGGATCGCCTCCTTGGTTTCCTGGGACGGAATGCCATAACACGGGTACGCGTAGTCCTCCAGCAATACCACGTCATCCTCGACAGGGTCCGTTCCGAGCTCGACGAGCGTTGCAGTGTGTTGGGCAATACTGAGCACTTGCGCCTTGGTCTTTTCGGGAGTGGCAGAGGCATCGATACCGATCACTTTGCGTTGTCGGTTATCTTCTGCGAACCCGACGAGCATGCCGGCGTGCGTTGAACCGGTGACGGTGCAAACAACAATGTAGTCGACAGCAAATCCAAGCTGTTTCTCCTGGGCGCGCACCTCTTCTGCGAAGCCCACATAGCCCAGACCACCATTCGGGTGGACAGAGGCGCCGGCGGGTATCGCATACGGTCTGCCACCCCTCGCCTTGACCTCATAGAGCGCTTTTTCCCAACTGTGGCGGATGCCGATGTCAAAGCCCGCGTCGACCAGGCGCACCTCTGCTCCCATGATGCGGCTCAAGAGAATATTGCCGACCCGGTCATAGACGGCATCCTCATGGGGAACCCAGCTCTCCTGAACCAGGAGGCATTTCATGCCGATCTTGGCGGCAACCGCGGCGACCATGCGGGTATGGTTGGATTGCACGCCGCCGATGGTGACGAGCGTGTCGGCATCCGACGCGATCGCGTCGGGGACGATGTATTCGAGCTTGCGCAGCTTGTTTCCGCCGAATGCGAGACCGGAGTTGCAGTCCTCGCGTTTGGCGTAGATTTCCACCTTGCCGCCAAGATGCCTGCCGAGGCGTTCGAGCTTCTCGATGGGCGTGGGTCCAAAGGTGAGCGGGTAGCGTTCGAACTTTTCCAGCATGTTTTCTCCTGCAACGGTGATCGAGCTGAGATCAGCTCCGATCGGTCATTCGAAGGCGCCGTTTTATTGAGGCCGGCCGGGCTCTCGGACGTTGCAGAAAAGCTCATCATAGTTTCCACCGCGCCGCGTCATGATCGAGACGAAGCAAGTCGCATGCCGGCGTTCTGCGACGGCTATTGTGTGTCCGCGGTACCAGACAGCTGCATCTCCCGCCAGTGGACGGCCCAGGATGCGGTCACATCTGCCATTTCAAGCGCACCTATTTTGAACGACCAGCTTAACATCCCTAGTTGACCCAAAGTGGCGTGAGATTGACGTCTGACCTTGTCACTGCGCCACAGAGCAGCGATGTGCCCCCCATCGAAAACGAGCTGACGCACATTCGAAGGGTCATCCCTCATCTCGTCATGGTCTGACGGCTGGTTTCCAACTTCCTCCCCTGTCGAAATGCTCAGCCCTTTCATTCACCCGCTCTACAAAGCGCGGCTGGATCGCCAGACCAGAAAGAGCACGCTTGCAAAATAGACCATCTGAAGCAGCAGCGAGCAGGCCAGCGTCGTGACGATTGCCAGTCGGACAGAATGCGAGGCGAGGTAGACAGTCACAGCGTTGCTGCAGAGAACCAGCACCAGCACACGAAAAAAGGTTCTAAAAGGCAACGCCATTCTCCTCGTTTGTCTCGTCATGTCATGCCGCAACCTAGTCGGCCGCGACATGGGTCTGACATTTCTTCGGGCAGACGCGAACGCAGGCTCCGCAGCCAATGCAGCGGCCGGCATGGTCGACCACTATGATCATGCGATTGAGCTCGCCATCGAAGTCATCGTCCTCACCGTTGCGGGCGCCGAGGATTTCACCGGCATCTTCGACGCCGTAAAGGTGCTCGCGCGAGCAGACCTTGAAACAGCGGCCGCAGCCGATGCAGGTCGTGCCGTCGATAGCGGTCAGATACTGCGTCATCCACTAGGAACCATCGCGAGTGACGAAAGTGCCGCTCATCGTGAACTCTCAAACACGGCGAGATCTCTCTTGGCAGCATCCAACTCGGCAAACACGTCGAACGTTTTTTCGGCGACCGCCTTGATCTCGGTCCAGTTTACCGGGAGGTCTTCAGCAAGGTCGTGCAATTCCATCTTCGCATTTCCCGCGCGCGATTGCAGTTTGCGGACTTTTCTCTGCAGCTCATCAAACCCTGACATGATCCCATTCCTCGAAAATCACTCATCGCCCTAAGGCCGGGCGGGGACGGCAGCAGTCGCATAGGACCAGTTTCGTGCCGGCCTCCGGCGCGCTCCGAGGCCTCGACATGGCGGACCAACGGGCACCTGGCGAAGGGTTTCAACCGAACGGCCAACCGCCGACCATCAAGAAACATGCGCCCGATTGCATCCACGGCTCATCTCCATCATCGGCGGCGCCATCAGAGCCGGCGCTACGGAGTCGAAGAAGGTGACCTTTGAGTGTCGCCAGCATCACGTCGCCTCGAAATCAGTCAAAGCTTTCTCCAAGCCGTCGTTGATCGGCCTGGCGAGGTCCGCTGCCGCCATGATGGTGAGCGCTTGGAACTGCCTGGCCTGCTCCACACACATCTCCGCACTCTGGCGCAAGAAGTTCGACTGCAGCTCGATAGCCTCCGACGGAGCCTTCGCGCCACCCAACGCCTGCAGATGCGAGAAGGCGGTCTCGGTATTGGTCCGCAATAGAGCGACCGTCTCCAGCGACAGTTCGTTGCCGACGGCTCCTGCGCTTTGGAATATGGTTCTGAGCATTCTGCCGGCGTCCTCTGCATCCGACGCAAATTCGACAAGAGCTCCTGTCGACTGCCCGCTCTTTTCTTCGGCTGCTGCATCGAGATGACCCGAGGTTTTGAGGTTCATTGCGAGGACGCAGGCAGTTCGATTCTTTTCGTCAGCTTTGTCGTCGATCCTGGCCATTTCGCTTTTCCTTCCGCCCGACCATTGCCCCCGTGGCCAAGCTCTTTGCTTAGCCCCAAGTGCTCCATTCAACTGAACTGGCGGGAGCCGACCTTTCGTATGTCCGCGCACTGTTGATTTTTTCGTCTCACGCGATGAGGCAGCCCCAAAAATCAGTCTTACGCACGCGATGCATTTGCACCATATCACAGAAGACAAGCGATATGCTGAATTGTTTTGTTAAATTATCGACGCAATACTTTAATCGTTCTTTAATACTCTAGCTAGAGCGGTTTTCCCTTAATCGGAGTCGTTTGTTTGCAGTGAACGGCTTGTTCTGATTCCCTGATCGAAGTGATTTGCGGAAGGAGCAGCGGCATGGCACGAGCTTACAGCCTGGATTTGCGGACGCGTGTTATCGAGGCGATAGAGGCAGGCCTGTCGACCCGAGAAGCGGCACGGCGGTTTGCCATCGGGATATCGACGTCTGGTGCATGGTATCGGGCCTGGCGTTCGAGCGGCAATCTGGAACCTGGGCGGCAGGGCAAGCCGAAGGTATCGAAGCTGGACGCGCACGAGACTTTCATTCTCGCCTTGGTCGAGACCGATGAGCGGGACATCACGCTTGCCGAGATCGTCGATCGCCTTGCGGCAGAGCGCGGGGTCAAAGCCAGCCTGACGACGGTCCATGCGTTCTTCGCAAAGCGTGGCATCACGTACAAAAAAAGACAGCGCACGCGGCCGAACAGCAGCGACCGGATGTTTTGGCAGCCCGGGAAGAGTGGTTCGAAGGCCAACTCGATCTCGATCCGAGCCGCCTGATCTTCATCGACGAAAGTGGCCTCAATACCAAGATGGCCCGGCTACGAGGCCGCTCTGCGCGTGGACAGCGTTGCCGGGCGGCTGTTCCTCATGGGCACTGGAAATCCACGACCTTCACGGCCGGCCTGCGCCTCGACGGGATCGTCGCGCCCTGGCTCCTGGACGGCGCCATGGATGGCGAAGCATTCCTGGTCTACTTGCGCCGCGTCCTCGTGCCGACGCTTCAACCCGACGATGTCGTCGTGATGGACAACCTGCCTGCTCATAAAGTGGTCGGTGTCCGCGAAATCATCGAGGCTGCGGGGGCTTCCCTTCGCTATCTTCCGCCCTACTCCCCGGACTTTAACCCCATTGAGATGGCCTTCGCCAAGCTGAAGGCTTTACTGCGAAAGGCAGCAGCCCGGTCCATCCCGGAATTATGGGACGCCGTGGCCGTCGCCATCGATCGTTTCCACCCCAAAGAATGCGAAAACCTGTTCGCCCACGCCGGCTACGATGCCTAACCGTGATTATCCAGAAACTGCTCTAAATCCATTTGATGTATCATGTTAATGGTCGCGTGTTTATTACGGAGAGAGCGATACGCCCAGTTGCAGACAAACCTTTGGCCAGCCTCAGCACCAGAGAAGGGAAGTATCCCGCACATTCAGTTCGGCTTAGAGCGAATGTCCTGATGTAAAGACGGCAAGGCGCAAGGCTGGTTTCAACGCATCTCCGAGCCGCCGACATGGAGTTGATCTCCCTGGTGGCCTGCCCTGATGACACCTCGGAGAAAGTCGCGGCGAACGTGTGCGCACCAAGCCTCGCGAATTGCAGCACACTCACGTTGCCCGGCCATGCCGCTTCACACTGCTCCTCCCGGCCAAAAAGCCTCACTGGCTTCTTCAAACGGACCTGCGGCATCAGGCGCACAAGGAACGGTCCCGATGAGCAGTCCGAACCCGGTCAGCGAGCCAGAAACAGCGGCAAGGCCGGCTTCCCAACGATCCATCTCGTGACGCCGCCAAAGAGCCGCTCGCGCAGCCGGCGGCTTCCGTAAGCGCCCATGACGATCATGTCGGCAGACGTGTCGATTGCGTGCTGCGCAAGCACCGCGGTCGCAGGTTTGCCGGCGCTCGGCAGCCGGTCGACCGCCACCCGAGCACCGTGCCGGGTGAGATAGGCTGCAATGTCGGCTCCGGGCTCCGCGCCGTTTGCGTTGCAGGTTGGCTCCGGATCGACGAGTGTGACACGAACTTCCTCAGCCCGGGACAAGATATCCAGCGCTTCCCTAACCGCGCGGGACGCCTCTGCTCGCGAATCCCAGCAGACCACCACGCGCCGTGGCGACAGTGTCGCCTCAGCGCCCTTCGGCACAACAAGCACCGGCTTTCCCGTATCGAACAAGCTGCCGTTGACGACAGAAGGTCCAAGATGATCATCGTTGAGAAGTGCGGGTCCGACGATCGTGAGGTCGGCGCAGAGCGCCCGCTGTCGCACCGCGTCACCGACGCTGGCCTGATCGCAGTAGTCGGTATCGACGTCAAAGCAAAGCCACATTGCTCTTAGCAGCGTCTGAATTTCCCTGGCTGTTTTTTCCAGTGTGGCCATGTCCTGTGAGAATCTCTCGATCTGCCTATACCGTTTTTCCAGTCTGGCGATAGCCTGTGCGCGTTGTCCAGGCCACTCGGGGATGCCATCACCGAGCAGCGGAGACGCCATAACGAGCGGCGGAGGCGACATCACCAGAACCGAAAGATACGCCCCAACTTCGGCACACAAGGTGGCAGCTATTCTGACGTCCTGATCGCCATGGTCTGACCCCGTCACATTGAGTACGCTTCTGAAAGCCATTTGACTGCTTCTTTCTGAACATGTCCTTTAGGCGCGTTTCAAAGCCGCGAAACTTGCCCTAGGCACGATGGAGATGGGGGAATGGCAGCAGCAGTTATCCATTCAGCCGTCCAGCTCCTCGAGTGAGTAGCCGGCCGATCTGACGGTACGGATGGCGATGCCAGGCGAGGCCTCCTTCAGCGCCTTTCTGAGCCGGCTCATATGGACATCGACGGTGCGTACACCGACATGGATGTTGGCCGGCCAGGCCGCGCCGATCAGTTCGTCCCGAGTGAAGACCTTGCCTGGTGCCTCAAGCAAAAGCCGCAGCAGGTTGAACTCGATCGGCCCGAGATGGATCTCGTGGCCATTGCCACGAACCCGGTGGGCGTCGAGCTTCATCTCAAGCTTGCCACAGGAGAGCCAGCCGCCGTTTTCAAACCCGTTCGAACCCCGCTTCGTCAACGCCAGCTTCGCGCGTAGACAGTCGAGCAGCTTGGCTGGGGCGATCGGCCGCACAAAGCTCTCGTCAATGCCTGCCTTCAGGAGATCGAGGTGCTGGTTTTCGGCCCCGGGGGCAATCAAGGCAATAATGGGCAGACTGCCGGTCCGAGGCTCCCGCTTGAGCCGGGCGCAGATTGCGGACCCGGTTATGCTCGCTGGCCCGCAGTCCAGCACCACGGCCTGGAATTCCCGTTCGTCGGCCCTTGCAAGTGCTTCCTTCGCGCCGCCTGCCGGCTCACTGGTAAAGCCATCCACCTCCAATATGTGGCTGAGGAACAGATAGAACTCGGCATCTTGCGAACAGATCAGGACGAGTGGCTTCATCAGCGCTACCCCAACAACCGCATCGGCCTGGACCGCTTCGGCTGCATGGGCTGGCCATCGCGGCTGCTCAAGTCCCGACATGAACCCCCTGCTCGACAACCGGTTTCCTCACGCCCGTGCCACCTCGGGATAGGCCTCGATGGTTGCGATCGCATCGCCGGCCAGTTTCGTGCCGGCCGCTGCGAGCTTCCACAGCGTCTCGAAGCCGAACCGGTGGACGTCGCGCAGGGTCTTCGACAGAACGACCAGCCGCCCGGCCGTGAAAATGACGCGCCCAAAGCCTTCATGACTCATCTCCATCACCGGAGATGCCATCAGCCCGGACCGCTCCTCGATCGCAAGCCCGACGGCGGCGTAGAACTTATCGAGCCTCCACAGCACGTCCGGATCCGGATCGCCGACGATTGGGATCGCACGGCGCTGTTCCTTGGTGAGGATAAAGTCTCCCAGCAACTCGGCATCCGGTTTGCCTTCCCAGGACCCGTAGGAATCCTGCGCACGGATCAGCCGCACAAGGCATTTGACGAATGGGGTGGCAAGGGCCGCCTCGTCGTCGGCGATCGCAGGGCCAACTGCGGCATCAGACATTTCGCTTCTCCTCATCTCAGTCCTCGTCCTCGAAGGACGGCTTCTTGTTGGTGGCGCCTGCCTCCGCCAGCACCTTCCGCAGCCAGGGGGGAGGACACGTCCTGAGCATCACCTGCGTGCGCAACAGCACCTCCTGAATGCTTTCCGGCTGAGGCACCTTGATCGGATGGATTTTCGCCGAAACAAGCTTCGCTGCCGAAGGCCCGCCGATCGCCAGGCAAAACAGGAGATGACATCCCTTCAAGGCCTCCACCTTCGGCGTGATACGACCATCGCCCTCGGCCTGATGCTTCCCGCTCTGGTCGGAAACGTCGTCGAAGGCCACGGCTTCCACGAGGCTCCATTCCTCGCGCGTCACGTCGTAGATGGCAAAGCGCCTGGCGGACCCGAAATGCGCATTGAGATCCTTCATGTCTTGCGTAGCGATTGCCACGCGCAATGCGCCTGCTGGTCGTTCACGCACGGGACCGTGGACTTCGTCAGGGACGAGTGAGAGGCGGCGGACGGGGCCCATCTGGCGTTTCTCGCTTACCGAGTGGATAGAGTTCCTCACGCGTCGGCGCCTGCCGATTAGCCTGGAAAATGTTGGCAACCTCGAAAACCAGGTCGCGGGTGCCCTGATAGAGGATTGTGGGCTTGTGCTGGCTGCCGAGCCGGTCGAAGACGGGGAAGCCGACGCGCATGAGCGGGATGCCGAGGCGCTCTGCCGCCTGGCGTCCGTGCGAATGGGTGACGAGGAGATCGGCATTGGCGCCAAGAGTTTCCAAATCGCCGAGATCACCGATCTGAACCGACTGCGCCGGTACTTTTTCCAGAATTTTCGACATATCGGTCGTGGTGACCGCCGCGGCGATTTCGCAGCCCATTCCGATGAAGAAAGTTGCGAGTTGGTAGAGTTGGTCTGGTTCAGCTGCGATCGCAATTTTCTTGCCTCCGAAATGGAAATGTCCGTCGAGCAACGCATCCTGCAATTGTGCCCGGCGGCGGCGCACACCTGCCGGCACAGGCTCACCCGAGATCGCGGACAAGAGCGACGCGAACCGGTCGGTGCTCTTCAATCCGGTCAGCGACTGAAACAGCACGTAAGGGACGCCCGTCACCTTCCGCAGCACCTCCGCCGAGCGACGCATGTGCTCGCCGATGGCGATGCAGTACTGGGCCGTGCCAAGTTCGCGGATACCCTCCACGCTGGTGCCGCCATAGGTGGTCGCGACCCAGCGCTCAGGCACGGTGCCGTCGAGCGAGCCGGAGACGTCCGGCAGGATCACCGGCTCGAGTCCGAAGTTTTCAATCATGTCACGCAAATGCTCGATGTCAGCCACGGTGAGGTTCCAGCCGGGGAGGATCGCGATCTTCTTTGACTGCCGCACCTGCTCGCCAGGGCGTGTAAGCCGTTCGATCATCGCGCTGACTGCCTTGGCCCAGCCCTCCTCGATTGCGCCTTCGAAATCCGGCGTATTGGCCAGCACGATCTCGGTGCCTGGGAGGTCTTGCGCGCGTTTCAGCCTGATGTCGGCGACGTCTCCTGCTGTATCTTCGCCACGGGTTTCGACCAGCGCCGTCGTGCAGACCCCGATCAGCTTCGGCTTCGTGCGAGCCTTGATGTTGAGGATCGCCTCTTCAAGATTATCCGCCCCGCCGAGGATCGTCGTCACCTCGTCCATCGCGGTGGTCTGCAGCGGAATGGCTTCCTTGAAATGCCGTACCAAGAGCACGAGCGCGAAGCTGGTGCAGCCCTGGCTGCCGTGGAACAGCGGCATCGCGCCTTCGACCCCAAGAAAGGCCAAGGCGGCACCGAGCGGCTGTGACGACTTCAGCGGATTGACCGTGGCTGATTTGGTCTGGGAAAGGATGCGGGACATCGGCTTTCCTCAAAACTCGCCGAAATCGCCGGCCGTCGGGCCGGCGAATTCTTCGGCAGCGTGCAAGGTCGCGGCCTCGCTCTCGGTACCTTGCAGTTCGTCCTTCACATCAGCCTGGCAATCCCACGGGGCCGGTTCGCGCACCTGGTGCCATATCGGGTTATGAATGGCGAGATCGATCTGGCGTACGAGTTCCACCATGCCGTCATAGCCGGCATAAGGATGCTGGCGCTCCTGGTTGATATCGAGCCAGGGCGTCTTGGCCTTGAGCGCAATGAATTGCGTGCGCCCGCCCGAAAGCATGATATCGGCCTTCTGTTCTGAGAGCATGGCGTAAAGGTCGCGCGCTGGCATCTGCTCGAACATGTGGTTGTCGTCCTTGAGGATCTGTTTGATGCGCTCCTTGTCTTCGAGCGTGGATTTTTTTACCGAAGTGCCGACGATCTCGATGCCGATCTCCGTCAGCGCGTGGACGACTGACCATGACTTGACACCACCTGTGTTGAGCAACACGCGCTTGCCTTGCAGCCGCGGCCGGAAAGCCTCGAGCTTCTTCCACGCAATCGCCTCCTCCTGTGCAATCAGCGTCTCTGTGCGATCGAGGATCTGTCGATCGGCGCCTTTCCTCACCAGCAGTTCAGCAATGTTGCGAAGTGCTTCGGAGGTATCGGTGATGCCGTAGAAGGAGCCCTCGAAGAACGGGATGTCCCAGCGCTCCTCCATCTTGCGGGCTAGGTTGATAAGTGCGGTCGAGCACACCACCATAGCCGCCCGGGCGCGGTGAGCCGACGCAACGTCGATGTATCGCGCGTCCCCCGGAATGCAGGCGCGCACCCGGATGCCAAGCCGATCAAGCAGCGGCTTCACCAGCCAGAACTCACCCGATAGGTTGAATTCGCCAAGGATGTTGATGTCGTGGGGCCCCGCGTCGTCGGGTTCCACGGTGCCGATGACGTGTTCGAGCAAAGCCTCGCCGGCGAGCTTGTTGCCGAGGTTCTTCGACCCGGCCAGGCCCGGCGCATTGACCGGCACCACGGCCAAGCCGAATTTTTCCCCCGCGCGCTTGCAGACGGCCTCGATGTCGTCGCCGATCAGCGCCGTTACGCAAGTCGAGTAGACGAAGATTGCTGGCGGCGCATGTGCCTGCTTGATCTGGCGGATCGCTTTGAAAAGTTTACGCTCGCCCTGCCCCATCACGATGTCGAGTGCGGCGAGATCGGTGGTGAAGCTAGTGCGCCACAGCGTTGGCCCGGACGAAGCCGAGCCGCGGTTGTCCCAGGAATTGCCCTCGCATGCGAGCGGCCCATGGACCAGGTGCGCAACGTCGGTGATCGGCTGCAGCACGATCTTGGCGCCATCGAAGGCGCAGCCGCCGGCTGCCGCTCCCGGCGTCAGCGGCTTTGCGCAGCCCTGTTTGCGCGCCTTGGCATCCTTGCCACGGTTCTTATCGCAGGCGGGCTCGTTGAAGACATCCTGAATCTTGGCGCTGAGCGAGGACATTTGATCGGTCTCCAAAAGGCCCGTGGAAGGTGGCCGGCTTCGACGAAAAGCCGGTCGTAGCGCTCAGCGGGTGAGATCATAGGAATAGTCCGTCACGCCCGTCTGGCTCGTCTCGCGATCGAGCTTGTCGAAGATCTTGTCGAGGATCGCCGTCAGCACGCGTAGCCCGCCCTGGTAGCCCATGAGTGCAAAGCGATGGTGATGGTGCCGGTCGAAGATCGGAAACGTCAGCCGGATCAGCGGCGTGCCTGTATCGCGCTCCAGATACTTGCCGTGGGAATTGCCTATCAGCAGGTCCACCGGCTCGGTGAAGAGCAGTGAGCGCATCGCCCACAGGTCCTTGCCTGCCCACACTTGAGCATCCTTGCCGTACGGTGAGGAAGCAAGCAGTTCCTTCAACTCGGCTTGCCATGCCGATGTGCCGTTGGTGGCGAGGCAATGTGTCGGCTCGCCGCCGGTTTCCATGACAAAGCGGGCCATGGCGTAGACGAAGTCCGGATCGCCGTAGATCGCGTATTTCTTGCCGTGCAGCCAGGACTGGCTGTCCGCCATGGCATCAATCAGTCGGCCGCGCTCCAGGCGGATTGTCTCGGGGATCTCCTTGCCGGAAATCGCCGAGACCTTCATCAGCAATTCATCGGTCGCCTGGACGCCGAGCGGATAATGGAACGGGGCCGTCGCCTGCCCGACTTCCTCGCAATACTCAAGCGTTTTTCGGGTGTTGTAACGCTGTAGTGAAACTGTCGCCTCGGCGTTAAGTGCCTTCTTCACGTCTTCAATCTTCGTGCCGCCGTCGTACATGCGGTATTCGCCGTCCGACGGCGTGTCGAACTGGTCAGAGGCGTCCTGGATGAAGGTGTAGGACACGCCCATCAGATCGAGCAGGCGCTTGAGTTCACGGTTGTTGCCGACGCAGAAGCCGTCAAAGCCCGGGATTATGTTGATGGTTCCCTTGACTTGACTGCGTTCCTGTCCTTTCCAGAAGTGCTCCAGAATGCCCTTGACCATGCCGTCATAGCCATCGACATGGCTGCCGACGAAAGCCGGCGTGTGGGCAAAGGGCACGTCGAAATCGCGCGGGACGGAGTTTTCGTCCTTGGCATTCTCGATGAAGCTGTGCAGGTCGTCGCCAATGACCTCGGCCATACAGGTCGTGGAGACGGCGATCATCTTCGGGTCATAGAGTTGGTAGGTGTTGGCTAGCCCATCGACCATGTTCTTCAGGCCGCCGAAAACCGCCGCATCTTCAGTCATCGAGGAGGAAACCGCCGAAGCAGGCTCCTTGAAATGGCGCGACAGGTGCGAGCGATAGTAGGCCACGCAGCCCTGGCTGCCATGGACGAAGGACATCGTTCGCTCGAAGCCCGCGGCCGCGAACACCGCGCCGAGCGGCTGGCAGGCCTTGGCGGGGTTCACCACAAGCGCTTCGCGGGCGAGATTCCTTTCGCGGTATTCCCAGGTCTTGGTGAATTCACATTGATCGGTGACGATCTGATCGGGGTGCGGACATTCGAAATTCAGCTTCTTCTCGGCGAGCATCTGCCTATATTCCGGCTCGCGGAACAGAGGAGCGTGGTCGAGAATTTTTTCAGCCGACTGCGGCATTGGTGGTTACCTCTTTTTCATCTGGCCTCGCCATATGGCGGCTCAGGGACGTCGAGCGTTTCAGGTCTCCCGCGGATCGCGGGCGCAGGCGTTCATCGTCTCCCTTGGGGAGATTAAGCTGAGTACAGGTGGTTATTCGGCAGCCAACGCTTGCCCACGGCTCGGGCTCTTTTTCCAGGGAGCCTGGAATAGGTCCCAGACCGGGTTGTTGATGGCAAGATCCACGTCGCGGGCGAAAATGGCAAAGCCGTCATAGCCGTGATATGGTCCTGAATAATCCCAGGAGTGCATTTGCCGGAACGGTATGCCCATCTTCTGCACCGGGTACTTTTCCTTGATGCCCGAGCCGACCAGATTAGGCCGAACCCCCTCGATGAACTTCTCCAACTCGTAACCGGTCACGTCGTCATAGATCAGCGTGCCGTTCTTCACGTAATGGCTGGTGCGCTGATAGTCGTCATTGTGGGCGAACTCATAGCCCGTGCCGACGATCACCATGCCGAGATCTTCGTAGGCCGTGATGACGTGACGGGGTCGCAGGCCGCCGACATAGAGCATGACGGTATTGCCTTCGAGGCGCGGCCGGTACTTGGCAATGACCGCATCGACAAGCGGCCTGTACTTGGCGATGACCTTCTCGGCCTTCTCCTCGATTTCAGGCCCAAAATGCTTGGCTATCTTGCGCAGAGAGGATTCGATCTGAGAGGGGCCGAAGAAATTGTATTCCATCCAGGGGATGCCGTATTTTTCCTCCATGTGCCGGCAGATATAGTTCATCGACCGGTAGCAATGGATGAGATTGAGCTTGGCCTTCGGCGCGCGCTCGATTTCGGCGAGCGTAGCATCGCCCGACCAGTTGCCGACCACGCGCAGCCCTATCTCCTCAAGCAGGATGCGAGAGGCCCAGGCGTCGCCACCGATATTGTAGTCGCCGATGACGTTGACGTCATAAGGACCGGCTTCGAATTCGACTTCCTTCTTCTCGAAGACCCAATCGCGGATCGAATCGTTGGCGATGTGGTGGCCAAGCGATTGCGAGACGCCGCGGAAGCCCTCGCAGCGTACCGGCACGATCGTCTTTTCGAGCTGCTTGGCCTTGTTTCGGGACACAGCTTCGGTGTCGTCGCCAATCAGGCCGATCGGGCATTCCGATTGCACGGTCATGCCGTTGTTGAGGGGAAACAGTTCCTCGATCTCGTCGATGATCTGTTCCAGCTTCTTGTCGCCGCCGAAAACAATGTCCTTCTCCTGGAAGTCGGAGGTGAACTGCATTGTCCCGAACGTGTCGATGCCCGTCGTACCGACATAGTAGTTGCGGCGCTGCGACCAGGAGTATTGCCCGCAGCCGACCGGTCCGTGCGAGATATGGACCATATCCTTGACTGGACCCCACACCACGCCTTTAGAGCCGGCATAGGCGCAGCCGCGAACCGTCATCACGCCCGGAATGGACTTGATGTTCGACTTGACGTCGCATTCGGAGACGACCTCGCCTTCCTCGCCAGCCTCTTCTCCGCTCTTAGCAACGCTAAGGTGCTTTTTGCGGCGCTTGGCCGCCTTGTCGGGATATTGCGACAGCACCTCCTCGACAAGCTTCGCATGGAGAGCGCCGTCATTCTCGTATTCCAGGCTCATGGGATCCCTTTTAATGGTTCGGGTGACGCCTCATTGAGGAGGCGCCGTTCTTTGAAAAGGCGCGCCAGCTCCAGGTCCGCGCCTCGCGGCGGCAGGAGCGGTTATTGGGCGACCGCCTTGACGGTTTCCTTGGCCTGAAGCTCGGCAAGCATCTGCTCGTCGGTCTTCATGATGCCGAAGTCGAGCAGCATGTCCTCGAGCTCCTCCATGGTGATCGGGGTCGGGACGGTGCCCTGGCCGGAATTGCCATGAATCTTCTCGGCCAGCGCGCGGTATTCCCCCGCCTGCTTGGAGTTCGGCGCATACTGGATGACTGACATCTTCCTGAGCTCAGCGTGCTGAACGATGTTGTCGCGCGGCACAAAATGGATGAGCTTGGAATTGAGCCTGGCGGCCAGTGCTTCGGCAAGGTCGAGCTCGCGGTCGGTTTGGCGTTCGTTGCAGATCAGGCCGCCGAGCCGCACGCCGCCCGAATGGGCATATTTCAGGATGCCCTTGGCGATGTTGTTGGCGGCATAAAGCGCCATCATCTCGCCGGACATGACGATGTAGATTTCCTGCGCCTTGTTCTCGCGGATCGGCATCGCGAAGCCGCCGCACACGACATCGCCGAGCACGTCGTAGGATACATAGTCCATACCGTCATAGGCGCCGTTCTCCTCAAGGAAGTTGATCGAGGTGATGACGCCGCGGCCGGCACAGCCGACACCCGGCTCGGGGCCGCCGGACTCCACGCACTTGATGCCTTTGTAGCCGACCTTGAGCACATCCTCGAGTTCGAGGTCTTCCACCGAGCCTTCCTGCGCCGCGAGATGTAGGACCGTATCCTGCGCCTTTGCGTTCAGGATCAGGCGGGTGGAGTCGGCTTTGGGGTCACAGCCGACGATAAGGATCTTCTGCCCGAGGTCGACAAGTGCGGCGAGTGTATTCTGGGAGGTGGTGGATTTGCCGATCCCCCCTTTGCCGTAGAATGCGATCTGACGCAGACCTGACATGTAGCGTTCCTTCCTTCTTTTCACCCATCGCGGCTGCCCGCGACATGAATGCCGGTCGGCAGCTCTCGCCGCCTCGTACTCAAGGTTTCAAGACTCGTGCCAACTTGCCTGATAGGGTCGAAGAAGAATTTCGTGTTATCTTTTCAGCTATTTAGCCTAAGGACAAAACAACATATTGGCCAAACACGCCTGTGTCGTGGACCCGACAAAAGCGACAGAAGGTGGCAGATGGCGTAAAAAGAGACGAGATCGTAAATCGTCGCGCGTCGGGCATATTGATGACAATGGGTCGCGAATTCAGGCAGCAGCGAGGTGAGCAATCTGACGCTGTGGCCAGGGCGAGGAGGCGGGGAACGGTAGCGGCGATAAGCGGATTGGGGCCATCCTGTATATGCACGCTTCATCGTACAAATTCGTCAGCCCTCTGTTAATTTTACGATGTCCAACGGGCATGCCCGACGTCGTGCCGGTGCGGCGACAGAAGGGCGAGCATGCCTTCGGCGAGGACTGGATGGAGCTATGTCGTCTGCTCACTTGCCAGCTATCAACATCAAAACCACATCCTCGCCTATAACGGGTAGCCGCCATCCTTGGCGCGCCGATCTCGATGAGCGGCCTGAACCCTCAAATTATGTGGGCGCCAAGAGGAAAACGCTGCCGTACCGGTTTCACAGATCTTGACCGCGATAGGTTACCAGCGGCGGGTTCGAAAATGGAAATGGCTACGCCTACCGCCAATACGGTGCCGACAGTCGCGACGATCTGACCGATGGCGGATAGACTTCCGCCGCCTCCGCTGCCGCCATTGGGAAATAGATTTGTTGTGAAAGCGCAACCGCAACGATTGCGGCGGGCACGCTATAGACGAGAACGAGCCGGGCCAACTCCATAAGTGACGACGCTACTTGTCTGTGGTCAGGATTGTCAGAGATTTCCGCCGTTTATCCGGCAGAACGGGACTGTCGAGCCTTCATCCCTTCTTGGTCGTGGTTTGGCCAGCGAAACGACCCTCGTAACCGCGAACGGGGGTACCAAGGGTCTGCCCAAAAATGAGCGCTCACTGGCAGCCATCACCGGCAGTTGCGAACGCTTTACGAATTTCGGTGTGATCTTACCGCGTGAGCATGGCGGAAATGCCATGGCGGACGAAGGGGAGATATTGGGCAAAGCGAAGCCCGACATGTCTTGCAACCCGTGCCGCTGGGTGCTCGCCTGAGTATAGTCCGATAAGGATATTCGTGGCATGATAGAGCGGTGCCGCCGATAGGCGCAGGCAGCTTTCGTATTTGTGAAGCAAATCGGGATCACCAATGTCGCGACGGTCGCGACATGCCGTCAGGATTCCATTTGAGAGTTGCTTCTGCCCGCTGATGCCGATGTTGAAGCCATGCGCGGTCACCGGGTGCATGCCGATTGCGGCATCGCCAACAAGTGCGGCGCTTGGAGCGCAGAACTTGTGCGCCCACGTCGTGACCAGCGCATAGCTGTGGCGGGTGCTTGCCAGGCTCATTTTTCCGAGGCGCCCTCGACACCGGTCCGTCAATTCCTTCAGGAACAAATCGTCGTCGAAAGCAATCAGTTTGTCGGCCTGGTTTGAGGGCAAGGTGAGAAGCAGCGACGACACGCCTTGGGTGAGCGGCAACATCGCTATCGTCTGATGGTGATCGAACCATTCGACTGCGATCTGGTGATGGAGGCGCTCGTGCCTCACCCGGCAAATCAGCATCGATTTGCCGAGCTGGTTGATATCGGCGCCGATGCCGAGCAGGTCGCGCGTGGCGGACAAACGCGAATCCGCGGCAACGAGAAGCCGAGCGGCCAATTGCCTGCCGTCAGAGAGCGTTATGACCGCACCTTCGTGGCTGTTTGTTGCATGGACGACCGCGTGGCCGCACAGCAGCTGGGCATGATCCTGCAAGCGAATGATCTTGAACAGGGCGTCGCGGATCCGACAATTTGGCACCAGAATCCCGAGCGGCTCGCGAGATCGGCTGGGCGAATCGAAGCGCAGCGTGAAGGGGCTCGAACCATTGAGCACCCGCGCGCCTTGAAGGGGTGATTTGGCCGAAGCGGGGATGGCATCCCAGGCGCCGAGCTCGCGAAGGATTGCAATCGAAGCGTTGGTCAGCGCGATCTCGCGACCGTCGAAAGCCGGATTGGCCAGCCTTTCCAGGGGCTGCTGTTCGACGACGGCCACCTTGAGTTGGCTCCGGGCAAGCGATGCGGCGAAGGAAAGTCCGACCGGCCCGGCTCCGATGACAACGATGTCAAATGTCTCGTGGGAGCCAGCCATCAGCATGCCGCCATCGCGTCGGCCGTCCCGGCGAGATGCTGCCTGGGGAGAGCCGCAAGCGCGGCTCGATTGAGCTGCTTTTCCAATGCCCGCCCCAGCCATTTGGTCAAAATGCCAAGTCTGCGGATGTGGTAGGCTGAGCCTTGGCCGTCGCGCGCGTATCTGCAATGGCGCGTTGCAGTCTGACAAGGTCGACCACCCCGGGGATCACTTCGTCGCCGACCACCAACGCCGGCGTGCCGGTGATATGCAGACCGCTGGCGAGCGCGCGATTGCGCGCGATGGCGTCTGCGATCGCCGGATCCTCCATGTCCCGCTTGAGCTGCTCAACGTCTAGGCCCACACGGCCTGCGATGGTCAAGGTGGTTCTTTTGTTGACCACGCCGGGAAAATTCATAAGGGCGAGGTGGAACGCCTCATATTTTCGCTGTTGGCGGGAGGCGAGCGCCGCCACCGCGGCGAATTCGGAATTCGATCCCAGGATCGGGAACTCCTTGAACACAAGCTTCACATTGGCATCGTCCCTGATGGCTTGCTGGATATTGAGGCCTGCCGCCCGGCAAGGCAGACAGTTGTAGTCGAAGAAAGAGACCAGAGCGACATCGGCTTCGCGATTGCCGGCGATTGGCGAAGCGAGGTCGTTGAGGAGTGCGTCGCGCCGCTTGAGAATGAGGATGCGCAGCTCCGCTGCGAGCTGGCGATGGTCTCCCAGCAGGCTCAGGTCATCTGGATATTGCTTTAGCGCCGCCAGCGCCGAAAGAAGCAGCGCGACCAGAATAGCGATCGCGGCGACGAGGGTGGTACTTTGCTTAAACATGAGGCGGCTCCAATCAGCGGTGAACGGTCGGGCAGCAACGGCTGGCCTTTTGGCGCAAAGCGGTCATCGCTTTGGATCGGTTGCCGAGCGGGTCGCGCAGCACGGGAAGCTACTGGAACCCGTAGCCATCGAGCCGGTGCCATCTGGCGGTGCGTCCATGACGACTTCGTGCCAACGAGCCGACCCCAATATCTAGAAAGCGTTCGCGCGAGCTGGCCAGACGCAAGTGCCGTTCGCCACGCCGGCCGACCTTCTGGAGATCGTTCATAGCGGCGATGCCGGCCGAATTGTCAGAAAGGTGACAGGCGCGATGACCATCTTGACGAACTTGACGAACTTGACGAACTTGACGAAGGCATCGTCCAGCAACTTCATGCTCTCGCCGACCTGCGGATAGAAGCAAACAAGGGTGACGCCAAGGGCGATGGCGGCAAGCACCTGCGCGTAAAGCCGGGCGTAGCAAGGCTTGCGGGACGCGGCACGCGGGCTGCGAATTGGCAGGATTCAAGATAGTTGTCTCCCTGCGCGGATCGAGGTGGGTTCCTCCCTTTGGGGGCTTCTCCCATCACGGCGTTCCGGTCGAACGCCACACCAACGACGCTGCAAGCTTCGTGCCGACTAGCGGCCGCGCGAAACGCGCGGGATCTCTCATACCGATCCTGGGCACATTTGTGCACTCGCCGCTGGCGCGTGCCCTGCACCGAAAGGCCGACTGCGGGAATTGAACTTCGCGGAGCGGCTGGAAGGCCGTCGACGCGACGTCTTTGCCTTAGGGGCTGCGATCGGCGTGGTCGATATCGTGGTACGGCTATGCCCCGGGCCCGTAGCCCGGCGGTCTGATCATACCGGGTGATCGAATATCAAACGCCGCGGTTAGCACCGATTGTCTCTGCAGCCACCCTATGGTCGGGTGCTGAGCAGGTGGCGGGTTCGACCACCGCGTTACGACATAGCCCAAGTGCGCACCTGCCGCGCAATCGTTGCACTGGCCACACCGCCCGGACGGCTACGTCGGATGCGCAGTCGGTGCCGGTGCGGACTTCGGAATGAACAGCGAGGCGATCCTGCGATCGACCGGGTGCGGCCTTGACCTCAGACGCATCGCCCGATGGCTACAAGTCTCAAACCTCGCCGCCGTTCAATGCCTTGACGGTTGGGGCAAGGCGAGCATCAGCAATACTGTGGATGGGGTTGGCGGCTTGCCCGTTGACAAGTTGAACATAACCACGCTGCGCCCAGTGTCGTGCTGCAGCGAACCCATCAGGTGACATTTGTCGCCGTCCGGCTGACAACGGGTCCGCTCAGACAAGAGTCATCGAGTCCAGGTCAGATGGGAAATCGGTCAGCTTCCGATAGCCGTCCGCAGTGATCAGAACGGTATCGGAATGGCGGTAGCCACCTTGGCCGTGCCAGTAGATGCCCGGTTCGACACTGATCAACATGTTCTCCTGCAGGATGTCGTCGCTCCCCTCGGCAAGCCACGGTCCTTCGTGTCCGGCCATGCCGATACCGTGACCGGTCCGGTGCAGTAGATTTCCGCCGAATCCTTCAGAACGCAGGAACGACTTGACCTTATGATCGACTTCGTGGCCGCTGACACCGGGCCGAAGCATGTCATAGGCGATGTTGCGGGCGGCGAGCATCGTCGCGAAGACCGCGGCTTGATCGCCCGAGGTGCGGTGCAGGAAGAAGGTGCGCTCGGTCTCCGCCGAATAGCCGTTCACCCGAAGAAACGACAAGCCGACATTGGGACCTTCGCCGAATATGTCCGTCGGTTCGGGAAAGCGATGCGGCTGGGCGCTGAAGGGTGCAGCCCAGACACCGAGCCAGATCGAGCTGGTGTGCTGGTCGAATTTTCCCTCGCCCTCGACGATGGCATTGCGAAGCTCCGGGATGCGGTCATACCCGCCTTGGATGGAGGTGCCGATACGCGCTGCATCCATCACCATCCGCAGGCCGAGGTCACAAAAGCGCGCGGCCCGTTCGATCCGACTGATCTCGTAGGGCGACTTGACCAGTCGCAAGCGCTCCACCAGTGGCTCCACCATCGGGAAAAAGTGCTCGAGTGCTTGCATGAGTTCGGCAGGCATGGACGGCTCCACTGCGATCACATCATGCTCCCCGATCACCTGGGCAAGCGCGTCGAGAAATGTTTCGCCTTTGGGCGCCGGGTACTCGGTGTATTCCAAGATGCGATGCTGCAGCGGGATCGCCGCGACGTTCTCGGCCTCCAGCCGCGGTGTCACAAAGACGAGATCGCCCTCGGGGCGTACGACGAGGAAAAACGGGCGCTCGAATGGCTGATAGCGGAAGCCGGTCAGATAAAAGATGCTGTCTGTAGAGGTTATCAGCGCAGCATCCAGCTCCTTGTGCTCGATCAAGCGTCTTATTTTATTAAGCCGCAGTTCGTATTCGTCCAGTATTCCTGTCTCCATGACAAGCCGTCTCCTTGTTGTTCCAGGTTAATCGGCCCCGCCGAACACGACATCGAAATTCATCGAACTCGCGGCAGCACATTTCGAAAAAGCCGAGGCACTAAGTCGTTGCACAGTCACGAACGGAGTGAAGTGAGCACAGTTGGCGCGGTTACGACCTGCGGCTGTCGCCGATGAACGCCAGTCCCTGTCGATCTTGAGGCGATCCATGTCAGAGACGCGGAGGCTGGCCAGCTGTTGACGTCCCGCCTTGCCGAACAAGTCAACCGGCGGCACGGTCTGCTCCGGGTAACGGTCGAACGCCGCTGCGATCCCGTCTTCATCATAGTGCACAACCGGACGTGAACAGCAGCTGGCGGACATGGAAACGTTCCCTTTTGCGGCATGATGTGGTGGAAGCGCGCCACCTGCTGAGCTGCACCGAAACCGCGTCGTCGCGGATAATTGCCGGGGCGGCGGTGACTGCGACCGCGTTGGAAGGTCGATCGCAGGATCCAGGACGGCCGGCGCGTCGATGCGCTTTTCGTAGAAGCGCCGGACCGAATCCGATGCAAGGTCGACGATGTGGGAAGATCTCATTGCCTTGAGACCCTGCGAAACGGAACATGTGAAGTTCGGCTTGCGCGTTTGTCATTGGGTTACCTTCGACGCCGGCTGTGGCCTGGTTTTGGCGTCGACGCCCTCCGGCTTGGCGCTGTCGATGGCCCCGTCCCAGCCGCCGCCGAGCGCCTTGTTGAGCGCGATGTAGTCGATGGCGATCGAGACGCGACTTTGCAGGAGAGTGTCCTCGGCCGTATCGAGCGAGCGCTCCGCGTCCAGCACGTCGAGCAGGCTCGCCGCACCGGATTGGTAGAGTATCCGCACCTGGCGTGCGGCATCGCGGGCCGATTTCGCCGACGAGGAAAGCTTGCCGTTCCTGATGCGCTCCTGTGTCAGCGAGACGCTGGCGTTTTCCACATCTTGGAGCGCCGTCAGCACGGATGCCTTGTAGGCGATGAAATGTTGGTCGCGCTCGGCCTTGGCGGCGTCGACGGCGGCCTGCATCTTTCCGGCGTTGAACAGCGGCACGCTGAGCTTCGGCCCAAAAGAGAAGCCGATGGTGGAGTTCTTGCCGAGGTCGCCAAGCTCGAGGGCCGACGTGTCGATATTTCCAGTCAGGCTGACGCTTGGATAGCGCGCTGCCTCGGCCTGGCCGATCCTGGCGGTGTACTGAGCATATTGCCGCTCCGCCATGCGTATGTCGGGGCGGGCGAGCAGGATGTCGGCGGGAATGCCGGTCGGCACCGGCAGGTGTGGTGCCGGGATGGGCGCGCCGCGCTTCAGCCTGTCGTTCAGCGCGTCCGGCGACCGTCCGGTGACCACGGCAAGACGGTGCACCGTCTCCGCATAGCTAGCCTCCAGCGTCGGCACCTCGGCCTCCGTGCTGCTTGCCTGTGCCTTGGCTTTTGCCACGTCGGCCGCTGTCACCAGGCCGGCCTTGGCCCTTGTGCGGGTGATGGCGACGGTCTGCTCTTGGGAGGCGACTGAGCGGCGCGCGAGTTGAATGCGCGCCTGATAGCCGCGCGCCTGAGCGTAGTTGGCGGCGACATCGCCGATCAGGGTCAGCAGCCTGGAGCGTAGTTCTTCCTCGGCGGCGTCCAGTCCATAGCGGGCCGCCTCGACGCTCCGGTGGTTGGCGCCGAACAGATCCAGCTCCCATGTGGCGTCGAAACCGGACCGGAACGCGCCAGAGGAATCGCCGCCAGATCCCGACGTGATCGCGGCAGTCGTGCCGCGGTTGGCCGATAGGGAGCCGTCGGCGGACGGGAACAAGGTCGCTGCGCTCTGGCGATAACTCGCGTGAGCCTCGCGTATCTTGGCTCTGGCGGAGGCGACCTCGAGATTGCCGGCAACCGCTTCCTCGACAAGCGCGTTCAGCTCGGGGTCGCGCAGCCGCTGCCACCATTTCGACAATTGAGCCGGTAAGGCGGTCTTTGTTGGGTTTTGGCCGCTCCAGTGTGCCGGCGTGGGCAAAATTGGCGTCCGATAATCCGGGCCGACGATACATCCCGCCAGCAGGACAACGGTGGAAATAGGCACGATGAGCCGCCCCGCGGCAATCGAGCCGCGTTCGAAACCTTGCATATAAAAAGCCCTTATTGCTCATTGACTGTCGCTGGCGTCTTGCCCGTGTTCCTGTCTGGCCGCCTTGCCATTGAAAAGTTGCGCCGCACCCGAACAGCGGCACACTGCGATCTCGCCCACCCTGACAGGTGATAATCACATGGTGGGTTTTGTCTTTCCTTATTGGGTTCTTCCAATCAAAATAATGCCGCTGGAAGACAGAAGATGTGACGGTCCTGTGACCATCATCAGCTCGGCAATTGGTCCTTCCTCCGGCGGGCGCGACCTGTCTCATGCCACCTCCTTCTTTGGTTTTCGTCGAGCAATTTCAAACTCGGTATCGTCGACAGGGCACTTCCTGGGGCCGTGCGATGAAAGCCCGCAAGAAGCGCGCCAGCTGCAGGAGGCGTCGACGGATCGCACACGTTCAAATAATTGTGTTGCGTCAACCTTTTGGTGGGGCGCAGGGCCGTCTCGAGTTCTGTCAATTGCGGATGGCGAGACAATTGCGGCGCTCACGCCATCGGGCGCCAACCAACATGCAGTCTTTCCAGGTTCGATAGCAGAATGTTTTCGACGGCGGCGCTGCGTTCATGCTTGCGGTCATGAGCATGGTGGCGTTCGGTGACGTTGAACATTGCCACGTCCGCCCCCTTTTTTTGCAGAACTTGACGCACACAACCCTCAACAGCCGCAATCCTTAAGGAGCCTCAAAGCAAATGGGCACCGCTGCCGCGTCAGCCTCAATACGTCCGAGGCGCAGCCGCAAGCCTTGAGCGCCCCTGTGGTGGGCTTCCACTGTTAGACGCCTTCGCTCGGCCGCGGCTGAACAGGGTCCAAATGGACGTCCATTTTGCCGTCGGTCTCCATGCAGACACCTCCCTCCAAAGCGGAGGCTTCTTCGCATGATCAGCCCAGGCTGGGCAGGACGGAATCGGGTGAGCGCTTACCGACCAACAAGGCCGACACTCGTCGATATCGCCAGCAATCCGAATCGGGGAAAGGTCATCGTTGCGGCGTGGTCAGCCCTTGGCGCTGATACCAGAAACAACAGCGCCGTCAAATGTGGGCCAACGCGAACCTAAGACCCGCAGGCGCAGTTCCAGTGAAAGGCGGGCAGGCTAGACGCCTCTCTTGTTACCCCAGAGCATAACGTGCAACTGCGGCAGCACGCGGGCTTCGAACCACCTGTCGCGGGTCACGCTTTCAACCAACCACTCCATGCGTTTCGTTATTCCGTCAAGGTCGACAGCGGAGTCTGCATTTCCGGGGCGCGGCGGCGTGTGATTGCCGGGTTGCAGATAGATCGGCAATCGTGGAAATCTCGCGGCGGCGTCCTTCGCGTAGGCGTAGTCGCTTTCGTCGAACACAACGAGCTTGAGCACGACTTGCGGCTTCTCGTTTGCCGCCTGGACGCATGCCTCGATAGCGGCCCAATCGGTCGTCATTTCGCTTGACGGCGGCTTTGGGCTCAGAACCAGTACGTCAAGCTCGGCAAACCAGTCCCTGACCACCGAACCTTGGGTTTCCAGCGCAAAACGGTATCCTTCCCGGTGGCCCCGTTCGATAAGCGCACCGAGCGGCTGGATGGCCGGATTGCCGCCCGACAGCGACACCATAACCGGGCGGCCACCGGAAAGCCCAACCACGCTTTGCCAGACCGCGTCAACGGACATCATTTCCCATTCATGGCGGTATTGATTGTCCACCGCATGCAGGCTGTCGCACCAGGAACAGCGATAGTCACACCCGCCGGTTCTGACGAAGACCGTAGGCAAACCGATGAGCACGCCTTCGCCCTGGATCGTCGGCCCGAAAATCTCACTGACGCGGATTGCGGGATGCGTCATGGCCGCCATTCCGCCCATGTTTTCGGTGTTTCGCTCACCCGCACGGCCGAAGTCTCCGGCAGGCGTGCCTTGCACCATTCATAAAAATGTCTTGCCAGGTATTCCGCCGTGACTTGCTCATGTCCCAGCGCATCGTTGAGATGTCGGTGGTCGAAACTCTGGTCGATATAGCGTTTGAGCGATGCCAAATCGTGATAGTCGCGTACGAACCCGTGCTCGTTCAGTTCCTTCGCCGAAAGCTCTACTTCGACGATGTAATTATGTCCGTGCAGGCGCGCGCACTGGTGGTCGGGAGCCAAGGAGGTCAGCTGATGCGAGGCTGAGAAGTGGAATTCCTTGGTGATGCGGAACATTACACGTTCCTCCTATGCAGCGCCTCGAGCCAGAAGTCGGCATCCTCGTAGTTGGTAGGGTCAGGGTGCTGCGCGAGATGGAACGCTTCGCGTCGCTCGACGCAGGTCCCGCACCGCCCGCAGTGACGCTCACCGCCCTTGTAGCAAGACCAGGTCTCCGCAAATTGCGTGCCGTATCGTGCTCCATCCTCAACGATGTCCGCCTTGGTGAGATTCACGTAAGGCGCATGAAGGCGAATGTTCGCGTAGCCGTCGAGGGCGCGGTCTTGCATCATCTGGAAGGCATCAATGAAGGCCGGACGGCAGTCTGGATAGATGAAATGATCCCCTCCATGCACGGCCGTCGCCACCGCTTCGGCCCCCTGCGCGGCCGCGAATCCAAAGGCGGTAGCTAACATGATGGCGTTCCGGTTCGGCACCACCGTGACCTTCATCCTGTCTTCGGCGTAGTGCCCGTCCGGCACGTCCACACTATCGGTTAGGGCGGAGCCGGAAAGGCCGCGGCCGATTTCGCGGATATCGATGATCCGATGCAGCACGTTTAGTCGCTCCGCGCAAAGGGCGGCGAAGCCCAATTCCTTCCTGTGCCGTTGGCCATAATCGAAAGATAGCAGGCTGGCGAGTTGGTGCTCCGCTGCCACCTTGTGAGCAAGCGAAACGGAATCCAATCCGCCGGAGCAGATGACGAGAGTCTTCATCGTTGGGTTCCTTGTTTTGACCGGGTAGGCTGCGACCGGAGTTTTATGTGGGTCCCCAGTACTCCAGGGATTCCATTTTGTGAATGAGGCGACGAGTTGCATGCGCCGACGTGTCGCTGTGCGCCATCGGGCGGAGCTGAACCTGCAAGAAGGCGCGGATCGTTTTTTGATCAAACGGCCGACCTCGCGCCATCTCTGCGACTACTGGCAGGGCAAAGGCCGCCACCTTATCTGAGGAGGCGATTGAGACTTTTCAGCGCCTACAGCTTGCGTTCGAGAGCATCGACTCTATTGGTGAAAATTTGCCCTCAATGCGGCCAAGAGATCCATCTATTGAAGTCTGAAGGTCGGCAAACCGCCGCCGAAGGTCGTGATTCCGAGATCATCGCGCAGCTCAGATTGCCGACGTTTTCGGCAATGAGCGGCACCTTCATAGACTTCTCCAACAAAACAGGGACGCGTGATGCAATTGGGAGATTTCCTCGCGACCTGGCGCTCCCAACAAATTAAATTGAACGGCTCGATTTCGGCCGGATCGGCCTCGTCCACCGACTGGCCCAGCTTACCGCGGCAGCCAGGATGGAATATGGCGGTTCACCTGGGTTCTGATCAAGTCCAAGAGCCTGCTCGCCGATAGCGCTTCCTGTCCTATTCCCTGCTGCTCATCATCACTGATGGACTTCCTGGACGGAAGTCGAACTCGCGAAAGCCGCCGCATCCATCGCGGGGACACCCAACCAAGCCCTGGTCAATTTATTGCAGGGCCACCCCCATAAAAGAAAGCGCTGTTAACCAAATTTTTCAACGCGCCAATTCTTATTCGCCAAACTGAAAGGGGTGAGGTGATCGATGTGTGATTCAAACATAAGCGTGTTCCCGCTGCATCGTCGGCGGAAATTGGTCGAAGGGATCGCCAGGGTCTTGGAATCCAAAAACGGGAAGGATGCGAATGCGTTCTGGCGCAGCACCGTCACGACAATTCTCGTTCAACTGTCCGAATCGGGAATTGCACCCAGGCTCGCCGAACAAGAGGTTCGAACGCTTCTTCATGCCGTCATAGGCGATATAGCGACCCGGAATGCTGCGAAGTTTGCCCAATAGAACGGTCTTATGTAGCAAACGCACCAACTTCCCGCGCGACCTAAAGGGTGGGTTCCCATAAAATCCGGGATGCTAAGAGTAGCGCCGACTGTCCGCTCCGCCCGATACGAGCACTCCATCAACACCCTTGTCGCCAAGCGTGCCGAGATATCAGGCATGATCCGGTTCAAGGGTGCGGACCTGGCGCATGATCTCCAGCACATAGACGCGGTGCTGCTGATCCTTGGCTACAAGGGCGACCCGTCCCAAATCGCAAGCTCCTGCAGCAATTCGAGATTGGGCTCGAGCAGCGTGCCGACATCGACGACGTCAGGGGGCAGCGATGGCTCGACCACCCAGGTCTCCCAGACGTCACGGTCGGCAATGGCGATCGGGCTGACACCGAGCATGAGCAAGGTCTCGGCCAACCCGTCATCCAGGCAGACGATGCGCAGTGGTTTCGCCGCGGCCGATGGCGATGCCATTGCGGTGAAGGGCAGAGCGAAAAGTCCCAGCGCGCCACGCCGGGTGATCCGGCCGCGGAGACGGTCAACCCGGTGAGGCTCAAGCGCCGCCGTCACCGCACGACGCCTGTGCGGAAAGCCGTCTGGGCATGAATGTGGGGCACGGTCTTTCTCCACAACGTGCCGCTGCGACGGAAGCCGAACCGGTTCCGCAAGGGCGAGCTTTACCGGCTGATACTGAAGTACGAAGCGGACGGCAGCGCATCAAAGCGAAACCGCAACGCGTATCGTGCAGCCGAAGGGATGGGATGCCGCGCTTGTAAAGCCGCTCATGGACTGCATCAAGACAGCCAAGGGATGGCGGGCAAGGCGGCTTGGATGTGGCCGACTGTGAAATGACTGGCACAGTCGCCGTACAAATCCGCCAAAATTTCGGTTATAAATCAATAACTTAACAATCTTTAACCTAGCCTTAACAGTAAATGGCGCGTTAATACCTGAATTGCGGGGGCACAATATTTATGGGCGAACGTCATCGTGAAGAAGTTCTAAATACAGTCCTTGCGACCTGCCTTGGGAGGCGCGGCGTAGAAGCCGATCCTGAGACGATACTGAATAGCGGCCGGTCACGACCAGATGTTATCGCGTCCTATCGCGGGCTTCGCTGCGCAATCGAAGGCAAAGTGGCTGATACTCCGCAAGCTGGTCTTCTCGTGCTTTCGGATGCGCGCGGCAGGATTGAGCGGGGGATTGCCCATTTGGCAATCGCTGTCGTCTACCCGGCCAAGATACGAACTGTCGAGTTCGTCAAGCTAAGTGAGGCCCTGAGTTCAACGAGTCTAGAATTCGCCGTCCTAACGGAAGCCGGCGACGGTGCCTGGCATAGCGGCTCGATGAATGACATTTTGGCCGAACTTCGGAGAGCGCACGACATTCTGGTACGTGACGATGTTCTTCAGCAGGCAGTTGACACGCTTAATGTTGGCCTTTCGGAGGTTGCAAGCGCGCTAATGAACAACCGCGGAGCTTGCGATCGTCTCATTCAGGTTTTGGGAGTGGGGGGGAAGACAAGTGCCGACGCTTCCGTTTGAACAACGCCGTCGCGAGACCACGGCGAAACTCGCCGCCTTAATGCTGGCGAACGCGTTCATTTTCCAAGAGCAATTGTCTGGCCTTGAAGAAAAGGTAAAGCCGATACGATCGTTACTCGTAGAGCGGGACTTTGTTGGGAAGACTGCTGCCCACTGGAACATGATAATAAATGAGATCAATTACGTGCCAATTTTCAAGGTGGCACGTGACATTATTCTGTCGCTGCCGTCGCATTCTGATACCGACTCTGCAGTTCGGCATCTTGCCGAGCGAGCGCTAGAGATAGTATCGAAGAAGGCTGCCCTACGGCACGACCTAATGGGTAGGATTTATCATCTCCTCTTGCTTGAAGCGAAATATCTAGGTACCTATTACACGTCTGTTCCAGCAGCAACTTTATTACTAAAGCTGACTTTAGATATTGACAGATGGCCCCAAGTTGATTGGGCTAATCCGGTTTCGTTAAACGAATTCAAGATAGCGGATTTGGCCTGCGGTACGGGTACGCTGCTTATGGCCGCGAGCCAAGCTTTGACAGATAATTTCATAAAATTTAGAGCAAGTCGAAGCGAGACAATCGATAGTGACTCACTAACAGAATTGCATAAGCTAATAATCGAGGAAATGCTTTACGGCTATGATGTCCTTCCATCGGCCGTTCATCTTACGGCGTCAACTTTAGCGCTTCTGGCGCCGGAAACGTGCTTTCATAAAATGCACCTCTACTCTCTGCCGATGGGCCGAATGAAATCGGGGCAGGTTTACCTAGGTAGTATCGATTACGTTTCCGCCAGTACCATCGAGACCCAGTTGGATCTCATGAGCCCAGGAATCGGCAGTGCGATAACCGCTGCCGATGAACACGTACCCTCCGTTGCGCCACTTCCGTCATTGGATTTGTGCGTCATGAATCCGCCGTTCGTAAGAAGTGTCGGCGGGAATCTTCTTTTCGGATCGGTACCTGATCAACGCGGGCATATGCAGGCAGAGCTGGCCCAGCGCCTTAAAGCGACGAACTTGGCAGCGTCTTCTACAGCCGGGCTCGGAAGTGTGTTTGCTGCCGTCGGCGACCGCCATATTAAGGATGGCGGGCGCCTTGCTTTAGTTCTTCCGGCAGCCCTTACGACCGGCATAGCGTGGGGAAGGACGCGGGAGCTAATCAATCGCGGGTACATTTTGGAAACGGTCATAGCAAGCCATGACCCGGAGCGATGGAATTTCTCGGAGAATACCGAACTTAGCGAAGTGATGGTCATCGCGAGAAAACGCGATCGGCGAATTGAGACCCTGGACTCTGTTGCTGATGAGCCAACGCAATTCATCAACCTTTGGCGAAACCCGGTCACCAGCGCACACGCCCTTGCTGTCGGGGAGAAAATCTCCCGCGGCGCCCCCGCACCTATCGGAACGGCGGATTCACCGCGACACGGTGTTTCCGAGATTGTCGTGGGATCACAAAAATACGGTGAGGCTATCGAAATCCCGTGGGGCGAGGTGCGATCATCGCCTTGGATAGGTTCCGCTTTTGCGCAGACAAACTTGGTTCGCACGGCTTGGCTGTTGCGGCAAGGACAGCTTTATATGCAAGGCCGCAAGGCGACAATCTCGCTTCGGATCGGCACGATTGAAGAAATAGGAATTCTTGGCCCCGACCGGCGAGATATTGCCGATGGTTTTACGCTGTCGAGCTCTCGCACGCCGTATCCTGTATTTTGGGGGCATTCGGCCGACGAGGTTCGCAGGATCGGAGCGGCGCCGAACAGATGGCTGTCGCCGAGACCAGTCGCAGCCAAGGGGCGTTCATTGCGAGATGTTGCGGTGCTATGGCAGCGCGCGGGGACGGTTATGATAGCTGAGCGGTCTTGGCTTAACACCCAAAGAACTTTAGCTATTCGCCTTACAAAGCCTGCTTTGTCGAATGTCTGGTGGCCATTGCGGTTGAGGGTGGAAAACGAGGCTGCCGAAAAGGCGCTCGTTTTGTGGCTTAACTCTACACTTGGTCTACTGACATCGCTGGCACACCGGGTGCCTACGCGGGGCGCATGGATTCAATTTAAGAAACCGACCATCCAGAATATGCCGGTCCTTGATGTGCTTGCGTTGTCGGCCAATCAATTGCGCACAATTGCCAGCGCTTATGACAAGATCGCCGGCAGGGAGTTGAGCACAATTGTAAATATGGCAATCGACCCTACGAGGATCGCCATTGATGACCTTTTTTGCCAAGTGCTTGATATACCGTCTGTTGAAGGACTGAGAGCGGAGTTGGCCGAGGAACCGATTATCAAGTTGCGCTATTGCCAAGAGCAGCGAGAAGTCACCCCCGAGCCCGACGATCAAATGCAATTCGAGTTGATCTGAACTAGTCTCTTATCGTACGGCCCGCTGCCAATACACGGCTTACGGGGTGGTTGAGTGCGCCACCAAGGATGGCGAAGGCATTGCCGCCGTTTGAGCGGCGGCGGTGATCCTCAAGCGGCGTGGTTCGCGTACTGGTTTGTGCGAGACATGGTGGTGCTGGCCGACGACCATGCGGCGCAGGCGGCTGAAGTAGCTTTCCACCATGTTCATATGCTTGCCGTGGCCGTCGCTGTAGCTTTCCGAATGGTTGATACGGGTCGAGGCGTAATCGGCTTCAAGCGCATCCCAATGGCTCGCCTCGTCAGCGAACAGCTTTGAGCCGGCCAGCATACGAGCGCGGGCGATTTCGACGCATTCGGCTTCGCGATGGCGGATGAATGTCAGGGTGCGGCCAGCGCGCTCGCGCAGGGCGATGACAACGCGGCGGCGGTCTGACTGGTTCTCCTGGTCCTTGCGGTCCTCTACGCGGTTCTCAGGGCGTACCACACCGCCTAAGCTTGGTGCTTTGCTACATAAGACCGCAATAGAACGCCAACAGAGTCATTGTTCGCCACCCCCCTTTGGATAGACGTGGTAAGAGCATGGAAGAGGCCGTCCCCTGTAGGAACGATCCATGCTTCAAATTCGTTGGAGATCGGAATTTGAACGCATCGACAGTCGGGGCGAATAACAGAACTCTATGCGGCCATTGTGGATTTCGCCGGATACATCCGTCCGACGGCTGCGGCCTGGATGAATAGCCAGGGCTAGGTGAAGGGTGTTCTGGAGCACAATCCCCTAACCGGCTTGAGGTACAAGAAAATCGGCAAACCTCTTCATCCCGTGTCCATTGAGTTCGTCCAGGCGAGCAGCGAGGGTCTAACGCGATTTCCTCGCAGTAGGGCCCTCGGATGCGCGGCGCGGTGCTGCGCCGCTGTCAATTCCCATGATGCGAAGTTTTCCGCTGAGATGAAAGATTGCTTCCGTAACGGACCAGGCTGAGCTCGAAGTAAAGCACTCGAGCCATGTCGATCTGACAGCTGCGGGAGGCCTATCGGGCCGTGTTGCCGAAAGCGCGGCACGGCAACCGACTCGCACACGCGATCGAGGCGTTTGCCTGTCGCCAGGCGGCGCCTCTTGCGACAGCTCGAAACCGACCTGCACAAAACGCTTTGGGCCGATCATCCGGAGATGGCGCCATCGCCCTTATCTCAGTTGGGAAAGGTTGTTTCGGGAATTTTCGAAATCAGGAATGACCGGCTCGCCATGGAAGCGTCGCCGCGAGGGCGGGGACACGCCGAAACCGACTTCCATCATCAAGCGTGGCCTACGCGCCGGCACGGTGCCCATATGGAAGCCGAACGGATCCTCGACGAAACCGAGACCGGCTTCACCGGTCAGTGTAATGGGGCTCTGCTGGCCGTAGACGTCCAGAACCTCTTTGGCCGGATGGCCGACGAGAAGCGTGAGCTGGTGCTTGAAGGCCCGGCGGTTATGGCTGCCGCGGACATAGACGTGCGGGCCGGTGCCTTCGTCGACTGGCACCAGATAGAAGAAGAACTTCAGCATCCGCCAGTCATCGAGATCGAAGTGGTATTTGCCGAGCGAAGCGAGGTTCTTGTCGGCGTCGGAGGCCTGTTCGGTGGGGAAGCTCCACCAGACGCGCGTGGTAATCAGTTTCGCCTGACCTCCGAGATAGTGCGCAGCGACATCCATGAGCAGTGGATCGCTCTGTATGGCGAGTGCGGCCTTACAACCGAGAATGCGCTCGAAATAGTGGCCGCTGAGCAAGGGACGGCCGAACCGGGCCTCAGCTTCCGCATGCGCCATCGGCATGAATTCGAGACGGCGATCGAAATTGCCAAAGCAAGGCGTGCACCGGGCGAAGGCGGCGATCTCCTGGTGGATAAATGGCGGCAGGACAAGCCCGGAAAAGAGCCCCTGCGACCGCAGCGCGTTGACGACGTCCTGTCGATTGACACCCATGAACATCGTGTCCAGGGCTTTCTGTGACTCTTGAACGGGCTTTGCACCACGCCAGTGCATTCTGCGCGCCCACATGGTGCGGGCGAGTAGGAATCTCGGCAGCCATGCAGGATTCTCGCGAATATCCGACAAATAAGTCGGAATGCGCACGGCAATGCGATGCAGCATGCTGCCGTTTCGCGCGACGGCCTCAAGGCTTGGAGGGCTGGATTTGTCAGGGCTCGTAAAGGTCATCAGGGTCCTCATGCACTTTCAACGAAGCGAGGTTCTCACCGCTTCGTCATTATTACCCAAACCCCGATGCCCGCACCGAAAGGACGCTAACCACGCGTCAAGCTCGTGTGCAATGCACAAAAACCTCGCACCGTATTAGCTGCATTCAGATCGTTGAGGCGTTTCGAATAAGCCAACTATGCAAAATGGCAGGCAAACGGCCGCGGAGGGAAACCCGAGCGGCACGCAAACCACGTGCCATGCAATATTCTATCTAACCGCGTCCCCTTCGCGCCGCCTGACCCAGAGAATTTGCCGGTCTCTAACCGAAACGACAGCCCATCTGACAATAAATGTCCACGCGACAACCATTGGTAGCGGCGCTTCATGCCTAGTGAGGACGACAGTGTCGGGTTTACGACGCAGGTCGGAGACCAGACATCGATGGGGTGGCTCACCACGTTGTAACTGAAAGCTCTAGTCTTACTGAGTCAGAAAGTCGCGGATGCGGGGGATTCGCGCTGGTCGCGGATTTGTTAGCGTGCTGATTCGTGATCAGGGAAGCGCGCCATGCCCGACTGGACAGCCGAGAGTGAAGCCGAATTTGACGCCTATGTCGATGCTTTGATCGGGGTGATCGGCCACGCCGACCGGGCTGAGCCGCTGAAGGATTATTGCCTCGGACTTCTGATGCCGATGGAACGCAAGAGCGTGGAGCCGTTGGCGGCCGTCACGGCGCCGTCGCGGGTGGCGGCCAAGCATCAGTCTCTGCTGCATTTCGTGGGACAGGCGCCGTGGTCGGACGCGGCCTTGCTGGCACGGGTTCGCGACTGGGTTCTTCCACAGATCGAGCAGCGCGGACCGATCCGGGCGTGGATCGTCGACGACACGGGCTTTCCCAAGAAGGGCAAGCACTCGGTGGGCGTAGCGCGCCAGTATTGCGGCCAGTTGGGCAAGCAGGACAACTGTCAGATTGCGGTTAGCCTATCGATCGCCAATGATGCAGCCTCGCTTCCGATCGCCTACCAATTATATCTCCCGCACATCTGGGCGGAGAATCCGGAACAACGCAAGAAGGCCAAGATTCCGGCAGAGATCACGTTCCAGACCAAGCCGCAGATCGCGCTCGAGCAGATCAAGACGGCCAAGGCCGATGGCGTCGCGCCCGGCGTGGTTCTGGCCGACGCCGGATATGGCGCCGACGGCGGTTTCCGCGCCGGCCTGTCCGAGCTCGATCTGACCTATGTGGTGGGCGTTCAGCCCACGCTCAGCGTCTGGCGTCCAGGCGAGAGCCCCCTGCCGCCCAAGCCTTGGAGCGGAAGAGGCCGGCCGCCGTCCCGGGTCGGCCGAACCGACAATCACAAGCCGGTCTCGGCCAAGGCCCTGGCCG
The DNA here is from genome assembly GCF_042682105.1 of Mesorhizobium calcicola. Taxonomy (NCBI): domain Bacteria; kingdom Pseudomonadati; phylum Pseudomonadota; class Alphaproteobacteria; order Hyphomicrobiales; family Phyllobacteriaceae; genus Mesorhizobium; species Mesorhizobium calcicola. Next base: position 266,813 of record NZ_JBHUGY010000016.1, read on the forward strand.
AGGAGTTCGACGCCGAGGCTTGGCGCACGATCGCCTGGCGTGAAGGAACCAACACCGAGCTCAAGTCCCGCTTCGCCGCCGTGCGCTTGCGGCCGGCATCCAGGGACTACAATCGGCCCGAGGCTCACGCCGAAGAGTGGCTCCTGATCGAGTGGCCTGAAGGCGAGGTCGAGCCGAGCAAATATTGGCTCTCCACCTTGCCGGCCGGCGCTACAATCACCCAGCTGGTCGACGCCGCCAAGCTGCGTTGGCGGATCGAGCGAGACTATCAGGAGCTCAAGCAGGAGCTGGGACTGGGCCACTACGAAGGCCGAGGTTGGCGGGGCTTCCACCACCACGCCAGTCTCTGTATCGCCGCCTATGGCTTCCTGATCTCTCTGAGGGAGACGATTCCCCCCTCAGCTCCGGCTTCGCGCCCAGAGCCGCCAAACATCTGGTCTTCCCGACGGTTATCGACCCCGCGGATCCTCCGATCCGACCAGAGCGGCACGTCCCGACCTCGATCCCCACCATCCGGCGACGCCGGACCGTGGCCCTGGCCAACCGCCTGCAACGATGTCCATGCTGCACAAGGGCCATGGAAAGTCCGCGTCAGGCCAATTTATGACGCAGTAAGACTAGTCCTTTGGCACGATTAGTGAGGCGGACGATCCGCAAACGTTGCACGGAACCGATACAATGGAGAGGTGAGCGCCATCCAGATGCTTGCGTCAACGGTCCACGGAGTGGCAGCCGCGCAGGCGCTGGCGGACGCCGGCCATCCCGATACTCATCGATCCAGTCAGCGGAGAACAGGAATGGGAGCGAGATCAGCATGAACTCGAATTTGAAATATTTGGCCCAAGCAGCTGCCATCGCCTTTTTCTGGACGGTCAACGCCACGTCGGCCGACGAAGGTATGTGGATGCCGAGCCAGACTGCGGAAGTGGGTGCGGCCATGCGTGCGGATGGGCTCCAGATCGATCCCGCCCAGCTGCGCCGTCTGGACGCTGAACCGCTCAACGCGATCGTATCACTGGGCGGATGCTCCGCCTCCTTCGTTAGTCCTGAAGGGCTGGTCGCGACCAATCATCACTGCATGTTCCAATTGGGCCGAAGGAATTCCCAGGCCTAGCCTATGCGCGGCAATCGACTGGTGTAGCGGCAAACTTCGTCATGACGCGGACGGCCCGCCTGCGCGACCCGTCCGTTGCATGGTAGGGCGGACGAGCATTCTTCACAGTGGGGGTGTCCGCAACGATGCTATGCCGACTGGCGAAGCACCGGTTGCCAGAGTACCGGTCCGCTCAGACGTCCTCTCCAGCGGATGCGCAAAAGGTTGGCAGGGGAAATCTCGAGAACGCCGGCCACCGCCTGCGTCTTGCCGAGAGGCTTCGGCTGTCCGATACGCGACAATGGCCACGTTGCGAGTCGAAGGATCCGTTCCATACGCGTATCGGCGCAACATGGTGGGTCCGGGCTTGGCAAAAGCCGAACGCAACCGCGAATTCGCCAATCGGAGCCCTTGGTAGCAAATAGACAGGCATCAGCTCGTCAAATGCATCGGTCTCCAATTCGTCTTCGGTGTGGACTTCCCAATCGAGCCTTGCCTTGAAAACCCGACACCTGAGCTCGTGCATCTCTTTGAATTCGGGCGCGAACTCGCCATGAAGGTCCGGCGTTATCAGCGGCATCATGGTCGCGTCCGCGTAGGATGTATTCCCGCCATGGAACGGCAAAGCTGCCAGTGATGCAGCCTGTAGACGTTTGCAGCTATCTTGGCGGAAGAATCAGGATTTCGCCTGCCTGGAAGCTGCCAGCCGTACGACGGCCTGGCTGATCGTTCGCACGCCAAGCTTTGCTTTGGCGTTTTCCAGATGAAAGGTGACGGTGCGCCTCGATACGCCGAGAAGCTGGCTGATATCCCAAGCCGACTTGCCGCGCGATGCCCATTTCAGGCATTCCAACTCCCGCGGCGTAAGCGTTACACCATCCCACCACCCGATCGTCGGCGAGCCGGCGCCGGACATGGATATGAAAGTTGGTGCCTTTTCATAACGTGTCAGTGAGCGCAAAAGAGGTGGATGGGATTCGTCGGAAGCAAAGGTCAGCGCAGAAAACCGGCCGCGATGATCATGCATCGACATCTTAATCCGCCGCGGATGCCAAACTGAGCTGCTTTCTCCAGAATTTGTTGCTGCGACGTAGGCAGACACTGCCGACCGCGATCCACGCCCCAATCAAAGGTATCCCAGCCTCGCAGCCCGCGCAGGATCACCGGATCAAGGCTGTGGTACCGGCCTTGCAGATAAGCTCAAGTCCAGGTTGAAGGATAGTTGGAGATTAATCGTGGCGCTTCGCCGGATTCCGACGGACAAGCAAAAATGAGCGAACAGCGGAAAGTCGAAGCCGGCCGCCGTGGATGCCATTGCCTCACGCAGATCGATGGCATCAACACTTTCGCAGAGTTGCTCGACGAAGTTTTCAAATACGCGATGCATCTGCGCTTTGCGTAACCTCCGCTAATCGCTGGAAGCCAGACAGAGACCTCGGTTGATGATCGGGCCCTGATGCACCCAGTCCGTTCGCGTCTCGATCTTCCCTCCCATTTCCTCCTACTTCTGCTTGAACAGCCCTTTTGCGGAGTTTGACTCAACGCCGCCAAGATTGCTGATCTTAAGCCGGTGATGTTCTGACGTTGTCGATGAGCCGTGTATCGCCGAGCCAAGCGGCGGCGAGCAAGCGTGCCGGTCGATCAAGTCTTGTCATCGGTTGCAGATCTGCCTCGTCGCGAAGCTCCAGGTATTCGATCTCGCGATAGCCCGCGGACAAAATAGCTGCGCGCGCTTGACCAAGCGTCGGCAGGAGGGGATGGCCCTTCGCTAGCCGCTGAGCCGTCTCCTGCAGGACCGACGCAAGTTTCGGCGCGGCGGGCGACAGTCGAACGTTGCGTGATGATAGAGCGAGACCATCGGCTTCGCGAACGGTCGCGCATGGCAAAATGGCGATTGGAATATCCAGATCCTGGACCATACGCCTGACAAGCTGAAGCTGCTGGAAATCTTTTTCGCCGAAAATGGCGACATCAGCGCCGGTCTGCAGGAAGAGCTTGGCAACGACAGTCGCCACCCCAACGAAATGACCTGGCCGGAACGCGCCGCACAGGCCTTCGCCGATGCGGGAGACTGAAACGGTCGTGGTAAAGCCTGCCGGATACACCTCCGCTACGCCCGGCCCATAGAGCAGATGCGCGCCCAGAGACGCGAGCTTTGCAGAATCTTCCTTTTCCGTCCGGGGATAGGCGGCAAGGTCGGCAGCACTGTTGAACTGCTTCGGATTGACGAAGAGCGTCACGACAACCCGATCGGCCCTGTGAAGCGCCGCACGCACGAGGCTCAGATGCCCTTCGTGCAACGCCCCCATGGTCGGCACCACTGCGATGGTGGCGCCAGAACGGCGCCATCCCGTGGCGATGGAGCGAAGTTCGGCAATGGTATGGACAACCGGCACGTTCATGCCACATCTCCGTCCTTCGCCTGGTCGTAAACATGTTCGGCCGCCGGAAAGGGCCCTTCCCGAACATCAGCCGCGTATCTGGCAATGGCAGCTTCTGCCGCTGAAGCAAGTTCGCCGTAGCGCTTGACGAATTTCGGGCGAAAACCGGTGAACATGCCCAACATGTCGTCGACCACCAAGATCTGCCCGTCGCAGGCGGCCGAGGCGCCGATTCCGATCGTTGGAATTGCGATTTCCGCTGTGATCCGGCTGGCGAGCGCCTCGGGCACCTTTTCGAGCACGACTGCGAATGCTCCCGCCTCGGCCACTGCGTGGGCGTCGCGCCGAATGCGCTCGCTATTCTCGCCCCTGCCCTGGACAAGATATCCGCCGATCGCGTTGACCGCCTGCGGGGTCAGCCCGACATTGGGCCATCACCGGGATGCCGCGACAGGCGAGGAAGCGGGTTGTCTAGGCCATTGTCTCGCCACCCTCGAGCTTGACGGCTGAGCAACCGGTCTCGGCCATGACGCGCGCGGCATTGCGAAAGGCCTGGTCCCGACTTTCCTCATAGGAGCCAAATGGCATATCCACGACCATCAGCGCCCGCTCAAGGCCGCGGCGGACAGCTTGGCCATGCATGATCATCATGTCGAGCGTACCCCCAAGCGTGGTCGGCAAGCCGTGGAGAACCATACCGACGCTGTCGCCGACCAGCACGACATCGCAATGGGTATCCACTAGCCGGGCAACCGGGGTCGTGTAGGCGGTGTGTAGGCGGTAGGCAGACGAGCGGCGTGCCAGCCTTTCGCGAACGAATATCCGGCGAGGTGATCGCCTTGGTGTTAGCAACCGCAATCAACGAGGACTCCTTCCCTTGCGTTACCAACCGCGAATGTCGCGTTTGGCATATTTTTGTGCACGTGCGAAGAGCAAAATCGCGACAGTGCGCGATGTTGACGCGCGGACAGTTATCGTAGAAAACCAATTTAAATCGGTTCAGCCGCTTTCTTGGCAGGGCTCTGCCAACCAGTTCAGAGATCATGGAGCACCAGGCAAAGCTAACCAGGAAAGGCAGAGCTGCAGGCAGGGCCAATGCCGTCAAAGCGGACCTTATCGCCGTGGTCGTCGCCGTGAAAAGCAGCGACCCTTACGTTCTCACCATCGGGCAGGCAAACGCATTGCCGTCGGGTCCGTTCGAGCAGGATCACCGCTCCCTGCAGTCGGGTCTCAGAGGATGGGTGGAACAACAGACCGGCCAGCCGCTGGGCTATATCGAACAGCTTTACACCTTCGCCGATCGCGATCGGGTCGGCGCTGAGGAGCGTGTAATCTCGATCAGCTACCTCGCACTGACGCGAGACGAAGATCCGGCTGCCTCGGCCAAACGCTGCTGGGCAAGTTGGTACGACTATTTTCCATGGGAGGATCATCGCTCCGGCACGCCGGCGGTTGTGCTGGAAAAATTGCGACCGCGATTGAGGGAATGGGCGGACACCGCTGACGATACCGCCGTGCGGCTCGATCGTCGGCGGCGTGCGGCGGTCACCTTCGGCTTCGACGACCGAGCATGGAACGAAGAGCTCGTATTGCAGCGCTATGAGCTTCTCTACGAGGCAGCGCTGGTGGAGGAAGCGACCCGCAGCGGGGATTCAGCCGCGCCCACTCCCGTGCCGGGCACATCCATGGTCGCCGATCACCGCCGCATCCTGGCAACGGCTATTGCGCGGCTGCGCTCAAAGATCAAATACCGACCCGTCGTGTTCGAACTGATGCCGCCGCTCTTCACACTTCTGCAGTTGCAGCGAACCGTGGAGGCGCTCTCAGGCAGGCTCATTAACAAGCCGAACTTTCGCCGGCTTATAGAGCAGCAGGATCTGGTTGAGAAGACCGGCGAGGCGACCGCCGAAACCGGCGGCCGGCCGGCGCAACTCTACCGCTTCCGCCACGCCATTATCGACGAGAGGCCTGGGGCTGGGACAAAATTGCCGCTCGCGCGGGCTTGACATTGCTTATAGTCATAACGAATATAAAGGTCTTATAATCATGTAGATTATAATTGGAGGCTCGATGAGCACCATCCTGCCTTCGGCCGCATCCCTGTACGACCGCGTTCGGCGCGTTATTCCTCCGATCGAATGGCCGAGCTTTTCGGA
>NZ_JBHUGY010000017.1:0-112147 GCF_042682105.1 Mesorhizobium calcicola
GCGGCTTTCTCCATCATTCCTCTTTTTTCTTTCCATCAGCGAGGGCAGGGCGGCTTCAGAGAAGACGTTCCCAGCACCAGCAGCAGCTCTTCCTTGATGTAGCGGATCAGCGACAGGATGGAGAACCCATTGTAGCGGCAGACCGCACCCAGCACGACGAACACGAACAGCAGCGACGTCACGTAGAAGGTGCCGACCAGCATGGCGAGGTTGATGACCGCGCCGATGCCGTATTTGCCGATGGTGAACGCCATGGCGCCGAAGGCGCCGATCGGCGCAGCCTTCATCAGCACGCTGACCAGCTTGAAGATCGGCGTCGTCAGCGCCTGCAGGAAATTGAGGACCGGGCGCGCCCTTGTCGCCGACCAGCGCCAGCGAAATGCCGAACAGCACCGAGAAGAACAGCACTGCAGGATGTCGCCGTCGGCGAAGGCACCGACGATAGTCGTCGGGATGATGTTCATCAGGAACCCGGTGACCGACTGGGTCATGCGCTTTGGCGGCGTAGGTGTTGACGGTCGAGGCGTCGAGCGTCGCCGGGTCGATGTTGAAGCCGGCACCCGGCTGCACGACATTGGCCACGACAAGGCCGATGATGAGGGCCAGCGTCGAGAAGGTGAGGAAGTAGAGCATCGCCTTGCCGGCGACACGCCCGACTTTCTGCAGGTCGCTCATGCCGGCGATGCCGGTCGCCACGGTCAGGAGATGACCGGGGCAATGATCATCTGACCAGCTTGATGAAGGCGTCGCCGAGCGGCTTCATGCTCTCGCCGATCGACGGATAGAAGTGACCGAGCAGGATGCCGACGTGATCGCGACGAGCACCTGCACGTAGAGTTGGGCATAGAAAGGCTTGCGCTGCGCGGAAGGCGCGCCTGATTGATCTGCGATATGCATCGAACTCTCCCTGCCGGATGGGGCGGAAATGCACCGCCCTGCGTGACTTCTCCCATCGCGGCGCTCCGGTCGCACGCCGCTGCAAGGACTTTTGCAAGCGCTGTGCCAGATCGATGAAAGGCCGGAATCCCGGAATTTCTGCGGTTGTCCGGTGCTTTGCGGCAAATGCCTGTGCGGATTTCCGCACAGGCGCGTTTGCCTGGGCGGAATTTCGCATTACACTGGCCGCCAAGCTGCGAAGAAACGGGGCCGCGAAGAAAAGGGAGAGGGCAGACGCCGCAAGCAGGCACCGATAGCGGGTCCGCAGGGTTTCCCGGCCGTGAATTGCTGCGCGAGGGCGGCGGCCCGGCTGCGCGATGGCCGCTGCGTGTCGTATACTGACCGCGCTCGATGCCTTCCTGGTGCTGCTGCTGATGAACAAGGGTTTCCGCTATCTCGAAGCCTTCGTCATCGCGCTTTTGATCATCATCTTCAGCTGCTTTGCCATCCAGATCTTTGTCGCCGCCCCGCCGGCGGGCTCGATCCTGCACGCCATGTTCGTGCCGTCGTCGGAAATCGTCACCAATCCGGCGATGCTCTACATCGCCATCGGCATCATCGGCGCCACCGTCATGCCGCACAATCTCTATCTGCACTCCTCGATCGTGCAGACCCGAGCCTATGAGCGCACCGACAAGGGCAAGCGTGATGCCATCAAATGGGCAACGACGGACTCGACCATCGCCCTGATGCTCGCTTTGTTCGTCAACGCCTCGATCCTGATCGTATCGGCGGTCGCCTTCCACGACACCGGCCACCAGGACGTCGCCGAGATCGGCCAGGCCTTCGAGCTGCTGTCGCCGCTGCTCGGCCTCGGCATCGCCTCGGTCCTGTTCGCGGTGGCACTGCTTGCCTCAGGCCTGAATTCGACGGTGACGGCGACGCTCGCCGGCCAGATCGTCATGGAAGGTTTTCTGCGCCTGCGCATCCCCAACTGGGCACGCCGGCTTTTGACACGCGGTCTCGCCATCATCCCGGTGGTGATCGTCACCGCGCTCTACGGCGAAAAGGGCACCGGCCAGTTGCTGGTGTTCAGCCAGGTGATCCTGTCGATGCAACTGCCCTTCGCGGTCATCCCGCTGGTGCAGTTCGTCTCCGACAAGAAGAAGATGGGCAACCTCGCCATTCCGCGCGGTGTCGCCGCGCTGGCCTGGGTGGTCGCCACGATCATCCTGGTGCTCAATTTCAAGCTCCTCTACGACACCATGTTCGGGGTCAGTTGAGTTCAGCCCGCCGAGAGATCGACTGCCCCTTCGAGTAGGTAATCCCGCGACAAATCGGCAATCCGCGCTATCTTCTCCGGCGCCATGACCGGGATCGAAGACATCAGGAAGTTCTACGCGCGGCTGATGGCCGCCAATGCCGGCTCGCCCGATCCGCGCCTGGAGGCGGTCTTCGCCGAGGTGCCGCGCGAAGCCTTCCTCGGTCCCGGGCCGTGGACGATCATCGCCGGCAACGGCAAGATCACGACGCCGAGCGCCGATCCGGCCCACATCTACCAGAACGTGTTGGTGACGCTCGACGCCGACAAGGGCATCAACAATGGCGAGCCTTTCCTGCACGCCATGTGGATCGGAAAGCTTGCGCCGAAACCCGGCGAGGCCGTTTGCCACATCGGCGCCGGCACCGGCTACTACACAGCGGTGCTGGCCAGGCTGGTGTCGCCCGGCGGCACCGTCACCGCTTTCGAACTCGATGCCAACCTGGCCGAGCTCGCGCGACAAAATCTCGAAGCCTATGGCAATGCGACCGTCGTCCATGGCGATGCCGTGACGACGCCCTTGCCGCCATCCGACATCATCTATGTCAATGCCGGCGTCGCCGCACCGCCGGCCGGATGGCTGAAGGCGCTGCGGCCGGGTGGCCGCATGATCTTTCCCTGGCGCCCGGCCGAACGCGTCGCGCTGGCGGTAATGGTGACCCGCACCGAAAAAGGCTTTAGCTGCGCCCCGTTCATGCGCTCGTGGTTCATTCCATGTGTCGGCGCCTCGGTTGCAGACCCCGCGGCGAAGATCCCGACGCGCGATCAGGCCGTGCGCAGCCGTTCGATCTGGCTGACATCGGATAAGGTGCCGGACCGCACAGCCACCGCCATCTTCGGCGAGGTCTGGTTCTCGTCGCGCAGCCTCGATGCCAGGCCTCGCCGTTGACTCATCCAGGGCGGGCTCGCCGGAATCTTGCTGGCGGTGTCGGACCGGCGGCCGATCGCCCGTCCTTGGGCTGAAGTCCGGCCACTGACGGCGTGGATTGAAGACATGGGAGCACGAACAATGAGAAAGATCATCGCCGCGACATTCGTCAGCCTCGATGGCGTCATGCAGGCACCCGGCGGTCCGGAAGAGGATCCGGTCGGCGGCTTCAAGTTCGGCGGCTGGACATTCCATTACTGGGACGAGGTGGGCGGCGCGGCAATGGATGAACTCTTCTCCAAGCCCTTCGCCTTGCTGCTCGGCCGCAGAACCTACGACATCTTCGCCGCCTACTGGCCGTACCAGAAAGATCCGATCGCTGATGCCTTCAATCCCGCGACCAAATATGTGGCGACGCATCGGCCTGACACACTCACCTGGCAGAACACGCAATGGCTTGGGGAAGATATAGTCGCGGCGCTGCGCCGCCTCAGCCAGGAGGACGGGCCCGACCTGCTTATCCAGGGATCGGCCGATCTGATCCAGACCTTGCTCGCCAACGGGCTGATCGACGAGATCCGGCTGATGATCTTCCCGCTGGTGCTGGGCAAGGGCAAGCGCCTGTTCGGCGATGACGCAATGCCGGCCGCCTTCAGGCTTGTGAAGTCGCAGACGTCGAGCACCGGCGTCGTCATCGCGAGCTACGAGCGCGCGGGCGAAATCGAGGTCGGGTCGTTCGTCACGGGCGAGCCATCCGACGCCGAGCTCGAGCGACGCAAGAACTGGAAGTAGCGGGACCGGCCTTGGCACCTTTCCTCTCCCTCCGGAGGGGGGAGAGGTGGCGCTGCGAAGCAGTGACGGAGTGGGGGAAGGCATTCGCCAAACGCACCGCCGTAAGACAGGCAGTGCCAGGCGGGCAAGAAGACTGGAGGCCTGCGGTAATCAGGCGGAAAAAGATCGACCCCCACTCCGTCGAGCTGCGCTCGACACCTCTCCCCCGATCGACGGGGGAGAGGAACCTAAGTTCTGCTTGGTCTCAAGCCGCCACCAGCCGCCGCGCCAGCCCTTCGCGGATATGCCGCGCGAACTCCTGCGCCGCCGGCCCGACGCCATGCCTGGGCAAATGCAGATTGATGGCGAAATTCGGCAATGGCGGCAGCCCGGAATCCAAGGGCAATATGTCGAGGTCGGCCGGGACGGTGGAGGCCAGCCACGTCGTGACCGCGAGGTCGGAACGCACCGTCGCCGTCGTTGCGTCGATGTTGCCGTTCTCGAACACGGTGCGCCATTCCAGCCCGTGCTCCCCGAGCGCCGACAGCACGGCCGGCCGGAAGGCGCAGGTGTCGGCGACGATCGAAACCGGCAGCGGCCGCTTGGCGCGGGCAACGCCGCCCCTGGCGCCGACCCAGACCAGTCGGTCGATGGCAAGGCACTCGCCGGCCGACGAGCCGACGCGTTCCTCGATCACGGCAAGGTCGATGGTTCCCGCCGCAAGGGCCGCCGCCAGTTCCGGCGAAGAGGCGCAGACCAGCGATATCTCGACCTGCGGATAGGTCTCGGCATAGGTCTTCAGCACCGGCGCCAGCAAGGTGCCGACAAGATCGTAAGGCACCCCAAGCCGCACCTGGCCGGCAACCGGGACGCCCGCCATTTCGGCCCAGATCTCGTCATTCAAGGCCAGCAGCCGCTTGCCCTTGCCGAACAGCCGCTCGCCGGCGCACGTCAGCCTGAGGCCCCGCCGGTCGCGCTCGAACAGGCTGGAGCCGAGCGCCTCCTCCAGCCGCTTGACTTGCTGGCTGACGGCACCCTGCGTCAGGTGCAGTGCGTTGGCCGCGGCCGTCATGCTGGCCTTGTCGGCGACGGTCACGAATGTGCGGATCAACGCCATGTCGAGATTTCGGATCATGGCCTGCATTATGACTTCTAATGCTGATCATGGCAAACATTGCATTTACTGAAGTTCGTGCGCGGCTACGATGGCGGTGTCCAAACAAAACTTGAAGCGCGTCGACGCGCTTTAAAGGAAGCCGCATGCTCGAGCCCGTCATCCCCCTCGTCCTGTTTGCGATCGTTGCCACCACCACGCCCGGCATCGCCACGACCTTGTCGACGGCGTCCGGCGCGCAGTTCGGCTTTCGCCGTTCCGTTCCCTTGCTGGTTGGTAGCGCGGCCGGCCTCGCCACCGTGACGGGCGCCGCCGCCGCGGGGCTTGCCGGCCTGCTGCTGGCCATGCCCTCGCTCCAGCTGGCGATGAAGGTCGTCGGCTCGCTCTATCTCGTCTGGCTGGCGATCAAAATCGGCCGTAGCGGCCCGCCCAATCTGGATGTGACCATGGCCAGACCGAACAGCTTTCTCGGCGGCGCCGGCATTCAATGGATGAACCCCAAGGGCTGGGCGATGGGGCTGGGTGCCGCGGCCTCGTTCGCAGCTTTGGCGAGCGGCCCGCTGCAGCTTGCGCTGCTGCTCGGCGCCACCTTTGGCCTGGCGGCGGCGGCCTCGCTGTCGCTGTGGTGCGTGGCCGGCATGCTGCTTGCCCGGCTGCTCAAGACCGAGTGGCAATGGCGGGCGCTCAACGTCGTGCTGGCGCTGGTGCTCGCCGCCTCGATCATTCCGATGTGGCGGTCGGCATAGAGGTCAATTGCACTCTTTGTGCCTCAGCTGGAGGAGAATAGCGGACCCTACGGGACTTGGGTTCCTCGCCCCCGCCAGAGCGGGGGAGAGGTGGCCGCGAAGCGGTCGGAGAGGGGGCCTTCGTAGGGTGGATACCAGGTATGATTTGGTCACCGTCGCGCCAGTCCCCCTCTCCGTCTCGGCTTCGCCGAGCCACCTCTCCCCCACATCCGTGGGGGCGAGGAACTAAGAGGGCGGCCCCTCAAGCCGCGTAGCGGGCCGCCGGCTTGTCGGCATGCAGGCTGCCGTAAAAGGCTTGCCGCGCACCAAGGAAAGTGTCCAGCTTGGCAGCGTCGGCAAGCCCCGGCACGGTGACGGTTTCGCCTTTGGCCAGGCCGACAAGCGCGGCATCGACCAGGTCGTCGGCCGTCATGACGATCTCCTGCGGAAGGCTGTCGATATCGCTGCCGGCAAGTTCCCAGAAATCGGTCCGCGTCGCCCCCGGCAGCACCACCTGCACTTTCACCTGCGTATCCGCGACTTCGCGCTGCAGGGCCTCGGTAAAGTTGACCACATAGGCCTTGCTGCCACTGTAGATGCCGCCGAACGACGTGTCGAAGGCGAGCACCGAGGCGATGTTGACGATGGCGCCACGGTTGCGCGCCACCAGCCCGGGCAGCACGGCACGGGTCAGCCGCGTCAGGGCGATGACATTGACCTTGATCATGCGCTCGGCCGCATCGGCATCAGCTGTCGCCACCACCTGCTGGCCGCCTAAGCCGGCATTGTTGACCAGCAGCGTCACGCTGTCGTCGGCGGCGATCGCCTGCTCGACGCGGCGGACGTCATTGTCGTCGGATAGATCGGCGCTGATCACACTGACCTTGCGACCGTAGGCATAGCGCAGCTTCTGCGCCAGTTCCTCGAGCCGGTCGGCGCGGCGCGCCACCAGTACCAGGTCATGGCCCTGCCCTGCCAGCCGGTCGGCATAGACCGCACCGATGCCCGATGAAGCGCCGGTGACGACCGCCGTGCCCTTGTTGTTCTGTCCACTCATTGTCCTGTTCCTTCTTCGACTGATTTCTTCGCTTCGACCTGGCCGCCGGTACCGTGGGCAACCGCCCTCGCCTCGACGGCAAAGCCAATCGAGTTCATTTAGTGGCATATACCATCATTAATGAAATAGGCATATGCCGCTATCTTGTCAATGACCGGACCGCGGATTATTTAAGGGTCAGCGGTCGGGCGTGATGTCGCCGTTGCCGAGAGAAAAAACATGCCGAAAGACACCCTGCCCGGACTGACGCTGTGCAACAACGCCATGCTGCGCCGCGCGGCGCGCAAGCTCGGCCAGTTCTATGATGATGTGCTGGCGCCCTCGGGCCTCAAGGCCACGCAGCAGGGCCTGCTCTATCAGATCCATGTCGGCGGCGAGCCGGCGATGGGCGCCATTGCCGCCTCCCTGATCATGGACCTGTCGGCACTCGGCCATACGCTGAAACCGCTGATCCGGGACGGCTATGTCGAGACCTTTTCCGATCCGGACGATCGCCGCATCAAGCGCGTGCGGCTGACGCCGCAAGGGCTGGTCAAGCTCGATGAAGCGATGAAGCTGTGGCACGTCGCCCAGCAGCGCTTCGAGGATGTGGTCGGCAAGGATCAGGCGGCAAAGCTGCGCGCGGCGCTGGATGACATCGCCGCACTGGATTTTGATCTGCCGCCGGCCGGCTAGAGCAGTTCGCCGTTTCACGGAAACGGCGAACAGCTCTAACTCTTTGTTTTGACGCAGTTCCGGACGGAAAACCGTTTCACACTTTTCCTGGAATTGCTCTAAGGCAGCCGACGAGCTTCCGAAAAGACTATTCGGCCGGCATGGCGACTGGCCGCGCCGCCCGGCGCCCGGCCAGCACGATGCCGAGCCCGATGATCGGGAATATCGCGGCGACCAGGCCGAGATCGGCCGGCGTGCCGTAGCGCAGCACGGCACCACCGACCACGGCGCCCAGCGCCACACCGAGATAGAGCGCCGAGCCGTTAAGCGACAGCACGATCGGGGCGGCGTCGGGCGCCAGCTTGATGATGCGGCTGGCCTGCGCCGGCGGGAACGCCCAGCCGACGATGCCCCATGGCACCATCATCGCCATCAGCGCCGGCCCGGCAATATGGGGCGGCAGGAAGGTCGGGATGACCGACAGCAACACCAGCATGGCCGCGCTCAGCGTCAGCGACCAGCCGACGGTGCGGGTCGCGCCGAACCGGTCGGCCGCCTGGCCGCCGGCGATGTTGCCGATGACGGCGCCGACACCGAAGGCGAGCAGCATGCCGGGCAGCGCGATCTGGCTGAGTCCGCCGCCTTCGATGGCGAGCGGCGCGACATAGGCGAAGACGGTGAAGGCGCCGGTCAGCGCCAGCAGCGTGGTCAGCAGGATCGGCATCACGCCGGGACGAAGGGCGGCCGCCAGCCTGCGCTTCAAGGGCAGCCTGGTGCCGACGATGCCGCGTGGCAGCCGGTACCACAGGATTGCACCCGCGAACGCGCCGAGCCCGGCGATGGCATAGAACGTGCCGCGCCAGCCGGCGATCGTCGCAACGAGGGCGCCGAGCGGCGCCCCTACAGCGACGGCCACGGTGGTGCCGCCGACGACGACGGCAATGGCGCGGGCCCGGTGATGGTCATCGACCAGCGCCACCGCCGTGCCCTGCGCTGTCGCGGCGAACAGACCGGACGACAGCGCCATAACGATGCGCGCGATCAGCAGGAGTTCGAACGAGGAGCTCAGGGCGGCGGCGATGTTGCCGATGACGAAGAACACCAGCGTCCACAGAATGACGCGGCGCCGGTCCCATTCGCCGGTCAGCGTGGCCAGGATCGGCGTGCCAACCGCATAGGCGAGCGCGAACGCGGTGATCAGCGTGCCGGCCAGCGGAATCGAGATGCCGGCGTCCGCCGCGATATCAGGCAGAAGGCTGGAGATGACGAAGCCTTCGGTCGAGATCGTAAACGATCCGAGCGCAAGCCAGAAGAGGCGCTTGTCCATGGGCTGTGTCCTTAGTTCAAAGCTTATTGAACAATTGGACATAACAGGGCATGATGTCAATGAAGCCAGGGGAAAATAGCTGAACCCTCCTGACAGCCCTGTGTCAGCACGGATCATCAAACGGAGAAACACTGTGCACGGCCACGGCGGGACGGATGCGTTGAAATCGGCCGGAACTGCGCTTAGGTTCCAGCCATGACCTTGCCGCACCCCAATACCGATCAGATCAGCCTGCCGATCGTGCTCGGCGTGCTCGGCGACCCGACGCGGCTCGCCATCGTGCGCTATCTCGCCAGCAAGCAAGGCGTGCCGCTGAACTGTAGCCAGTTCCTCGATCTCTGCTCGAAAACCAATCTGAGCTACCATCTCGCCAAATTGCGCGAGGCCGGTGTTACCCGCACCGAAGTGGTCGGCACCAACCGCATGATCACGCTGCGCCGCGCCGACCTCGAAGCCCGCTTCCCCGGCCTGCTCGACAGCGTCATCGCCGCCGCCAGCGATGACCCGGCGCTGCCGGCGGTCGGCGGCCACGATCTCGAAGTGCCGGCCTAAAGCTGTTCCTCGCCTTGCATGAGAAACGCTGCTCACACACGGAGCCATCAAATGCGCATTGCCGTCCTCGCCGATATCCACGGCAATGTGCTGGCGCTGGACGCGGTGCTTGACGATCTGCGCCGGCGCGGTGGCGCCGACCTGACCGTCAATCTCGGCGACAGCGTTTCCGGCCCGCTCTGGCCGCGCGAGACGTTTGCGCGGCTCGAAGCGCTCAACCTGCCGACGGTGCGCGGCAACCACGACCGCCGCGTCGCCGTCGATCCCGCCGACGGCGAGATGTGGCCTTCCGACGCCTATGCACAGGAGCGGCTGACGGCAACGCAGCGCGAGGTGCTGTTCGCCCAGCCGCTGACGCTGGAGGTCGCGCCCGGCATCATCGCCTTCCATGCCCGCCCCGACCATGACGAGAAATACCTGCTCGATGCGATCACCGATGGCCAGCTGGTGCGCGCGCCGCTGGCGGCGATCCGGCGCCGGCTGAAGGCGCTCGACCCCGGCTGCCGCATCGCGCTGTGCGGCCACAGCCACCGGGCGGAACTGGTCCGCATCCCCGACGGTCCGGTCATCTTCAATCCCGGCAGCATCGGCTGTCCCGCCTATGACGATTCGACACCGCCGGCGCATGTCTCCGAGCAGGGCTCGCCGCATGCGCGCTACGGCATCGTCACGCTGGGCAGTGCGGATCAGCCCGACCGTTTCGAGGCCATCGCCGTCGACTACGACCACGAGGCCGCGGCCAGGCAGGCCGAACAGGCGGGACGCCCGGAATGGGCCCACGCGCTCAGGACGGGGTTTATGCCCGGCTAAACGCCCCTTGCGTTTATGCCAGGCTGAGCTTGCTCATGCCCGGCTGAACGCCCTTGCGTTCATGCCGCCCGACCGAGCTTGCTCCTGCCCGATCGGACCGGCCGACAGTTCGCACGGACGAAACGGCGATCGAATTTTCGGACTTACATGGCGGCGCGTCGTCCCTTATAAAAACCGGCCGGGCGGCGGGCTCGACCCGCGGCATGGTGTCTTTGAGTACCAGCGCACGGCCAAACGATGAGGCGCACAGTTACGCTCCGAACAACCCTGCATGCGCTGATTGCCGCTCCGCTGCTGATGGCGGCATGGCCTGCCGTTGCCCCCGCCATGGCCGAAGAAGATCTCGTCATCTCCATCGTCACCGGCCTGGCGCCGGACGACCTTCTCAAGGTCCGCACTGCCGCATCGCCGATCGCCAAGGTCGAAACGCGTCTGGCCGGCGGCGACAGCGTCACCAATCTTGGCTGCAACGACGTCAACGGCTACAAATGGTGCAAGATCGAGAGCACCGGCAAGGAGAAGCTGAGCGGATGGGTGCCGGCGCGCTACCTCGTCCCCCTCAATCCGGCGCCCTATGCCGAAGGCCAGACAAAACCGGCCGATGCGCCGGTGGTCGCCTCCACCGATGGCGGCAGTGAGGCCGACCAGGCATCGGCGCCGGACAAAGCGCAGGCCACTGGCACGGACGGTCCTGCAAAGCCCCAGCCGCCGATCGCACCGCCGCCCGACCTGACCGAGCGGCTGGGCGGCGCTGGTCCCGCAAGTGCCGAAAGCACGCTGAACTCCGCCGCCGAAATCGGCCAGACAGCCATGCAGGATGCCTACGGCCTGGCCTTCGCGGCCCCAGCGCCCGACCCGCAGACCGTCGCGCGGACGTCCGCCGATGCCGCCAGCGAAATTCCGTGCGCGCGCTATGTCGGTGAGCCGATGACGCGCTGCGCGGTCAGCGTCGTGCGCAAGGGCAGCGACAAGGCCGACGTCACGGTCACCTGGCCCGACGGCGGAACCCGCGTCATTTCGTTCGTCGCCGGCCAGCCGGCCGGCTCGGACGGCCAGAGCGATTTCCGCTTCACCCGAGAAGGCAGCCTGAACATGATCCGCGTCGGCGTCTCCGAACGCTTCGAGATCACGGATCAGCTGGCGCTGGGGGAATAGGTTTCAGGCAGTAGGCGGTAGGGAATAGGCATTAGGCGCTTTGAACCTCCCCTGCCTACTGCCTAATCCCTACTGCCTATTCCCCTCATTTTCGGGGTTACATCGGGCAAAACTCTTCCCTATAAGGCCCTCCTAGCCTGATACCAGAATCGCGAGCACAACCGGCCGGGTCTTCCCGTCCCGGTTTTTTGTGCAAGCCGCCCGCCGAACGGACCTATGACATGCCAAGACGCACCGACATCAAGTCGATCCTGATTATCGGGGCCGGCCCCATCGTCATCGGCCAGGCCTGCGAATTCGACTATTCCGGAACCCAGGCCTGCAAGGCGCTGAAGGAAGAGGGTTTCCGCGTCATCCTGGTCAATTCCAACCCGGCCACCATCATGACCGACCCGGAACTGGCGGACGCCACCTATATCGAGCCGATCACGCCGGAAGTCGTGGCCAAAATCATCGCCAAGGAGCGTCCCGACGCGCTGCTGCCGACCATGGGCGGCCAGACCGCGCTCAACACCGCTTTGTCGCTGCGCCGCATGGGCGTGCTCGACCGCTACAATGTCGAGATGATCGGCGCCGACGCGCATGCCATCGACAAGGCCGAGGACCGCGCGCTGTTTCGCGAGGCGATGAAGAAGATCGGCCTGGAAACGCCGAAGTCGATGCTGGCCAACGCCACCGACGTCAAGAACACCGACCGCAAGACGCACGAGGCCGAGCGCGCCGCGCTGAAGGCCGAGAAGCCGGAAAACCTCGACGCCGCGCTCGACGCGCTGGAGACCCGCTGGAACCTCGGCGAAGGCGACCGCAAGCAGCGCTACATCAGCCATGGCATGGCGATCGCCGCCCAGGCGCTCGACCATGTCGGCCTGCCCGCCATCATCCGCCCGTCCTTCACCATGGGCGGCACCGGCGGCGGCATCGCCTACAACCGCGCCGAATTCTACGACATCGTCCAGTCCGGCCTCGACGCCTCGCCGACCACTGAAGTGCTGATCGAGGAGAGCGTCCTCGGCTGGAAGGAGTACGAGATGGAGGTCGTCCGCGACAAGGCGGACAATTGCATCATCGTCTGCTCGATCGAGAACATCGACCCGATGGGCGTGCACACCGGCGACTCGATCACCGTCGCCCCTGCCCTGACCCTGACCGACAAAGAATACCAGATGATGCGCAACGCCTCGATCGCGGTGCTCCGCGAGATCGGCGTCGAGACCGGCGGCTCCAACGTGCAGTTCGCTGTCAACCCGGCCGACGGCCGCCTGGTCGTGATCGAGATGAACCCGCGCGTCTCGCGCTCGTCCGCGCTGGCCTCCAAGGCGACCGGTTTCCCGATCGCCAAGATCGCCGCCAAGCTTGCCGTCGGCTACACGCTGGACGAGCTGGAGAACGACATCACCGGCGGCGCGACGCCGGCCTCGTTCGAGCCGTCGATCGATTATGTCGTGACAAAAATCCCGCGTTTCGCCTTCGAGAAATTCCCCGGCGCCGAACCGGTGCTGACCACCGCCATGAAGTCGGTCGGCGAAGTCATGGCCATCGGCCGCACCTTCCAGGAATCGCTGCAGAAGGCGCTGCGTGGTCTCGAAACCGGCCTCACCGGTCTCGACGAGATCGAGATCCCCGGCCTCGGCCATGGCAGCGCGGCTGCCAACCATGCGGACGACCGCAACGCCATCCGCGCCGCACTCGGCACGCCGACGCCCGACCGGCTGCGCATGGTGGCGCAGGCGATCCGCATGGGCACGTCGCTGGAAGACGTGCACGCTATGTGCAAGATCGACCCGTGGTTCCTCGAACAGATCGCCGGCATCCTGGCTATGGAGGACCGCATCCGCGAGCACGGCATTCCTGAGGACGCCGTCAATCTGCGCATGCTGAAGGCGATGGGTTTTTCCGATGCCCGCCTCGCCTCGCTGACCAGCACCGACGCCGAAGAGATCCAGAAGGTCCGCGAAAAGCTCGACGTTCATCCCGTCTACAAGCGCATCGACACCTGCGCGGCCGAGTTCGCTTCGCCGACCGCCTACATGTACTCGACCTATGAGGTGCCGTTCGCCGGCGCGCTCGCCAACGAGGCGCAGGTCTCGTCGCGGAAGAAAGTCGTCATCCTCGGCGGCGGACCGAACCGCATCGGCCAGGGCATCGAGTTCGACTATTGCTGCTGCCACGCCGCCTTCGCGCTGCGCGACGCCGGCTACGAAGCGATCATGATCAACTGCAACCCCGAGACCGTGTCGACCGACTACGACACCTCGGACCGGCTCTATTTCGAGCCGCTGACGGCGGAAGACGTGCTGGAGATCCTGCGCGCCGAACAGGCGTCGGGCGAGCTGGTCGGCGTCATCGTCCAGTTCGGCGGCCAGACGCCGCTGAAGCTGGCCGACGCCTTGGAGAAAGCCGGCATCCCGATCCTCGGCACCTCGCCCGACATGATCGATCTCGCCGAAGACCGCGACCGTTTCCAGAAGCTGCTGCACAAGCTCAACCTCAGCCAACCGAAGAACGGCATCGCCTATTCGGTCGAGCAGGCCCGCCTCGTGGCCGGCGAGCTCGGCTTCCCGCTGGTGGTGCGCCCCTCCTATGTGCTCGGCGGCCGCGCCATGCAGATCATCCATGACGAGGGCATGCTGCAATCCTACCTGCTCGACACCGTGCCCGGCCTGGTGCCGGAGGACATCAAGCAGAAATACCCCAATGACAAGACCGGCCAGATCAACACGCTGCTGGGCAAGAACCCGCTGCTGTTCGACACCTACCTCTCCGGCGCCATCGAGGTCGATGTCGATTGTCTCTGCGACGGCAAGGCGACCTTCGTCTCCGGCATCCTGGAGCACATCGAGGAAGCCGGCATCCATTCCGGTGACAGCGCCTGCTCGCTGCCAGTGCATTCGCTGCCCTCGGAGTTGGTCGACGAACTGGAGCGCCAGACGGCAGCGCTCGCCCGCGCGCTCAATGTCGGCGGGTTGATGAACGTGCAGTACGCGATCAAGGACGGCACGGTCTACGTGCTGGAGGTCAACCCGCGGGCGTCGCGCACCGTGCCCTTCGTCGCCAAGACCATCGGCCGGCCCATCGCGAAAATCGCCGCCCGCATCATGGCCGGCGAGAAATTGGAAGACGCCTTCGCCCATTACGGCGCCATGCCCGACCCGCGCAACCCCGGCCACATCGCGGTCAAGGAAGCGGTCTTCCCGTTCGCCCGCTTCCCCGGCGTCGATATATTGCTCGGCCCGGAAATGCGCTCGACCGGCGAGGTCATGGGCCTCGACCGCGATTTCGCGCTCGCCTTCGCCAAGAGCCAATTGGGCGCCGGCGTCGACCTGCCACGCTCCGGCACGCTGTTCGTCTCGGTGCGCGACGAGGACAAGAAGGGCATATTGCCGGCGGTCAAACGTCTGACCGGCCTCGGCTTCAAGGTGCTGGCAACCTCGGGCACGCAACGCTTCCTCGCCGAAAACGGCGTGGACGCCGAGAAAATCAACAAGGTCCTGGAAGGCCGCCCCCACATCGAAGACGCCATCCGCAACCGCCAGGTGCAGATCGTCTTCAACACCACGGACGGCCAGAAAGCGGTGTCGGACTCAAAGTCGCTGCGGCGGGCCACGCTGATGCAGAAGGTGCCGTATTACACGACGCTGTCGGGCGCGGCGGCGGTGGCCGAGGCGATCGCGGCGCTGAAGGCGGGGAGCCTGGAGGTCAGGCCGCTGCAGGAGTATTTTGCGTAAGGGCCACTTCTTTTTTCCTCTTTAGAAACAATGAAGCACAGTAAGCGAAGTCAGGGTTGTAGCGCTATGGCGCTGAATCGAGCTGATTCTTCATAGCCATGCACCCGCGTAGCATATGCCGACTGCGACGTTTCTATGCATATTGTGCTGCGAACTCGCGGCATCTAGGCAGCCAACTGTCGAAAGACAAAGTGCCTTCCAAAATTTAAATTCGATGATAGCTTATGGCAAATTTTTTGCCCTGCACTCACCGATGAGACCAATGATTAGGTACCTCAGGCTACGCAGTTTCCGCGCATATCGGGATCATAAATTTGAATTCCGTCGACTTAATATATTTATAGGCGCAAATAATTCTGGAAAATCATCGATTCTAAGTGCAATAAATTTAATCGCGCAGACCCATTTCGCGAGCCGAGGCAGTTCGAGCCCGCTAGTCTTGAATGGACCATACGAAGAATTGGGAACGTTTCAGGACGTTGTACATGGAAACAACGTTCGAACGCCTATCGGATTTGATCTTGGGATTGGAGAATTTGACATTTCCTTCGACGTCAAATTCCGATTACAACGCAGAGAGCTCGAAATATCCAGGTTCAGTTTGTCAGAAAACAACGAGGAGATTTTTTCCTATCAAGCTAGGAAGGATAGCTCGGACGTCAAACTCCTGCGGCGGAGTGTGGAGACAGTGCTCGGAAGTAAGAGTGCGAGGCGCCCTCTATTTATTGGATTTTGGCCTTTTGACCCAAGTCTTTCTAGGCTGGTTGTCCCAGAGAACGAATTTCCAAAATCATCAAAGGACATAATTGAACGCGTTGCCCGAGCTTTGCGCAAGGCGGATATGTTGCTTCGAGATAATTTCCGCAACTTCGATTCCCTCAGCCCCTTTCGAGCCCAACCACAGCGCACATATCTCTACAGTGGGGAAACTCCCACCGAGATCGGAAGGACGGGGTCAAACGGCATAACGCTGCTGGTAAATGACACAGCTAAACGCGGCGCTTTACGAATTGGCCTTGAGGAGCAAATTTCGGATTGGTTGCGCGTAAACAAGATAGCTGATAAAATTCGAGTTAAAAATCTAACTACAAGGCACTTCGAAATATGTATTGTCGACTTCAAAGGAAAAGAGCATAATATTTGTGATGTTGGTTTTGGATGCAGTCAAGTACTTCCTGTGCTAATTGGTGGACTTAATATATTTGGATCTCACGTTTCTCAAAGAAAAAGCCCAACTTTTGTAGTTCAGGAACCCGAGATACATTTACACCCGAACGCTCAAGCTTCTCTTGGTTCTTTTTTTGTTGGTTTGGCAAAATTTGGAGGTCAGCAATTTATAGAAACTCACAGCGATAATTTGGTTTTGAGAATTGCGCGACATGTCGCTCTCGGTGATATAAGCCCTTCAGACGTTAAAATTTTCTTTGTGGAAGATCAAAACGGGGAGAAGATCGTTACGGATATTGACATTCGTGCCGATGGAATCTTTAAACCGGATTGGCCCGGCGGATTCTTTCCGCAAAGACAGGTTGAATCACTTCAACTTGCTAAGGCAAGGGCTCACCCTGAAAGGTCTGAGTCAGAACGTCAACTACGTTTTATATATCCAGAATAATGGCTACCTTCCTCGACGCTAATTCATTTAAAACCTACATAGATGGGATGGTAGGCGGCACTCCGAACAATTGTACTGCGTCCGTCGAGCTTATAAAAAGTAAAGATCACCTTACCTTAGACCTTGGTGGGTTATTTCTTCAAGAGTGGCGCTCGTGCACCGGCGGTGTCGGAAATATATTCGTGGCAGACCATATTGCGGATTTGATGCAAAATGGGGCGTTGCGATTGGTCGCTTTTGTCCGAAATAATCCGCTGAGAAAACATCTGGTTCAAAGTGGGATTCCTGTAAAGGACGCTCGAATAGTCGAATTCTCTGCGGGAGCAGAAGTGAGTATTGTAGTCACACAAGACATAGACCTTTTCGAACCTCAGAAGAAAGGGTGTCAATCAAAGGAGAGGCACAAGATTATACATGAGAGAAAGGGTAAGATATGCAAAATGATTGAGAAAGAACTTAAAATTTATATTGTTTGCTGCTGCAGAGTGGAGGAATTTTTACCTCAAAATTGACCGAGATTGTCTTGGTCAAACGCTTAGCTTCTCTCATCCGATCTCACCGTCAACGGAGAGCCAAGAGATTAGCCCCTCACGCCACCGCCACACACTCAATCTCAATATCAAACTCCATCGGCCACGACGCCACCGGCACGAAACTGCGCGCCGGCGGATTCACGCTGAAGTACCGCGCGTAGACCCGGTTGATGGCGTTGTAGAAGCCGGAATTGACGGCGTAGATGCGCACCATCACCACGTTTTCCAGCGTGGTGCCGGCCGCTTCCAGGCAATGTTTCAGCGCCTTCAGCGACGCTTCGGTCTGGACCTCGATGTCGCCGCGCACCATCTCGCCGGTCACCATGTCCACCGGCGGCGTCGCCGAGATGAACACGAAGCCGTTGGCCTTGACCGCCGTCGAGCAGGGCAGGCCGAGCGCCCGCACCTTGTCCGACATGACAGGCACTTCGATGACTTCCTTCTTCATGGTGATCCTCCCTTTGTTGCAGGGAGCTTATCGCGGCACCGGCGGAATGCCAGTCTTTCCTTCTCCCCTTGTGGGAGAAGGTGGATTGCCGCGAAGCGGCAAGACGGATGAGGGGTGTTCCAGCGGAGTGAGACGCTGATAATCAGCTATACGGTCACGGCTGCGCAAGCGGTGTTGCCAAGCTGGAACACCCCTCATCCGTCCGAGCTTCGCTCGGCCACCTTCTCCCACAGGGGGAGAAGGAAAGTCCCGCGTCGCCGCCCTCACGCCTGCCCCGGATACGGCGTGCCGTCCTTGTGCAGGAACCGTCCATCCGAACTCGGGCTCATCATGTCGATGTCGGAGCAGGTGATGACATCGTCCTGAGAGCGCGAGCCGACCTCCAGGTAGCGCGCCGTGGCCGAGGAGCGGTTGATCATGTGATGGCCGTTGCCGCTGTTCCTGGCGAAGGTCGCGCAGTCGCCTGCCCTGAGCAGCGTCTCGCCGCCGTCCTCGACCAGCACCAGTTCGCCCTCCAAGACATAGACGAACTCGTCCTCATGGCTGTGCCAGTGGCGCTGGCTCGACCAGCCTCCGGGCGGCAAGGTCATCAGGTTGACGCCGAAATCGGTGAGCCCGCCGGCCTCGCCGAGGCGGCGGCACGTGCGCTCGGCGCAAGGAGCATCGAAAGGCGCGGGATAGCCCGAGCCCTTGCGGACGGGCACGGATGACAGGTCGATCTTGGGCATGTGTTGCTTCCTTGTTTTGTGACGGCAGACGCGACTTTCCCTTCTCCCCTTGTGGGAGAAGGTGGCCTCGCGAAGCGAGGTCGGATGAGGGGTGTTCCAGCTTGGCGTCTGGTTACGCCCAAGCTGTCACCGCCATGGCTCCAAACTCATGTCCCGCACATAAGCGATGATGGTGTCCCAGACGGAATCCAACTCGCGCATCACATCATCATTCCAGAAGCGCAGAACGCGAAAACCGCGCAGCATCAGATCGTTGTCCCGCTCTCGATCATGGCTGGAATCCGCATGCTGACTGCCATCGATTTCGATGATCAGCATTGCTTCTGCACAAAGAAAGTCGGCAACGAACCGCCCTATCGGGACTTGCCGACGAAACTTGATCCGATCTAATTTGCGGCCGCGTAGCTCGTGCCAAAGCTTGTCCTCGGCCTCGGTCGGTTCGCGCCGCAAGGTTCGGGCGAAACGTCTTTTTGCTGGCAGGACGGGTTGGTGCGGCATTGTGAGAGGATAGGTGAGGTTGGCGTTCACTGGAACACCCCTCATCCGACCTCGCTTCGCGAGGCCACCTTCTCCCACAAGGGGAGAAGGAAAGACCGTACGTGGCGCCCGCCCCTAATGACAGCACGCCTCGCCATATTGCAGCGGCTCGCCGAAGTCAGGCCGGCGTCCGAGCTGCCAATCTCCCCAAGTGGGGGAGATGTCCGGCAGGACAGAGGGGGGCGCCGTAGAGCGCTGATTTTCTAGAAGGCAAGCCCTCCTAATGACAACACGCCTCGCCATATTGCAGCTGCTCGTGCCAGTTCGGCCGGCCCCCAGGTGTGAAATCCATCAGGTTCCACAGCGTCTCGCAGGTGCCGACGCCACGCGGATCCTGGCCTGGGTCCGTTGGCGCGAAATCCAGTTCAGAACTCCAGAAATGGCGGATGCCGTCGGCGTCGCGATGGAACACCGACAGCAGCGGCGACTGTGCGCCGTCAGCCGTCTCCGCATTGTAGTCGCGCTTGAAGCCGTTCCCGGCCGACGACACCAGCCGCATGTTCTTCCAGCCGCGATCGCGGCTAAGTGTGACCAGGTTTTCCAGCGCGGTCTTGGCCACCACGGCGAAATTGAAGCCGGCCGCTTCGAGATGCCCAACGGCGCCGTCGAACTGGTCGAGCAGCGCCGTGCAGGACGGGCATGGCTGGTCTTTCCTCGCCAGCTTCGCCGTGCCGCCGCCGGTCGCCACTTCGCGCGTCTCCTGCGGGTGGCGGGGAAACATCATGTTGTAGAGGATGAGCGAATCCCTGCCCGGCGCGAACAGCTCCGACAGTTTTACCGTCGCCGGCTTGCCGTCCGGTCCGAGCACGTCGAACACATAGTCCTGCGGCACCAGTCCGCCCGGCGGCAATGCACGGCGCGCGACCGCAACCTCTTCCATGGCGCGGCGCAGCCCAATTTCCTTCCGCAGCAATTTTTCGCGGGCGGTGCGGTATTTGGCGGATTCGTTGGGAAAGGTGATCATGATCGTCTCCTTGGGTCATCGCGCTGGCGTCCCGGCGCGGTTGCTCTGCGACCCAAGGACGTTTGGCGGCGATCGGCTCCGACATTTTTTTGCGGATGGCCCGCTACGGAACCTCCCTGGCTTCCCGGCATTCTCACCACGGGATTGTGGGCAGCTACGAGGCCGGCGCCTGGGCGATGGAGCTGAAGCGGAAGATCGGCAAAGCGCCGGACATCTGAGCGCCCCGCTCAGCTGTACCAATCGACCTCGAACATGCCGAGCCGCTGGTAGAGCCTGACGGCGACGGCATTTTCCACCGTGTTGGTCTTCAGGTCGACACGGTCGACGCCGCGCTCGCGAAAACGGGCGAAGGCGTGCCACATCAGCGCCTCGGCAATACCCTTGCCGCGCGCCTCGGGGTGAACGGCGAGGTCCTTGACGAAGCCGCGCGTCCAGCACAGTGCCGCCGCCGCCAGCCGGCCCTTGGCGTCGATGACGAGGAAACACAGCGCCGGGTCGAATTCAGGATCGCCTGATATACGCGGCCACCATTCGTCGAACGGGCCATCGGCGCCGTCGTCGAACACTTCGGTCAAAAGCGCATGCAGGGCCGCTGCGTCACCGGGCTCGAAGCAGCGCATCGCAAAGCCCTGCGGCCAATGCGGAGGAACCAGCGTCTCGTCGAGCATCTTGCGCAGCCGGATGTCGTTCGGAGCCGGCGGACGCGGTTCAGGCATTGCGCTCAGGCGTCGGGCTGCAAGCGGCGACGCTGGCGGTCGCGGCCAAGGCCGGTCGCCTCGAGCAGGCCCTTGCGCTTGGCGTCGAAATAATAGCCGGTCTGGTAGAGCCAGTCGGCGCGCTTGGCGTTGCCGCCGGCCACCAGCCAGGCGCCGCGCAGATACTTGACCGCGTATTTCAAATTGGTCTCGGCGTCGAATAGGCCCTTGGCCGGTCCGTCATAGCCCATGCCGCGCGCCGTCGCGTGCTTGATCTGCATCAGCCCCCAATGGCCATTGTTGTAGGCTTTCGGGTTGAAGGTGCTCTCGCGGTTAACGACATGGCGCACCAGGTCGACCGGCACCTGGTAGAGTGCGGCATATTTCTCGATCAGCCGCTCGACATCGCCGCGCATGCCCGTCGCATGCTCTTCTTCCACGGGTGCCGTCGGGAACTGGACAAGGGCAGCCGGATTCTGCGGCACCACATAAGCGACCTGTTGCACGCCGGGCATGCCTTTTTGACCGCCCTTGGCGGTCGCCGGCATGACGAGCCCGGCGGTCGTGTAGGTCTCGGCCGTGTTGACCGGCTCACCCGCAGTCGCCGGCGGCGGCGCCTGCCAGGCATTGGCGGCCATTACGGCAGGCATGGCCGGTGCCGCCGGGGTCGAACCGGCAAAGGCGGCGGTCGCAGCAAGCGGCTGGACGGCGGGATCGAGTGCTGGCGTGGCCGGACTGGGCGTCAATTCAGCCGTCTGAACGGGCGCGATCCCTGAGGATTGCGGCAGCACCGAAACGGTGTCCGGCAGCGGTATGGTGAAACCGGCGTCAGCGCCGGCGGCGGTCGCGGTTTCGGTCAGGGCAGGCGCGGATTTCATCTGCGAGGTCGACGTGCAGCCGCTCATGCCGGCGGCGGCCAGGATCACGCCGATCGCGATAAAAGTATGTTTTGCTCGCAAGCCGCGCTCGAGTCCGGTTTGTTGGGTTGTTAAGAAATTCCTTACACCAGCGATTCAGGGCCGGCAATCGGGGCCATTAGGTGGTTTTCGGGTGGCGAGACTCTGGCCGGGATGCCATATTGTTCTGGATATGTACTGGGACGAATCCCGGTTTTCGCCACTTTGCGGAAAGGAACGCATCATGGAAACGACATCTTCGATCACAGCCGGCCACGCAGTGTTAGAAACAGTGATCGGTTTCATGGGCATCGCCTGGAGCGAAAAGGGCTTGATCCGGCTCTGCCTGCCCGAACGCAGCCGCGAAGCGGTCGAGCGGCGCCTGCTGCGCCATGCCGGCGTTTCCGCCTCCACCGCCCAGCCGCCATGGGTGGTCGAGCTGATCGCGTCGATCAAGGCCTATGCGGCCGGCGAGGATGTCGACTTCACCGGCGTGCCGGTCGATCTCGACGGCATCGACGACTTCCGCCTCGCCATCTACGATGCGGCGCGAAAGCTCGGCTACGGTGAAACCACCACCTATGGCGAGTTGGCCAAACGCGCCGGCCATGGCGGTCTGCCGCGCGAAACCGGTGCTGCCCTTGGCGCCAATCCGGTGCCGCTGGTCATCCCTTGCCATCGCATCCTTGCCGCCGGCGGCAAGATCGGCGGCTTCTCGGCGCCGGGCGGCTCGAACACCAAGGAGAAGATGCTGGCCATGGAAGGCGTGCGCGTCGGCCCGCCGCCGCCCGCGCAGGTTTCCTTCGGGTTTTGAACTAGTTGTTGTGGAAGAACCGCCGGCGGAAATGCCGATCATTGTCCGGCCGCTTGCAGATATAGACCGGGCAGGACTTCGTGTCGGCGCTCGGCACATAGGCACGCGTCCTCGCCTCGCCCATGGTGCAAAATTGCTGGCTCTGCACATAGCGGTCGTAGAGCGGCAGGCCCGGCACCCGCGTCGACTGGTAGCGCAGGATGACGGCGCCCTGCCGCGCGATCGTCGACTGGACCTTGTCGCAGCTCATATGCGTGGGATCATAGCGCGAGATTGCCTGCGCCTCGGCGGCCGCCAGCGTCAGGCAGGCGGCAAGCAGAATGGTTTTCATGGCCCTCTCCCCAAGGTCCTCTCCTTCCAGAAGCGGATCTAACCCCTGCCGGGGCCCAATCCTGTTGCGACGCTCTCACGCGATTGGGGCGGCCATTGGGCAGTCCCCTGATCACGGCTTTCTCACGCAGTCTTGTTTTTCGTGCGAAAGCAGCCTATATGCGGTCCATTGATATTTCGGCCGATCGATCCGGGCCTCGCGATCTTCGCGTTTGCTGACGTCTATCTCCAAAATCTCGATGCACACCGGCTGGACCTCGGTCCGGTCAATCTAAAGCAAATGTGAAGGACTATCTAAATGGCAACTGGAACGGTCAAGTGGTTCAACGCCACCAAGGGCTTCGGCTTCATCCAGCCTGACGCGGGCGGCGCGGACGTTTTCGTCCACATCTCCGCTGTCGAGCGTGCTGGACTGTCGACCCTGGTCGAAGGCCAGAAGATCAACTTCGAGATCGAGCAGGACCGCCGCACTGGCAAGTCGTCCGCTGGATCTCTGAGCAAGGCAGCCTGATTTAGCGAATGGCGCGCGCCGGGCGAGAGCCCGGGGCGCGTGGCAAGTCACGGATGTACTGACAGTCGCGCGAGAAGCGCGCCGGAGCGGAAAGACCCGACAAGCTGGATCAGCAGATAGCTGCCAGCCCGGACCGGACGCTCCCGATCAGGCTACCGAAAATGGGAAGGCGGGATTTATCCCGCCTTTTTGTTTGTCTGGAGTTCAGGCGTCGCAGCCGGAACTATAGTCCCACTCATGGTACTTTTAGCCCAAATAGTGGTACCATTCGGCCATGACCAAGCTTGAACAAATCGAAAAATCCATCGCTGAACTAAGCCCCGAGGAACTGAAGGCGTTTGCCGCATGGTTCGAGGCGCTCCAGGCGGAGATGTGGGATCGGCAGATAGAATCGGACGCGAAGACAGGCCGGTTGGACAAGCTTGCCGAACAGGCATTGGCTGACCATCGCGCGGGCCGGACGCGGCCTCTGTGAACCACGTCGCCTCTCCATCATTCTGGGAGGCTTACGAAAAACTGCCATCGTTAATCCGGGCAAAGGCGGACAGGCGTTTTGCCAGACTGCGCTCTGATCCTTTTCAACCATCACTCCATTTCAAACAGGTCGGACGCTACTGGTCAGCGCGAGTTGACGACCACTACCGGGCTGTTGCTATCCGCGACAATGATGACGTGATCTGGTTCTGGATCGGCACCCATGCCGACTACGACCATCTCTTGAAATAACCAAATCTTCCCCCCGGCAGCCATTCGCGCCACCGGCCGAAGACCGCAAGCCCGACCGGCGTCGCGCCTGTTGGCGCGCCCGCCCGGAGCAGCCGCGAAGCGGCGACGCCGTGAGGACGAACTATGGAAGCCGGTCCATCGGCACATGCCCTGGATCCGCCTCCACTCGTTTCAGCCACTCTGCCACCGCTGGATAGGCATCAAGCTGGAAGCCGCCCTGCTCTGCCGTATGGGTATAGGCATAGAGCGCGATGTCGGCGACGCTGAGCGCGCCGCCGGCAAAGAAGGCATTGCTTTCCAGATATTTGTTCATCACGCCGAGCGCCTTGTTGCCGCGTTCCAGCGTCACCGCCAGCCGCTCCGGTGTCGCATCGCTGGCGCGTTCGGGAAAGGTCAGCAGCGCCTTGCGCACGGCGATATAGGGCTCGTGGCTGTATTGCTCGAAGAACAGCCATTGATAGGCAAGCCCCCGCTCATACCTGTCGGCCGGCAGGAAGCGCGTGCCTTCGGCGAGATAGAGCAGGATGGCGTTGGATTCGGCCAGCCGGCGGCCATCGTCGAGTTCAAGCAGCGGCACCATGGCGTTCGGATTCTTGGCGACATAATCGGGCTTGCGGGTGTCACCGGTGTGCGAACTCACCTCGACATTGGTAAAGGTGAGGCCGAGCTTGGCCATCAGCAGACGCGGCTTGTAGCAATTGCCGCTGTCGATCATGCTGTAAAGTATCATTGCCGTTCCCCGAAGCGCTGCCTCTATTGGTGCGATTATCGCAGTTGCTCCAGCCGCAACCAATGATTTGTTTAGGTACGACCATCAGCGCCGCTGATGTGTGAACGTATGAGGTCGCTCAAGGGCGTGTTGAGATTCAGGTCAGGCCGAGTCGAAAACGGTAGGTTCCTAGAACCAGAGCGGAGCGTACTTTTGGGTACGTGAGTACCGGAAGCGCAGGAAGCTGCCGTTTGCAGGCCGGCCTCCCTGAATATCAGCATGCCCTAGCCGAACAGCGGCACGACCTTGCTGTCCCTGCCCAGCAGCGTGTCGATGGCCAGCGGCTCTTCGTCGAAGATCGTGCCGGCCAGCGCCGGCCGGGCGAGAAGAAAGCCCTGCAGCAGGTCGACGCCGCCTTCGAGCGCGACGCGCAGATGGGTGGGCTGCTCGATGCCTTCGACCAGCACCTTGGCGCCGCGGTCGTGCAAGGCCGAAACCAGCGGGCGGAAGAACCGTTCTGCGGCGGCATGGCGGCAGAACTCGGCGAACCAGGTGCCGTCGATCTTGACGATGTCGGGGTGGAGCAGGCTCACTCGCTCCGCGGTCGAGTGGCCGGTGCCGAAATCGTCGATGGCGATGCGGATGCCGTCGCGCCGCATTTCGCGCACCAGCCTGGTGAGAAGCGCGTCGTCGGCCGCCTGTTCGGTGATTTCGCAGACCAGCATGCCCGGCGCAAGGCCGAACTCGCCGAGATCCCGGGTCATCAGCCGGATCTCGGCCAGCGCCCGGCCCCGATGGTCGTTGATCAGCGGATTGTAGTTGAAGAACAGATCGAGCCCGTCGACGCCGATGTTGCGAAAATTCCTCAGGTGCAGCGCCCGGCACATGGTCTCGACAAACAGCCGGTCGGAGGCGGCAACGCTTTCGAAGAACACCTTCGGCGCAACGGGGCGGCCGGCGCGGTGCGGCTCGATCAGGGCTTCGACCGCGACGGCGTGAAGAAAGCGGCCGCGCGGCGCGAAAATCGGCTGATAGGCGCTGCGCAGCCGGAACTCGTCATGGACGCCATACTCGATGCCGACCTCGTCGGCGAAGATCGCATCGCCGACATTGCGCCGCTGCTCGGGCCTCATGGTGTCACCCTGCGCCCGAAGACTTTCGCCGGCCGCGTCGCATGCGGTGGGGCCGGTTGGACAGGCGCGGCTCCGACGACCGCCGGGGCGGCTTGCCGCGTGGTTTTGCCGAAGACGCGAAAGCTGGTCGGCGCCAGTTCGGGCCGCGCCAGCACGAAACCCTGCACCATGGACGCTCCCGATTTCTCGGCGAGTTCCAGTTGCCAGCCCTCCTCGATGCCCTCGAACACCGTGCGGATGCCCTGCTCCTCGAAACTTCTCACCATGGCGGTCAGCAGCGCGAAGCCGGCGCCGGACTCCATCAGCTGCGTGATCCAGATGGCGTCGAACTTGACGATGTCGGGCTTCAGCTCCTTGATGCGGTTGATGTCGGAATCGTCGGCGCCATAATCGTCGACGGCGATGCGAAAGCTGTTGGCCCGCAGCGCCGCGACGAAGCTGTGCAGGGTCTCCTGCGATGCCGACCGCTGCTCGGTCACTTCGCAGACCACCCGGCGCGGATCGATATCGGCCTCGTGCAGCACCAGCCGCATTTCGCGCAAGGCATTGTCGGCAACGCTGCGCTCGGTGAACACCGACGGGTCGAAATTGACGAAGATTGATGCTTCCTGCGGCAGGCAGGCGCCGGCGTTCAGAAGATGCAGCGTCCTGGTCAGCGCCTCGACATGCAGGCGGTCGGCGGCCGGACAGGTGCTGAAAAAGCTCATCGGCGATTGCGGCTCGCCGTCGCGGAACGGCCGGATCAGCCCTTCGAAGGCGATCACCGACAGCTTGCCTTCCTTGAAGGCGAAAATCGGCTGGAAAGCGCTTTGCAGCGTGTGGATGCCCCAGACACCGCTGGAGGTGCCGTCATCATGACGGACGATGTGGGCAAGCCCGATGCTGCGCGACACGGTTCCTCGCTCCGCAAGCTGGCGGATTGGATTGCGATCCTGCCACGCAAGCCTCTACCGCCCGTTAATGAATTTTTTGTTGCCGATCACGGGTCCTTGCGATCTGGATCAGCCGACAATGCTTGCACTGCGCGAAATCATGCGACATGAGAAGCGCCGCGGCCGCTCCCGGCCTGCACCGACCTTGCTTGGAGATATCTGGTCATGGCCTTTCTCGCCGACGCCCTTTCCCGCGTAAAACCTTCCGCCACCATTGCGGTGACGCAGAAAGCGCGCGAGCTGAAAAATGCCGGCCGTGACATTATCGGCCTCGGCGCCGGCGAACCGGATTTCGATACGCCCGACAACATCAAGAATGCGGCGATCGAGGCGATCCGCCGTGGCGAAACCAAGTATCCGCCGGTTTCAGGCATCGTGCCGCTGCGCGAGGCGATCGCGAAGAAGTTCAAGCGCGAGAACAATCTCGACTACAAGCCCGAGCAGACCATTGTCGGCACCGGCGGCAAGCAGATCCTGTTCAACGCCTTCATGGCGACGCTGAACC
This sequence comes from Mesorhizobium calcicola, assembly GCF_042682105.1. Taxonomy (NCBI): domain Bacteria; kingdom Pseudomonadati; phylum Pseudomonadota; class Alphaproteobacteria; order Hyphomicrobiales; family Phyllobacteriaceae; genus Mesorhizobium; species Mesorhizobium calcicola. Next base: position 27,032 of record NZ_JBHUGY010000017.1, read on the forward strand.
CCGGCGACGAGGTCATCATACCGCGCCCCTACTGGGTCAGTTATCCCGAGATGGTGGCGATCTGCGGCGGCACCTCCGTGTTTGCCGACACCTCGATCGACAACGGCTTCAAGCTGACCGCCGCTGTGCTGGAGAAGGCAATCACGCCGCGCACCAAATGGCTGCTGATGAACTCGCCATCGAACCCGTCGGGGGCCGCCTACACCGAGGCGGAACTGCGCGCGCTGGCCGACGTGCTGTTGAAGCATCCGCATGTCTGGACGCTGACCGACGACATGTATGAGCACCTGACCTATGGCGACTTCGTCTTCAAGACCATCGCCGAGGTCGAGCCGAAGCTTTACGAGCGCACGCTGACCATGAACGGCGTGTCGAAAGCCTATGCCATGACCGGCTGGCGCATCGGCTATGCCGCCGGTCCGGTGGCGCTCATCAAGGCGATGGACATGATCCAGGGCCAGCAGACCTCGGGCGCCTGCACCATCGCGCAATGGGCGTCGGTCGAGGCGCTCAATGGCCCGCAGGACTTCATCGCCAGGAACAAGGCGATCTTCCAGGGCCGGCGCGATCTCGTCGTGTCGATGCTCAACCAGGCACGCGGCATAAGCTGCCAGTCGCCGGAAGGCGCCTTCTATGTCTATCCGTCCTGCGCCCGGCTGATCGGCAAGACGACCAAAGCCGGCAAGGTGATCGACACCGATGAAACCTTCTGCTCGGAACTGCTCGAGGCCGAGGGGGTCGCGGTCGTGTTCGGCTCCGCCTTCGGCCTCGGCCCGAACTTCCGCATCTCCTACGCCACTTCGGAGACGCTGCTTGAGGAAGCCTGCACGCGCATCCAGCGCTTTACGGCGTCGCTGACCTGATCAGGCCAGTCTGATCAGGCAAGTCCTTGAAACTGAAAACCCGGCTTCACCGCCGGGTTTTCGTTGGCATCGACGTCCCCTCACAAGCTCGGCGCTCAGCCGCCATATTGGACCGACGTCACCTCTTCCAGCCAGTCGGCGTGGACGCCGTCGAGCGCTTCCTGCATGGCGATATGCGTCATCGCCGATTTCGGCGCCGCGCCATGCCAGTGCTTTTCGCCAGGCGCAAAGGAAATGACGTCGCCCGCCCTGATCTCCTGGACCGGTTCACCCCATGTCTGGGCAAGGCCGGCGCCTGAGGTGACATAGAGTGTCTGGCCGAGCGGATGCGTATGCCAGTGGGTGCGCGCGCCCGGCTCAAAGCTGACCAGCGTCGCCCGCAGCCGTGCCGGCGCCTCCTTCTCGATGATCGGCGTCTGCAGCACGCGGCCGGTGAAGTATTTTTCCGGCGCTATGATGGTCGGCACGCTGCCACAGGCAATGATCTTCATCGTGAAACCCTGGAACTGTTGAAGCGATCGGCAACAAACGCCGCCCGACATTTTGAGGCAGGACGCATTCTCGGCCGATATCATCCCGGGCGCAACCGGCCGTTTCGCCCGCCGTCGCAAGACTAGTGTTTTTCGCCCTGGCCAGGGCCGCCGGTTGCAATCGTTTCCAGGGCTATTTCTTCGGCCGGCCGGCGCCACGCGACAAGGTCGGTCTCTTGCGCGCCGTCCATGCCGGGCCGCTGGCGCTGCGCGCCTGAGGCCACAGCGAAGAATTTCTATTTTTCTTGCCCTGCCGGCAAACAAGTGGGACGATGGTTTTGGGCAGGTGGCGAAACCAAAAGAACCCCGCCCGCGACGGTCGAACAGGCCGGCCGCCGCTCAGGACCGATTGACCACGCCTGAACCATGCATGCCAGTCGGTCCTACGGGAAACGCCTGAGTGGAGGTCAGTCATGGGTACTCGCGCCGGAGGACGACGCACGGGACCGAAATGCATTGCCATAGTCGGTCCCTTCGCAAGCGGTAAGACGACACTTCTCGAAGCCATATTGGCCCGCACGGGCTCCATTCCCCGACAAAATCCCGTCTCATCAGGAAACACCGTTTCAGATCATTCGCCGGAGGCGCGCGCCCACGCCATGAGCGTCGAGGCGACCTTCGCCACCACCGAATTCATGGGCGAGCAGCTTACTTTCGTCGATTGCCCCGGCTCCATCGAATTCTCCTTCGAGGCCGAGCCGGTGCTGGCTGCCTGCGACCTCGCGGTGGTCGTTGCCGAGGCCGACGAGAAGAAGATCCCTGCCCTGCAGCTGATCATGCGCAAGCTCGACGATCTCGACGTGCCGCGCATCCTGTTCCTCAACAAGGTCGACAAGGCAGTCGCCGGCGTGCGCGACACGCTGAAGATGCTGCAGCCGGCCAGCGCCATGCCGTTGCTGCTGCGCCAGATCCCGCTGCGCAAGGACGGCGTCGTCATCGGCTCGATCGACCTGGCGCTGGAGCGTGCCTACGTCTATCGCGAATATGCCCAGAGCGAGGTGGCCGAAATACCGGGCGACGACAAGGCGCGCGAACTGGAGGCGCGCTTCTCCATGCTGGAGACGCTGGCCGATCATGATGACCAACTGATGGAGCAGCTGCTGGAGGAGATCGAGCCGCCCAAGGACGCCGTCTTCGACGACCTCGCCGCCGATCTGCGCGATGGCGCGGTGACCCCGGTGCTGATCGGCACCGCGGAGAAAGGCAACGGCGTGCTGCGTCTCTTGAAGGCGATCCGCCACGACGCGCCCGACATCGAGGCGACTCGCAAGCGGCTCGGCGCGCCCGATGGCGCGGCCACCGTCGCTCAGGTGATGAAGACCATCCACACCCCGCATGGCGGCAAGCTGTCGGTGTCGCGCATCCTGTCCGGCCAGGTCGTCGACGGCTCCGAACTCTGGCTGCCCGGCGGCAACACGGCGAAGGTTTCCGGCATCTACCGAATGCTCGGCAAGGACCAGGTCAAGCTCACCATCGCCAAGGCCGGCGACACGGTGGCACTGGGCAAGCTGGACGAGGTCAAGACCGGCCAGACGCTCAGTTCGGCCAAGGGCGGCATCAAGCCGCTGCTTGAGTTCGAGCCGCCGCAGCCGGTTTTCGCTTTCGCGCTGCGCCCCAAGGAGCGCAAGGACGAAGTGAAGATGTCGGCCGCCATCCAGCGGCTGGCCGAGGAAGACCCCTCGCTCAGCCTGCGTCACAACCAGGATTCGGCCGAGACCGTGCTGTCGGGCCATGGCGAGATGCATCTGCGCGTCGTGCGCGAACGGCTGGAAGGCAAGAACCAGATCCCGGTTGAAGGCCATGCGCCGGCAGTGCCCTATCGCGAGACGATCCGCAAATCGGCGCAGCAACGCGGCCGTCACAAGAAACAGTCCGGCGGCCATGGCCAGTTCGGCGACGTGGTGATCGAGATCAAGCCGCTGCCGCGCGGTTCCGGCTTCCAGTTCACCGACACCATCACCGGCGGCGTCGTGCCGAAGACCTACATCCAGTCGGTCGAGACGGGCGTGCGCGACTATCTGAAGTTCGGCCCGCTCGGCTTTCCCGTCGTCGATGTCGCCGTCAACCTGTCGGACGGCTCCTACCATGCGGTCGATTCCTCCGACATGGCCTTCCAGATGGCGGCCAGACTGGCGATGAAGGAAGGCATGGCCGCCTGCTCGCCGGTGCTTCTGGAACCGGTGATGAAGGTCGAGATCGTCACGCCCTCCGACGCGACCGCGAAGATCATCGCGCTCATCCCGCAGCGGCGCGGACAGATCCTCGGCTATGATGCGCGGCCTGACTGGCCGGGATGGGATGTCGTCGAAGCGACCATGCCGCAGGCCGAGATCGGCGACCTGATCATCGAATTGCGCTCGGCGACCGCGGGCGTCGCCAGCTACCGCGCCGTCTTCGACCACATGGCCGAACTCACCGGGCGTCTTGCCGACGAGGCGATGAACGCCAGCGGCAAGGCTGCCTGATTCCATCTGATGCATGTCGCCCAAAAGTGCGCGGCGATGTTGGGGCAATGACGAGCATAAGGACAAGGATGCCGCACTCCCCTCGAACCTCGGTTCGAGGGGCCAAATGAAAACGACGCCCGGCGGGGACCGGACGTCGTTTTATTTGCGGACCGTTCCTTGGGAGGTAAAACGGCAGGTCCGCCGCATCTGGCGCCGCCGGGCTTCGGCGGCGGAAATGGTTCGGACGCGGTAGCCGCCTGAGCCCGGGCCGTCCGAGTGATGCCCCCATCTCCCGCACGACCACACCGCGTCCTATTATCTACGTAGCAGGTGTTGAGCGTCCGCGACATGTTACCTGGGGTTACATGTCACTGTTACGTGGCAATTCTGATGAATTTTTTTGTTGGCCCGGCAGAGCTTTGTTGGCCCGGCAGAGCGCGGGCAACAAAAAAGCCGGATCAACGAAGATCCGGCTGAGTTTGATTGGAAGTGCCTGTTAAGGCTAACCTCCAGAGGGGAACACTCGAGGGCGCTAATGGGAGGAGAACGCGCCCAGGAGATGGTCTATATATGTGCTCATCATGCCCAAGAAACAAGCATCTATTTTGCAACACACGCATGCAAAAAGACGCAGGCTGTGGTCCAACCCGTATCCGAGGCAAATAGGACCAGCAAAATCACCGAAAAGGAACGCTGCGCGCTGCGATTCACACTACAGAATCGCCAATCGCGATCGGTTTTACCCCGAAATGTCAAAATCGCGTGATGACGTGGAAGCAGGCAACAGGCGTCCATTTCTCAGGCAGTCAGGGAGGGCATCCAATGCGGACGTTTTCGGCGATCGCCCGGCAGCGCGGCGTTCTTCATGGCCGCACCTGGCGTGGTTGCCGGGCTTGTGCCCTGGCTGTTGACCGATCGCTGGGGCTTGCCGTGGTCGAGCCTGCCTGGCTTTGTGCCTGTTGGCGGGCTCCTGATCGTCGCCGCGACAGCTGCGCTGTTGCATGCCTTCGGCCGCTTTGCGCTCGAGGGCCTGGGCACCCCGGCTCCGGTCGCGCCGACCGAGAGACTGGTGATCGGCGGCATCTACCGCCATGTCCGCAACCCGATGTATGTCGCCGTGCTGTCGATCATCCTCGGCCAGGCGCTGCTGTTCTCGAGCTGGACGCTTGCCGCCTACGCCGTCATCGGGGCGATCGCCATGGTGTCGTTCGTCAGGTTGTATGAGGAGCCGACATTGGCCCGCCGCTATGGCGCGCAATACGAAACCTACCGCCGCAATGTGCCAGGCTGGCTGCCGCGACTGACGCCCTGGCGGGGTTGAGCCGAAGAAACGAAGCAACACTGTTCCAGGGCATGTTGAGATTCAGGTCAGGCCGGCATCACCTGATTATCAATATGTCCTCAGAACGACCAGCTTCGGGCCTTCGCAATGATGAAGTCGCGAAAGACATGCAGCTTGGCCTGGTTCTTCATCGCGTCCGGATAGGCGAAATAGGTGTCGAAGGACGGCACTTCGGTCTCCGGCAGCAATTGCACCAGGTCGGAGTCCTTGTTGATCACATAGTCGGGCAGCATGGCGATGCCGGCGCCGCCCTGCACCGCACGCTTGATCGACAATATGTCGTTGATCTGCAGCGTCGGCACCCTTTGTCCGCCTTCGAAATCGCCAACCGTTTCCAGCCAGTTCAGCTCCGACAAATGCGACGGCACCGGCACGCCGAAGGTGACGATGCGATGGCTCTTCAGCTCGGCCACCGAAGCCGGCTTGCCGTACTTGGCGACATAGGCGGGTGAGGCATAGAGGTGGAAGTGCACGGTGAACAGGCGGCGCTGGATCAGGTCCGGCTGCTGCGGCTGCCGCAGCCGGATGGCGCAATCGGCCTGCCGCATGGTGAGGTCGAGTTCCTCGTTGGCGAGGATCAGCTGCAGGCTGATTTCGGGATAGAGCTCGATGAACTCCTGCACCCGCTCGGTCAGCCAGCCGGCGCCAAGCCCGACGGTTGTCGTCACCCTGAGCACGCCGGAGGGGCGATCCTTGGTCTCGGTCAGCCGCGACTTGATGGTCTCGAGCTTCATCAGCACGTCATGTGCCGTGCGGAACAGCATCTCGCCCTGCTCGGTCAGCACCAGCCCGCGGGCGTGACGGTTGAACAGCGGCACGCCGACATCATGCTCGAGCGCGCTGACCTGCCGCGAGATCGCCGATTGCGACAGATGCAATGTCTCGGCCGCATGGGTAAACGACCCCGCCTCCGCCGCAGCGTGAAACACGCGTAGCTTGTCCCAGTCCAACGCCATGATTCCCTCGTTCTGTTTTGGCGTCTGAATGAAAAATCAGGCTTTTACACGGCGTTTCTAAGCCGCTTTCTGAACTCTCTACTCCGCCGCTTCGCGGTGCACTTCGATGCCGGCCAGATACTTCTCGGCCTCGAGTGCCGCCATGCAGCCGAGCCCCGCCGCCGTCACCGCCTGGCGGTAGATGTCGTCGGTCACGTCGCCGGCCGCGAACACGCCGGGAACGTCGGTGCGGGTCGAATCCGGCGCCGTCCACAGATAGCCGTTCGGCTTCTGCTTCAGCTTGCCGACAAACAGTTCGACCGCGGGCGCGTGGCCGATCGCCACGAACACACCATCGACCTTAAGATGCGTTTCCTGGCCGGTCACCGCATTGCGCAGCTTCAGCCCTTCGACCGAAGGCGGCAGCGGCGTCTTGCCGGGGCGGCCGGTGATCTCGTCGACGACCGTGTCCCAGATGACGCGGATATTGTCCTTCTTCAGGAGCCGCTCGCGCAGGATCCGCTCGGCGCGGAAATCGCTGCGCCTGTGGATGACCGTCACGCTCTTGGCCAGGTTCGACAGATAGAGCGCCTCTTCCACCGCCGAATTGCCGCCGCCAATCACCGCGACATCCTTGCCGCGATAGAAGAAACCGTCGCAGGTGGCACAGGCCGAGACGCCGAAGCCCATGAACGTCTGTTCGGTCGGGATGCCCAGCCATTTGGCCTGCGCGCCGGTGGCGATGATCAGCGCGTCGGCGGTGTAGGTGGTGCCGGAATCGCCCTTGGCGCGAAACGGCCGCACATTGAGGTCGACCTCGGTGATGATGTCGTTGATGATGTCGGTGCCGACATGCTCCGCCTGCTTCAGCATCTGCTCCATCAGCCACGGACCCTGGATGGGGTCGGCGAAGCCGGGATAGTTCTCGACATCGGTGGTGATCATCAACTGGCCACCCTGCTGCAGGCCGGCGACCAGCATCGGCTTCAGCATGGCGCGGGCGGCGTAGACCGCCGCGGTGTAGCCGGCGGGGCCGGAACCGATGATGAGAACAGGCGCGTGCTTGGTGGTCATCTGGAAGCCTTTGCGGAGGGCTGCCGGCAATTGCGGCATGGAAAACTCGTCGATATCGCGCGTAATGTAAGTGTTGCCCACGACGCCAGCAAGGCAAGTTGGCGTTCGTCCCCGGAAAGCTTTGTCGCACCCCGTTCCTGCTTTGCCCCTCCGAAATATTTCGAGCGAGGGATGGAATGGACAGCGAAGTCGTTTAATTACAAAATCACGCAAGATTCTTGCGTGCTACCCCCCGACTTATCGAGAGCCCTCATGCCGCTCAAGGCCGATCTCGACGCCATCGACTGGAAGATCCTGCGCGAACTTCAGGCCGATGGGCGCATGACCAATGTCGAACTGTCGAACCGCGTCGGCATTTCGGCGCCGCCATGCCTGCGCCGCGTCAAGCGGCTGGAGGAAGCCGGCATCATCCGCGGCTACCGCGCCCTGCTCAACGCGCCGGCGCTTGGGCTGGATGTCGTCGCCTTCTGTCTGATCGGCCTGCATCACCAGGCCGACGCCGAGCTGCGCACCTTCGCCGAGCGCACCCGAGGCTGGCCGATCGTGCGCGACGCCTGGATGGTGTCGGGGGAATCCGATTTCCTGCTGCATTGCGTGGCGAGCGACCTCGGCGCCTTCCAGACCTTCGTCATCGAAGAACTGACCTCGACCCCGAATGTCGACACGGTGCGCACCGCGCTCACCATTCGGCGGGTCAAGGACGAAGGGCTGGTCTCATTTGCACAGCCTTGAGGCCGGTGGACGCCAGCACCACATCGTACCGGCCGATGCGGGTTGCGGGCTTCGGCATATCCGGGCCGCTTTGGCATTCGATAGGCTCTGGTGTAGAAAGCCTGATCGTTCTGCCGTGGCCGTCCGGAATTGCATAAGAGCAGATGGCGCAAGCAGCGTAAGTTTCGAGAACAGTGTGCCGTGGATGGGACTATGACTCGATTTTCTAGCCCGGTTTCGGCGCTTATCATCTGCATGAACGAAGGCGACATGATCGGCGCGTGCCTGGAAAGCATCGACTTCTGCGCCGAGATCATCGTCGTCGATTCGGGCTCGACGGATAACACCCTGGACGTCGTTCAGGAGTTCATCGCCAAGGGCTACCCGATAAGGCTGTTCCACAACGACTGGCCGGGTTTTCCACGTCAGCGGAAATTTGCGCTTGATCAAGCCACGCAGCGATGGTGCCTTTCGATCGAAGCCGATGAGGCCATCGACGACCTGCTCAGGCAGTCGATCGTGGCCGTGACGCAGCCTCCAAATGACGTCATGGATGGATGGTACGTAAGACGCCGCGACAAGCTGAAAGGCTACGGCTATGCGCACCGCTGGGTGCTGCACAACCGGCTGCTGCGTCTTTTCCGCCGTGACAAGGCCACCATGGACGTCAACTTGCGGGTCCATGAATCGTTTGAGGTGCCGGGCGAAACCGACACGATTGAAAGTGGCGTATTGCTGCATCGCCGCGAAGTGACTGTCGCGGAGGATCTGGCAAGAGCCAACACCTACTCCAGCCTCAAGGTTGCCACGCTGATCGAGAGAGGCAAGAAGCCCGGCCTCATACGGCTGGTGCTGTCGCCGCTCGGCAACTTCCTGAAGTTCTACCTGGCCAAGCGCTACTTCCTGTGCGGCCGGCATGGCTTCGTCTATTCGATGATGGTGATGGTGTATTCATTCGCCACCGAGGCCAAGCTTTATGAAGCTTCGCGAGACACAGCGCCGAGTGCCGCTATTGCGGCGAGCAGGCCGCCGAAATCCTCGCGGCCGCGCCAGGGCCTGACCACGAAGCCCGATTGAACCGCCGCTTCGCCGTCGACCAGCCAGCCCTCCGCGAGGCCGGCGCGCTGTCCCGCCTCCATGTCCGCCGGCTTGTCGCCGACGATCAGCGAGCGCTGCAGATCGAGCCCGAGGCGTTTGGCCGCCTCAAGCAGCATGCCTGGATTGGGTTTGCGCATCGGATGATCGGCGATCGCAAGCGGCCCCTCGCCTGCCTCGTGATAGGCGCAGGCAAGGACCATATCCACGAACGCGTTGTCGGCGCCCAGCAGGTCGAGCACGCGGCCGTTGACGGCGGCGAAATCGCCCCAGCCGAAATAGCCGCGCGCGATGCCCGACTGGTTGGTGACGATGATGACGGGAATGCTTGCCCGATTGGCGGCACCGATCGCCGCGGCGATATCCTCGCGCAGCACCATCTTGGCCGGATCATCGGGATAGCCGGTATCGACATTGATGGTGCCGTCGCGGTCAAGGAACAACGCCGGAGTGCCGGTCGGAAAAATCCTGGTGTCGATCCGCTCGACCCACAGTCCGGGCTCCTGGAGCGGATAGGGTCCGGGCTTCACGACAGCGTCCCGTCAGCCATTGCTGAGACGCGCTTCGACCACTTCGCACAGATGATGATAGAGGCACAGGTGCCCCTGCTGGATGATCGGCGTCGAGGTCGAGGGCACGTTGAGCAGGATGTCGGACAGCGGCTTGAGCTTGCCGCCGGTGTCGCCGGTCAAGCCGATCACCGTCATGCCCATCATCCGCGCCTGTTCGGCGGCGGCGAGGATGCTCGGCGAATTGCCGCTGGTCGAGATTGCCAGCAGCACGCCGCCGGCCGAGCCATGCGCCTCGACCTGGCGCGAAAACACCGTGTCGAAGCCATAGTCATTGCCCCAGGCGGTCAGCACAGCGGCGTTGGCCGGCAGCGCGATGACATTGTAGGCCTTGCGCTCCTTGAGGAAGCGGCCGACCAGTTCGCCGGCGATGTGGATGGCATCGCTGGCCGAGCCGCCATTGCCGCAGATCAGGAAGGCTTTGCCCTGCGACAGAGCCGTCACCACCGATCTCACCGCCCGCTCCATCTCGCTGGTCAGGTCGCGCTCGACCATGGCGGAAATCGCGGCCGCCGAGCGGACCAGGTAATCGTTCAAGTCGGACATGAATTCCTCAGCTTGTGGTGCCGCCAGCGCGCAATTTGCCAATGGTACTGGTGGTGCTTTTACCGGCGACGAGATCGACCAGCACGACGCGTCCGCCCGCCTTCTGCACCACATCGGCACCGACCACGGTGTCGACCGTGTAATCGGCGCCCTTGACCAGTATGTCGGGCAGCAGCGCTTCGATCAACGCCAAGGGCGTGTCCTCCTCGAACACCACGACCGCGTCGACCGAGGCAAGGGCGGCGAGCACGCAGGCGCGGTCATGCTGGTCGTTGACCGGCCGCCCGGCACCTTTCAGCCGCCGCACCGAGGCATCGCTGTTGAGGCCAAGCACCAGCCGGTCGCACTGGCTTCGCGCCGCGTGCAGGAGACTGACATGACCGGCATGCAGGATGTCGAAACAGCCATTGGTGAAGCCGACGCTCAGGCCCTCTTCCTTCCACGCCGCGACCATGCGCGCGGCCGATGAGGCATCGAGGATGGCATCCTTGTGGGCGGTCGGTCCATGCGAACGGAACAGCGCTCCGCTGAGTTCTTCGACCGTCAGCCGCGCGGTGCCGCGCTTGCCCACCACGACGCCGCCGGCGGCATTGGCGATCGAGGCCGCCGCGACGGGATCGGCACCGGCCGCCAGCGCCAGTGCGAAACTCGCGATCACCGTGTCGCCGGCGCCGGAAACGTCGAACACTTCACGCGCCTGGGTGGCGATGTGGCGCGCCTCGGTCGGGCCGATCACGCTCATGCCCTTTTCGCTGCGCGTTGCCACGACGAAGTCGAAGCCATGCGCTGAAACCAGCTGGCGTGCCGCCGCCACGATCTCGTCATCGGCGAACACCGCATGGCCGACAGCCTCGCCAAGCTCCTTGCGGTTGGGGGTGATGGCTGTCGCCCCGGCATAGCGCGCATAGTCGCGGCCCTTCGGGTCGACCAGCACCGGCTTTCCCGCGTCGCGGCAGATGGCGATCAGTTCGCCGGCGACGCCGTCGAGCAATATGCCCTTGCCATAGTCGGACAGGATGACGATGTCGGCGCGCGTCAATGCGGCGCGGAAATGCCGGATCAGGCCGGCGCGCTCCGTGGCGCCGAGCGGCTTGATCTCCTCCTCGTCGAAGCGCAGCACCTGCTGGTTGAGCGCGCTGAAGCGGCTCTTCGACGAGGTCATGCGACCACGCTCCTGCGCCAGGCCCACCGTGTCGGCGCCGAGTTCGCGCAGCATGCGCACGAGATGGTCGCCGGCGGCGTCGGTGCCGATCACCGACACGGGAACAGCGGTTGCGCCGAGCGAGACGATGTTGGCGACCACATTGCCGGCGCCGCCCATCGTCGAGGTCTCGCCGCGCCCGTGCAGGACCGGGATCGGCGCTTCCGGCGAGATCCGCTCGATGACGCCGTTGACGAAACGGTCGAGGATCAGGTCACCGACCACCAGAACGGTGACGTCGCCGAAGCGCGCAATGGCGCGATGCAAGGGCTCGGGAGAAGGCGGATTGTGCTTGATCATCTTTGTAGGAAAAGCCGATCTCAGTGATTTTGAAACGCTCGATAGGCAGGCCGGTCAATCAAGTCCACCCAGCCAAGTTGGACTTGGCGAAGCCGATATACCGCAATTCCACGCAGTGCAACGGCAGGACACGATCGCAACGGCCCCATCGGTCAGGTCTTCTGCAGGGCGACGTGGACGCCCAATCCGACGAGCACGGCACCGCCTGCCCGCTGCATCAGCCGCTGTGCGCGGCTCGAGCGCCGCAAGCGGCCGATCACGGCACCCGCCAGGAACACGCAGACGACATCAGCCGAAGAGAACATCAGATTGACGATTGTGCCCAACACCACAAACTGCAGCCAGACCGGGAATGCCGCCGAGGCATCGATGAACTGCGGCAGGAACGCCATGAAGAAGATCGCCGTCTTCGGGTTGAGCACCTCGACGGTGATGCTCTCGAAAAAGGCACGTCGAGCGGATTTGCGCTCGATCGCGGGCAGTGCCGCATCACCCTCCACGCGCTTGCGGAACAGCGAAACGCCGAGCCAGATCAGATAGAGCGCACCCACCAGCTTGACCGCCATGTAGAGCGTCGGCACGGCGTGAAACAGCACCGATAGCCCGGCGGCGGCGGCAAAGACATGCACGTAGCCACCCAGATGAATGCCAAGTGCCGCCGTCAGCCCGGACCAGCGGCCGCGCGCCATCGTCTGCGCGGCGGCGTAGAGCATCGCCGGGCCTGGAATGTAGGCGAAGATCGCCGTGGTGGCGAAAAACGCGATGAGCAGTTCGGTCGACGGCATTCTTTTGTCCCTCGCGATCATGCCGGGCGGCACAAGCCGACTGAAGCGGAAGCTTTGCGGCACCACTGTGACATTCGCTCCGCGGGCTGCTTTGTCGACAGCCCACCCTGCCTCCCTTATAAGGGCCAGAATCGGTAAGCGAAACGCGTATCAGGGCCAACAACATGATCATCGTCACGGGCGGCGCCGGCATGATCGGCTCCAACATCGTCGCCGCGCTCAATGCCGAAGGCCATGACGACATCCTCGTCGTCGACGACCTCACCGACGGCCGCAAGATCGCCAATCTCGCCGATCTCAGGATCGCCGACTATCTCGACAAGGACGATTTCCTAGGCCCCATGGAGGCAGGCTCGCTCGGCCGCATCGAGGCCGTCTTCCACCAGGGCGCCTGCTCGACGACCACCGAGTGGAACGGCAAGTTCATGATGGAGGTGAACTACGCCTTCTCGAAACGGCTGCTGCATGCCTGCCAGGCGCTGCGCGTGCCCTTCCTCTACGCCTCCTCGGCTTCCGTCTATGGCGGCGGCGCCGAATTTCGCGAGGACCCCGCGCTCGAGCGGCCGCTCAACGTCTACGCCTATTCCAAGAAGCTGTTCGACGACTATGTCCGGCGCACCGTCTTCGATACCGATCATTCGCAGGTCGCGGGCCTGCGCTACTTCAATGTCTATGGCCCGCGCGAGGCGCACAAGGGCGCCATGGCCTCGGTCGCCTTCCACCTGTTCAACCAGGTCGAACGAGGCGAGAATCCGAAACTGTTCGGCGCCTATGACGGATTCGGGCCTGGCGAACAAAGCCGCGACTTCATCCATGTCGGCGATGTCGCCGACGTCAATCTGTGGCTGTGGAAGCGCGGCTCGAGCGGCATCTTCAATTGCGGCACCGGCCGCGCCCAGCCGTTCCGCGCCATCGCCGAAACCGTTATCGACGTGCTCGGCAGGGGCGAGATCGAATTCATCGAATTCCCCGACCATCTCAAGGGCAGCTACCAGAGCTTCACGCAAGCTGATATGTCCCATTTGCGCGCGGTCGGTTACAATGGCCAATTCCGGACAGTGGAAACCGGTGTCAGAGACTATGTCGAATGGCTGAAAGCCCAACGATCCTCGTGATCGGCCCACGCTGGGTGGGCGACATGGTGATGGCGCAGTGCCTGTTTTCGGCGCTGAAAGAGCTGCATCCCAACGCCGCGATCGACGTGCTGGCGCCGGCCTGGGCCGCACCGCTGGTCAAACGCATGCCCGAGATACGCCAGCAGATCGACTTTCCGCTAAAACCCGGCGCGCTCGAATTCACCATTCGCCGGCGTTTTGGCCGCCTGCTGCGCGGCCGCTACGACATCGCCTATGTCCTGCCGGGAAGCTGGAAGTCGGCGCTGATTCCGTTCTTTGCCCGCATTCCACACCGTTTCGGCCATCTGCGCGAAATGCGCTATGGCCTGCTAACCGACATTGTGCCGCTGCCCGATGCCGTGAAACGACGCACCGCACAGGCCTATTTCAGCCTCGCCCGGGGCGGCAGCTTCCAGGCGCCTCGGCTGACCGTGGACGCCAGCAACCAGGCCATCCTGCTCGACCGCTTCGGGCTCACGTCGCAGAAGTTCGCAGCACTGATGCCCGGCGCCGAGTTCGGCCCGGCCAAGCGCTGGCCGAGCGAAAGCTATGCCGGGCTTGCCCGCGACTTCATGGCGAAGGGCTTGAAGGTCGCGCTGTTCGGTTCGAGGAACGACCGCGACGTGACGGCGGAGATCGCCGCCCTCGCCCCAGGCGTCATCGATCTTGCCGGCCAGACGCGGCTGGAGGACGCCATCGACCTGATTTCGGCGGCAAGGCTGGCGGTGTCAAACGACAGCGGGCTGATGCATGTCGCCGCCGCCGTCGGCACGCCGATCGTTGCCGTCTATGGCTCGACCTCGCCGCAAAATACGCCGCCGCTGGCGGAACGGCGCGAACTGGTCTGGCTCGGCCTGTCCTGTTCGCCTTGCCACCAGAAAATCTGCCCGCTCGGCCACTTCAACTGCCTGAAGACGCTTGAAGTCGGGCAGGTCGCGGCGGCGGCGGAACGCCTGCTGGAAATCCCGGCAGCCGCATGAAGGTGCTCATCGTCAAGACGTCGTCGATGGGCGATGTCATCCACACCTTTCCGGCCGTCGAGGATGCCCGCCTCGCCAGGCCGGACGTATCCTTCGACTGGTGCGTGGAAGAAGCATTCGCCGGCATCGTGGCGCTGCACCCGGCGATCGACAAGATCCACACGGTAGCAATCCGGCGGTGGCGCAAGGCGCTGCTCGACGGCGGCACCTGGCGCGAGGCGACCGCCTTGCGCCGCACCTTGCGCGGTCGCCGCTACGACCTCGTAATCGATGCGCAAGGCCTGCTGAAATCGGCCCTGGTGGCACGACAGGCCGGCGCGCCGATCGCCGGCTTCGACCGGTCGAGCGCGCGCGAACCCTCGGCGACGCTGTTCTACGACGTCACCTACGCCGTGCCGCGCGACCTGCACGCCATCGAACGGACGCGGCGGCTGTTCGGGCTGGCGCTAGGTTATCGGCCCGATCTTTCGACGCTGGACTCCGGCATCGTGCCATCGCCCGACAATCTGGCCGGCACCGCCGGGAAAACCGCCTTCCTGCTGCACGGTACCAGCCGCGAGGACAAGAAATGGCCCGTCGAAGACTGGATCGAAACCGCCCGCCTCGTTGTGGATCGCGGCATGACCCCAGTCACCACATGGTCGAACGAGCGTGAAAAGGCCGTGGCCGAAGCCATCGCAAAGGCCGTTCCGTCAACGGTTGTCGTGCCGAGGTCGCCGCTGGCCGACATCGCCGCGATCATCGGCCGCTCGACGCTGGTCATCGGCGCCGACACCGGGCTGACCCATCTCGCCAGCGCCTTCGGCCTGCCGACGGTGGCGGTTTTTCTTGCAACCGAGCCCGGCCTCACCGGCCCGCGCGGCCAACATGCGTCGACGCTTCTGGCCGCACCCGGGGAGCGTGTGACGCCGGCGGAAGTGGTGGCGGAGGCAGAGAGGCTGCTGGAGCGTAGTCGGGTCAATGGAGATTGATTTGTTCAATTAATTCAATTGGAAAGGCTAGCGCTGCCCTCATCCGCCTGCCTCCAGCTGAGCGCAGCCTCGGCGCTCTTCATTGCACGTGGGAGATTGGCGAAATCACCAGTGAAGGTCGTTCTTCTCCCCGGCACTATACGGGGGGTTGAGGAGTGGTCTGTGTAGCGAACGAAAAGCCAATTGCTTGGCTTTTCGAACGACGAACGCCCGGCAGGGCGATGAGGCGGCGCAAACCGCAGTTAGAAACCGCGGATCAGCGCCCTCAAATCCCTTAGATGAACTGCACCTGGACGATCTCGTAACCCCTTGCGCCACCAGGCGCGTTGACCTCGATGGCGTCGCCGACTTCCTTGCCGATGAGCGCGCGCGCGATCGGCGACGAGATCGAGATGCGGCCGGACTTCACGTCGGCTTCCTGGTCGCCGACGATCCGGTAGGTCTTCTTTTCCTCGGTGTCCTCGTCGACCAGGACCACGGTGGCGCCGAACTTGACCTTGTCGCCGCTGAGCTTGCTGACGTCGATGACTTCGGCGCGCGCGATATAATCTTCAAGCTCGTTGACCCGGCCCTCGTTGAGGCTCTGCGCCTCCTTGGCGGCATGGTATTCGGCATTTTCGGAAAGGTCGCCATGCGAGCGCGCCTCGGAGATCGCCTCTATGATGCGCGGCCGCTCTTCCTGCTGGCGCCAGCGCAGCTCTTCCTTCAATGACGCGAACCCCTCGCCTGTCATCGGGACCTTGTTCATGATGCCTGACCTTTCCTGCTGCCACCCCCGCGTTTCGGGGAAAGCCTTGTCGATGGGTACAAAAAGAAAACGGTCCGACAGCCTCGGGCTAACGGAACCGTTTCACCGCAATTTCCCTGAATATAGCAATCTTCGCGGGTTTTTCACGCCCAAAAATCGGTTTTACAAAAATCATCTACGGCTGTCACAAATGCAGTCGGCTTTCACAAATGCCGTCGTGGCAGATGCGAACCGCGGATGGCCGGCAACAAAAATCCGGCCACGATCGCTCGCGGCCGGATTGAGGAGTACCGGGGAGTGAATCAGCTCCGCATGAAATGATCGATTTGTTCCGACAGCATGCCGTATTCGCGTGAACCCTTGCCGGTCCGCTTCTCGATCTCCATCAGCTGCTGCTGGGCGCCGGCCAGATCGCCGATCTGCAGATGCGCTTCGCCGAGATATTCGCGCACCAGCGTGTAGTTGGGATCGATGCGCAGCGCTTCCTCGTAATAGCCGAGGCCAACGGTGACGCGGCCGGAATGGCGGTGCGAATAGCCGAGATAGTTGAGGATGCGCGGATCCTGCTTGTTGGCAGCGAGGCTGAGCACGGCGATCGCCTCGTCATAGCGCCCGGCCAGCGCCAGCGAATGGCCTGCATCATAGATGCTGTCGTCGTCCAGCATGCCTTCCTGGGGTGCGACGCACTTCTTCTTCTTCTTGTCCCAGACCTCCCCCTTTTTGCACTGGGTGACGGTCTGATCGCTGCCGCCGCTACTGCCGGCGGCGAACACCGGAACGGCAAGGAACTGCAGCGCGACAAGGGCAGTCGCCGCCTGGATCAGCATTCTTTTATGCATCGAAGCCTCCTTGAGGGGTGAGAATGCAACACTAACGCCGGATGACCTGGGTTTCATCCCGGAAAAAAAGCATATCGGAGAACATCATGTGACGAATGCTGCAAATCCGCTATCATCCAGGCAAACGACCTGACGGAGACGGCCCGTGCAGCGGCGGCTTGAAAAGGACTGGGAGCTTTCGATCGGCCCCGACACCGTGCGCCTGTTCATCCTCAAGGCCAAGGCACTGAGTGCCGCGGTCTACGAGGACTATGCCGATGGCGCCGAGCATGAGGTCGAACTCGACGGCTCGGCCCATGCCAATCACCATCATGACGGCCTGGCCGAGGAAAGTTCCGAAAACCTTACCGAGGAAGAGCTGCGCGAGCTGATCAACGACCTCAATGTCGATGAAGCAGCCGAACTCGTCGCCTTGGCGTGGATCGGTCGCGGCGACTACGATGGCTCCGAATGGGCGGACGCGCTTGCAGCGGCGCGTGAACGCGCCAACAAACGCACGGCAAAGTATCTGCTTGGCATGCCGCTGCTCGCCGACTGGCTGGAGGAAGGGCTGGAAGCGATCGGCGCGTAACGTCGTGGTTACCGTTCGTGATGGAGCCAAGGCAACCTCCTGGCATTGGCGCCGTTGACGGCGATGGCGTCGTTTGTCTTTTCCCAAATCTGCAGGATCGCACTTGTCATGGCCGTCACGGCCCTGCTGGTTGCGCCGGCCGACGCCAGACATCGCCACCGGCAACACAAGCCGCTGACCATGCGGGTGGAGCAGCCGCTGACACCGCGGGCCGGACGGCCGCTGAAGCCGCGGGTGAAGCACCCGTTGAAACGGCGGGGCGAGCAGCAAGCCACGCCTAACCCGACACAGACGCAGCAGAAAACGCTGGATCCGTTGGCATCGCCTGCCGAAGTCCCGCTGCCTGAGCCACGTCCCACAGACGCGCAGAAGACCGACGCCTCAAGGACGGAGGAGCAGAAGACGCAAGGTCCAAAGAGCGGCGGCGCGGGCCGGTTCGATGAAGAGGGCCGGTTCAATGAAGAAAAGTCCCATCAGAAAATGCAGGCACGCCCCGAACCTTCGACCGATACGGAAAGCGAGCCGGGACCGCCGGCCATTGCGCCGACGCCGCCACAAAAGCCTGCCGACGCCGAGCCCGGGATTGAGCCGCCCGCTGTCGCCCCGCAACCGCCGCAAAAGCCCGCCGATGCAGGCGAGAAGATGCTCCCCGATCCACGCTCTGCCGATCTGCCCGATGACAAGATGCCCGAGGCGGAAGTTGCTTGCCGCGAGCGGCTGAAGACGCTCGGCGTCGAGTTCGAGGCGCACAAGGCGGAAAGCAATCCCGAAATCGGCTGCTCGCTCCCCTACCCGATCATGCTGAAGACACTCGGCAAGTCGATCGGCATCGCCCCCGGCACCGAGCTCGATTGCCCGATGGCCGAGGCGGCGGCGCGTTTTGCCGCAAATGTCATCCAGCCGGCGGCGAAAGCCGAATTCGGCGCCGACCTGAAATCGATCGGCCAGGCATCGGCATTTGTCTGCCGGCCGCGACACGGCACACGAAAACTGTCTGAACACGCCTTCGGTAACGCGCTCGACATCGCCAGCTTCACGCTGTCGGACGGCAAGAAGATCGAAGTCGGCCCGGCGCCGCCGGAAAAGGACGCGAAATTCCTCGACGCCGTGCGCAAGGCCGCGTGCGGTCCCTTCAAGACCGTGCTCGGCCCTGGCGCAGACCCGGACCACGCCTTGCATTTCCATCTCGATCTCGAACCGCGCCGGCACGGCGGCACGTTCTGCCAGTAGCGTTGGCCGAGACCGCATGCCGCAATTCGGCCGCAGGCATGAACGCGGGCACTGAGTTTTCCTTTACCCTTGATCGTTAAAATGCCGGCTATCTGGGAATAGGGATTCCGCCGATGGCCGGGACATTTCGCGCCGCCACGATGGTCGCGCGCCAATCGAAACGTGCAGCGATGGTGGCGGCCGGCCTTGCCCTCGCGGCGGTTTCGGCTTGCAACACCGGCAGCGTCCTGTCGCTTGAACCGGCCGTCGATGTCGGCTCGCAGACGGCTGCCGTGCCGCAATACACGGGCATGCAGAAGCTTGTTCCCTCCAATCCTTACATGACGCAGGCTGCCTATCCGCGCATGGATGAGCCGATGTCGCCGGTCGAGCAGATGCCGGCCAGCGAAACCGATTGTCGCCAGCAGCTGAAGCGCCTCGACGTGGCCTACACCGACCTGGCGCCGATCCATGAAGGCCAGTGCGGCATCGATTATCCGGTCAAGGTCTCGGCCATCGGCAACATCCAGATGAAGCCCGCCGCGACGCTGACCTGCGACATGGCCGCCACCTTCGCCGGCTGGACCAGGAACGAACTCGTTCCCTCCGCCCGCTGGCGCTATTTCTCCGGCGTCAGGACCATCCACCAGGGTTCAAGCTATTCCTGCCGCAACATCGCCGGCGAAGGCGTCCTTTCCGAGCATGGCAAGGGCAACGCGCTCGACGTCATGAGCATCGAGCTCAACAATGGCGACGACATCGACGTGCGCAAGCCCGGCCTGTTCGCCTTCCGCACCCGCGGCTTCCTCAACAATGTGCGCGCCGACGGCTGCCAGTATTTCACCACCGTGCTCGGCCCCGGCTACAATTACGACCACCGCAACCATTTCCACTTCGACATCAAGAACCGCAAGAACGGCTACCGCGCCTGCCGCTGACCCTCGGCAATGTTGGACATTGCCGGGAGCCTCGGCAGTCGGGAAGCGACGTCGCGCAGACCTTGGGATCGTTGCGAAAGAAGAGACTGGCTTGGCGGTCCCGGCGGCAGGCGACCGTCTACGAGCGCAGCATCGGCAAGCTGCGGAAGCACTTGGGCTTTCTTCCATACCGTCGCGCGGCGTTCGACCCGCACGCGCGTTGCAAGCTGGAATTGACGCTTGCGGCTGGAATGCGCCGGCACGGTTATGGCCGCAAGCGCGCTCTGTTACTGAACCAGCCTGGGCGATCCCGTGCCGCCTGACGTTGTCATGGCCAGATCACCCGGGGCGACCGCCCAGTTCAGCGCGTTGAAGATGAGCGAGGAGAAGACCATCGTGGTCTTGTCGGCATTCACGTTCGATACGGAATTGATCGTGACGTCTCGGCTGGGCAGATAAAGCAGTCCCTGAATGCTGCTGCCGTTCGTCCCGTTGATGGGAAGGTTCGTGTTCGGCAAGCCACCAGGTTCAAACATCAGAATGTTGGCATAGGTCCCCGAGGTAGGCGGCGACAGCGTCGTGTTGACGTTGCCATTGAAGGTCAGCGTCGCGTTCTGGTCGACCAGGTAGAAGGTGACGCCGGCGCCGCTGACCGTCCAGCCTGAGTTGAAGGTCATGCCGCCGTTGTTAACAACGTAAAGTCCCGGCTTGAGCGTCAGTTTTCCGCTGCCATTGAAATTCGTCCAGCCGCAATAGACGCCCGGCTGCAGGGTGACGTTGCCTGGGTCGAAGACCTGGTTGTTGAAGTTGCAAGCTCCCACAGAAACCTTTGGCATCGATTTGGCGAAAGGATCGGAGATCGCGGCGCAATTCGTCTCCGGCGCCAGGTTCATGCCACCACCATTGTTGATGATGTCCTTGCCTTTGATGCAAATGCGTTTGACCGAGAGCGTCGAGCCCGAGTTAAAAATGGCAGCCGGGCTGGCTGTGGACAGGACGTGAATCTCGCACTGCGTGGCGTTCAGCACCGCCCCCGAGTTGACCAGGAAGGACTGCGACTTCGAAGGGTTGACCAGCAAGATGCAGACCCTGGATGTGGCGGCCGCCATGGCGGTCGCGGCGACCTTGACGGGCAAGCCGGCGATGCCGAGCACCGACATGAAAGTGGCCCGCGCCGTCCCCTCGGCCGTTCCCGTCAGCTGGCCCTGGCCGTTGACGGAAAAGGTCGCCGTCGGCGCGTCACCCCAGTAGTTTGCGGCTTGCGCGCTGAAGAAGGTACCGGCCTGTTTGATCTGATCGTCCGTCGTTGACTGCCGAATGCCTGCGAGCACGGCCGCGTCCAGGGTCTCCTGAGCCCGACTGCGAAGTTGCGAGGCATTGTGGTAGTCGACAGCGAAGCCGACGGCCACCATCATCGGCATAAGCGCCAGTGCGAAAAAGACCGCGAAATTGCCCGAGCGATCCCCAATGAAACGTCGCCAAAACAGCACCGCCGAAGTCAGACGCCTCGGAATTGAAGTCATCGTGCCCCCTCCTGCTCGAGCCTGGGTAGCAATTTCATATTAAGATCACGTAAAGTAAGCACAAAGAGGAATAGGGTAGGCGATCCGCCGTTTGACGCTTCATCTCTGATCGGCGCCATCTGTCCGGCGCGGGCCATAGGCCGAGCTCTCACATTGGCCATACCGACACCGCCATGATGCAATCTGCTTAGACCCTGACGACGACAGGCGGCGGCAAATGAGCCCGCGAGGTTTTCGGCGACGCATTGCAATCTGGGTGGCGGCCTTCCTGGCCGCCTATCTGGCGCTCGCTTACTTCGCCGCGCCTGAATTCTGGACATTCCGCGATCGCGGCTTTCGCAGCCAGCGCTTCGAGATGGTGACGCACACGCCGCAAGGCATTCCCGGCGACCCTATCAATGTCGGCCTGGTCGGCACGCAGAAGGAAGTGGTCCATGCCTTCGCCGTCGCCGGCTGGGACACCGCCGACGCCGTGACCTTGAAGACCGCGATCGAGATCGGTGAAAGCGTGCTCTTCGACCATCCCTATCCCGACGCGCCGGTCAGCCGGCTGCTGTTCGACGGCCGTGCCCAGGATCTCGCCTTCGAAAAACCGGTGGGAGCCAGCGCCGACCGGCGCCATCATGTCCGCTTCTGGCAGACCGGCGCGACCGGCGATGACGGCCGGCCGCTGTGGCTGGGCTCGGCCAGTTTCGATCGCGGCGTGGGGCTGAGCCACGACACCGGCGCCATTACGCATCACATCGGCCCCGACATCGATTTTCTGATGCGCGATCTGGCCACCGCCGGCACGCTGATCTCGACCAGCGACATTGCGGGCGTCGGCGCCACCAGCAGCGGGCGCAATGGCGGCGGCGATCCCTATTTCACCGACGGCGAGGCAGTCGTCGGCGTGTTGAAGCAACTGCCGTGACACGCAACGGTCAGGACACGCAACGGTCAGGTTGTGGTGACCACGATCTTGCCGAACGGCCCTTTCTCCAGATGCTGCAAGGCCTGCGGCACCTCATCGAAACCGAAGACCTTGCCGACGACCGGCTTGATATTCAGTGCCTCGATCGCCTGGTTCATCCGCTCGAAGGCACGGCGGTGCCCGACCGATACCCCCTGCACGACGATGCGGTTGCGCATGAACGGTATGATCGGAAAACTGAGTTCCGTGGCGCCCAGCAAGCCGATGATCGACAGCCGGCCGTCGGCGGCGAGCGCGTTGAGCGATCGCCGCGCATTGTCGCCGCCGACCATTTCCAGCACATGATTGACGCCCAGGCCATTTGTCAGTTCACGCGCCACCTCGTCCCATGCCGGCTGAGTGCGATAATTGATCCCTTGCCAGGCGCCGAGTTCCTTTGCTCGCTCGAGCTTCTCGTCGCTGCTTGAGGTGACGATGGCGCGCAGGCCGAACGCGGTGGCGAACTGCAGCGCAAACAGCGAGACGCCACCGGTGCCCTGTATGAGAAGGGTCTGGCCTGCCACCGGCCTGGTTGCTTCGGTCAAAGCGAACCAGGCGGTCAGCGCCGCGATCGGCAACGTCGCGGCCTCGATATCGCTGAGCGACGGCGGCGCCAGCACCGCGGCGTCCTCGCCGAAAATGACGTGGTCGGAAAGCGTGCCCGGCAGTGACGAGCCCAGCGTGTGCTTATGCAGCACCGGTGGCGCGTCACCATCCGGCCAATCGGCGATCACCTGGCCGAGCACACGCTGCCCGACCCGAAAGCGGGTGACCGCGTCGCCGACAGCCACCACCTCGCCCACCGCGTCGGATGTCGGCACGAACGGAAAGATCAGGTCGGGGATCAACACGCCGTCGACGATCATCTTGTCCTTGTAGTTGAGGGATACCGCCCTCGTCCGCACCAGAAGGTCGTGTGGCCCTGGCTCGGGAACCATGCCTTGCGCCTGGCTTAGCCTGGACAGGCCAAAGCCGCTCATCTGCCAGGATCTGTTGATTTGGCTGCACATGTCGTCTCGCGCTCCGTGGGTGATGGTCACGCGAGACATCTATGCATCTCAGACTATGGAAAATAGTGCTTCTATGTGGCATATTCGGCAACAGATTGAAGAGTTTAATTCGACAATTGGAACCACCATGGAAACGATCGACCTGCAAGGCATCGTCGCGTTTGTTCAGGCTGTGGAGGCCGGCAGCTTCACCAGCGCCGGCGAGCGGCTGCATGTGACGAAATCGGCTGTCGGCAAGTCGATCGCTCAATTGGAACAACGGCTAGGCGTCCGCTTGCTCAACCGCACCACGCGCAGCCTCAACCCGACCAGCGAAGGCATCAGCTACTATGAGGCCTGTGTCAGGGCGCTGGGCGAGATCGAAGCCGCGCAATCATTGCTCGCCTCGCGCCGGCAGACCCCGTCCGGCCGGCTCAGGATCGACGTGCCGCTCGCCTTCGGCCGCCGCTGCGTTGCACCCGTGCTGTTCGAGATTTCCAGGAGATTCCCGGATCTGATGATGGAAATCTCCTTCAACGACCGCCGCGTCGACCTGATCGAGGAAGGCATCGACCTCGCCATCCGCATGGGCGATCTCGACGACAGCCTGTCGCTCGCAGCCAGACGCATCTATGCCCAGCGCTCGGCCATCTGCGCGGCTCCCGCCTATCTCGCCAGGCATGGCCGGCCGCGATCGGTTGAGGATCTCGCCAATCACAGCGTCATCGGCTACGGACGCGAGGGGGTCGTCCGTCCCTGGATCATTAGGCATGCCGACGGCCATCTCGCGACATTCGTGCCCAAGGCGCGGCTTGTGCTGGGCCATGGCGAGCCGATGCTGGATGCCGCCCTTGCCGGCTGCGGCGTCACCTTCCTGCCGACCTGGCTGGCCGCCGATGGCCTCAAATGCGGCGATCTCGAAATGGTGCTGTCGGACTGTCTGGTCGAGAACATCGTCGTGCATGCCGTCTGGCCGGTGACGCGCGCCCTCACGCCGAAAGTGCGTGTCGTCGTCGACGCCTTGGTCGAGCATTTTTCGGCGCCGGCTTGGGATGCTGCCTGAACGACGCAACTGTCATTTTCTAAAATGGCCCAATGCATGTCGCCCAAAAGTGGTCCTAGTTTTGGAACCACGACATGCATCAGCACAAAGACTTAAAGCGGTGCGCGTGAATCCGTCACGCGCGAAGCGCTTTAAGTATTTTCGAAGACCGCACCGCAATGCTATTGACAGCTGATGCTATACGTCGAAATCGCTATCGTGGTCGTCCTCATCTGCGTGAACGGCCTTTTGTCGATGTCCGAACTCGCCATCGTCTCGTCGCGCCCGGCGCGGCTGAAAACCATGATCGACCGCGGCATCAATGGCGCCGGCCGCGCCCTTGAGCTCGGCTCCAACCCCGGCAAGTTCCTGTCCTCGGTGCAGATCGGCATCACCTTGGTCGGCGTTCTCTCGGGCGCGTTTTCCGGCGCCACGCTCGGCGAACGGCTGGCTCAATTCCTGGCCTCGACCGGCATCCGCGAAAACGTCGCCGATCCGCTCGGCGTCGGCATCGTCGTTGCCATCATCACCTATTTCTCGCTGATCGTCGGCGAGCTCGTGCCCAAGCAGATCGCTCTGCGCGATCCCGAGCGCGTTGCCGCGCGCGCGGCGCCGGCGATGACCATCCTCGCCACCGTCTCGGCCCCTCTGGTCTTCCTGCTCGACATTTCCGGCCGCGCCATATTGTGGCTGCTCGGCCAGCGCGGCGAAAGCGAGGAGAAGGTCACCGACGAGGAGATCAAGATGCTGGTCGCCGAGGCCGAGCATCACGGCACCATCGAATCCGACGAACGCCGCATGATCGCCGGCGTCATGCGGCTTGGCGACCGCGCCGTACGCGCGGTGATGACGCCGCGTACCGAGGTCGACTGGATCAATTTGCAATCCGACGAGAGCACCATCCGCAAGCTTTTGATGGAGACCCAGCATTCGCGCCTGCCAGCGGGCGACGGCGGCGTCGACGTCATGGTCGGCGTCGTCCAGACCCGCGACGTGCTCGCCGCACTGCTTGCCGGACGGGTGCTCGACCCGCGCAGGCATGTGCGCGCCGCCCCCATCGTCTATGACCAGGCCGACGCGCTGGATGTGCTGCAGAAGCTCAAGGAATCCGACGTGCCGATGGCGCTGGTGCATGACGAATACGGCCATTTCGAAGGCATCGTCACCCCGGCCGATATCCTCGAGGCCATCACCGGCGTCTTCCGGGCGGATACCGACGCCGGCGACGAGGAGAATGCGGTCAAGCGCGAGGACGGCTCATGGCTGCTCGCCGGCTACATGCAGGCCGACGAGATGGCCGATATTCTTGGCTTCGACCTGCCGGAAAACCGCGACTACGAGACCGTCGCCGGCTACGTGCTGGCGCATATGCACCATCTGCCGGCGACCGGCGAATGCGTCGACGCCCAGGGCTGGCGCTTCGAAGTGGTCGATCTCGACGGCCGCCGCATCGACAAGCTCATCGCCACCCGCCTGCCCGGGGGCCACAGAGAGGCGGTGCGCTGACAGTTCGAAATGTCGACTTACGAACCCAATGCGGTCGCCAGCAACGGCGGTCCGGGTGGAAGCAGGCGCGGCCGCACCCCTCTCGAACTGGGATATCTGCCACCGCGGCACGCGAAAACCGGCGATCCCGTGTCATTGCGGCATTCGCCTTATCGTTGCCAGAAGGGCTTGGCGATCTCTTCCTCGACCTGTCGTTTCGTCAGGCCGATATCGTCGATCAAATGCGGATTGTCCTTCGACATTTGCTCGAGTTGCCAGCGAAAGCGTATCCGCTCGCGCCATGTCCGCTCGCGCCAGGCCGCGATAATGCTTCGCAGGGGCGCCAGGTGCCGACGCGACACCTGCCCCGCGGGCGTTCCCGGCCGCGCTGCCTGATGCGGGGCCGACGCCAGGATATCGTACATGGTAACCTCCATATGGTTTGAGGGTCCGAAGGCCCTCGACCTGAAAGAGGTTGAATTCTGCGGGATACGAACAGTGTCGTAATTAAGCTCTCCCAAATAGTTCTCAAAAGTTCCAAACGGGCTATAGATGCGCCGTATGCAGGGATCGCGCTTTGCCTTTGGTCCGTTCGTCCTTGATTCCGGTGCGGGGACGCTGCTTCGGAACGATGTCCCCGTTGCCGTTGGCTACCGCGGGCTGAAGCTGCTTGCGGCGCTTGTCGGACGGCCTGGCGAAATCCTTGGGAAGGCCGAGTTGATGGATGCGGCGTGGCCGGGCATCGCCGTCGAGGAGGGCAACCTCACCGTCCAGATCGCGCAGCTGCGCAAGCTGCTTGGTCCGGCCGGGGATGGCAGTGATGGGGGCGGTGAATGGATATCAACGGTTCCGCGCGTCGGCTACCGCTTCACGGGCTCCGTCGAACAGCTCGGTGACGCGAAGCGAAGACCTTTGCCGCTGCCCGGCAAACCATCGATAGCCGTGCTGCCCTTCGTCAATGTCAGCAACGATCCCGAGCAGGAATCCTTCGCCGACGGGATAACCGAAGACCTGATCACCGACCTGTCGAGGATCTCCGGCCTGTTCGTCATCGCGCGCAACTCGGCCTTTGCCTACAAAGGAAGGGCGATGGACGTGCGCGCGATCGCTGAGGACCTTGGCGTGCGCTACCTGCTGGAAGGCAGCGCAAGACGCGCCGCCGGGCGCGTGCGCATCAACGCCCAGCTGGTCGACGCGGCGAGTGGCGATCATCTATGGGCGGAACGCTTCGATCGCGGCATGGACGATATCTTTGCCGTTCAGGACGAGGTCACCGGCAAGATCGTGGAGGCGTTGCTCGGCCGGCTGCGCGCGCCGCCACCGCGCAACCGGCCCAAAAATCTCGAGGCCTACGATCTCTGCGTGCGGGCGCGCAAGCTGATGGATGATTCGCCGCAGATGGCGCGGGAAGCGCATCTGATGCTCACGCGCGCGGTTTCGCTCGATCCGGAATACGCCGAGCCCTATCGCTGGCTGGCTATGAACCACTGGATGGGATGGGTGCATTCCGGCGGACCAACTGAATCTTCCCGTGGCGTTGCTTTGGAACTGGCGCGCAAAGCCGTGGCGATCGACCCCAACGATGCCGGCTGCCGCTGGGTCCTGGCTTACCTGCTTGCCTATGAGCGCAGCTTCGCCGAGGCGGATGCGGAATTCGCCAAGGCGATCGAACTCGACCCGAACGAAGCCGATGCCTGGGCTGCATTATCCGACATCGCGGTCCTGGCCGGGCGGGTCGAAGAAGGCCTCGAGCACATTCGCAAGGCGTTCCGGCTGAACCCGTTTCCGGCAAGTTGGTACTATCTGACGCTCGGCGCGGCACAATATGCGGCCGGCGAATACGAAGCCGCTGTCGAAACACTGCGCAGGGACGAGACGTATCGCACGAGCTCACGGCGTTTCCTGGCGGCAAGCCTTGCCCAACTTGGCCGGCTCGACGAGGCGCGCGCGGAGGTCGAACTGTTCCTCGTCGGCAACCCGCATTTCACAACCCGCCACTGGGCCACGATGGAGCCGTTCCGCGACGCAGCTGTGCTGGAGCATTTCGTTGACGGCTTCCGCAAGGCCGGTCTTCCGGAGTGACGCGTCTGTGCCAGGACGCCGCGACGAGCAAGCCGCACGCCGAGTTCTGCGCCGCATCAATGCTCTTGCCGGATCTTGATGATCTTACCCGGGCTCTTGAAGGATGACGGGTTTTCCGGCCCGCCATCCAACCTTTGTGCGGCACCCCTCGATGCAGGTTGAACGCAAGACTCAAGGCATCAGCACGACCTTGCCGGTCGAGCGGCGCTCGTCCAGCAGCCGGTGCGCCTCTCCCGCCTGGTCGAGTGGGAAGCGGCCGCCGATCGCAACCTGCAGCCGGCCGCTCGCCGCCAGCTGGAACAGCTCGGACAGGCTGGCTCTCAGCACCTGCGCAGACAGCAGCGGCAGCAGCGCGAAACCTCTCAGCGACTGGTTGCGGCCGATCATCGCTTCCAGATCGGAAGCCGCGAGCCCGTAGCGGCCGAGCGCCGCGAACACCAGCTCGCCGCCAGCTGACAGCGCCTGCAGCGACGCCGCCGTCAGCGCGCCGCCGACCGTGTCGTAGATGATGTCGGCGCCCTCGCCGCCTGTGATGTCGCGGACGCGAGCCGGCCAGTCCGGCTCGGTATAGTCGACGGCGGCATCGGCGCCGAGCGACAAAGCCAGATCGAGCTTGGCCTTGCCGCGGCCGGCCGCGATCACTTGGCTTGCGCCCTTCAGCCTCGCAAGCTGGACAAGCAACGAACCGACGCCGCCCGCTGCCGCCGGCACCAGCACCGATTTGCGGTCCGGCGGGCTTTGCCGCAGCAGGCGAAGGGCAGTAAGGCCCTGCACCATCAAGGCGGTCGCATCCTCGAACGACAGGACGTCCGGCAACGGCACGACGAGGTCAGCGTCGATCGTCACCTGCTCCGCGTAGCCGCCGTGAGGACGTTGCGACACGAACAAAGGCGCCGCCACGCGGGTTCCCAGCAGCGACGCATCCACCCCTTGTCCAACGGCCTCGACGAAGCCCGCCGCCTCGACGCCCGGGATCATCGGCAGCTGCGGCGTCACCGCGTAGCCATCCCTACGCATCAGCACTTCGAAGAAATTGATCCCGGCGGCATGGACGCGGATCAGCACCTCGCCGGCCCGCGGCACCGGCGTCGGCAGGTCGACCACCTCCAGCACGTCCGGGCCGCCGAAACGGCTGAGTTGAATGGCTCTCATGGCAAACTCCGATCGCTATGGCATCGGCCACGGTTTGCCACTATCTGCGGGACCCCGACTACACACTCATTTGTCCCCTGCTGACCAGAAGGTGACCATGGCCAATCTGAGCAAGAAAATGCCCATCAAGAGATTGCCGATGCTGCCGGCGGAACGCGCCCTGAAAGTGATTGCGGGGCGCTGGAAGGCGGTCATTCTCTACCATCTGTTCGATAGGCCCCGGCGGCTTTCGGCACTGAAGGCGATGATGCCCGGCATCACCCAGAAAGTGCTGATCCAGCAGCTTCGCGAAATGGAGGAGCACGGCCTCGTCAGCCGCGAGATCTTCGCCGAAGTGCCCTCGCGCGTCGAATATTCGGCGACCCGCCTCGGCCTCAGCCTCGAGCCGATCCTGCTGGCGCTCTGCCAATGGGGCCAGCACCACGCCGACGAACTGAACGAGATGGATCGTCTCGCCGACTGCATCATCCGGCCACGGCCGGCGCCGGAGGCGCTCGCTTCCCACAATTGAAAAGGGCGGCGCAAGCGCCGCCCCATATCCTTGGGAGGATAATCTCCGGCCTATGACTCAGGCCGCCCTGACCTCTTCGGTGATCGCGTCGGCCTGACGCGCTGCCTTGAGCGCCTTGGCCCACCAGGCAACGTCGTTGACCAGCGCCGTGGCGGCCTGGTTCAGGTGCTCGAGGTCTTCGAGCTTCTTCTCGCCCTGGCGAACTGCGAGGAAATCGCCCCAGGCGATATGGACGGCCGACTTGACCGGCGCCATCTGCAATTCGACCGCATGCATGCGGAGCTGTTCGACGGCGCGGGCGCCGCCGACGCTGCCGTAACCGACGAAGCCGGCCGGCTTCTTGTTCCATTCGTTGGCGGCGTAGTCGATGGCGTTCTTCAGCACGGCCGTCGGGCCATGATTGTATTCGGCGGCGGTGAAGATGAAGCCGTCGAATTCGGCGACCTTCTTCTGCCAGCGCTTGGCCACTTCGTTCTGCGACGGCGCCCAGGCGGAGGATGCGACTTCATCGAAGAACGGCAGCGGGAAGTCACGCAGGTCGACGATCTCAACGTCGATGTCGGCATGCGATTTGGCGATCTTGGCGATCCACTGGGTTGGTATGTCGGCGAAGCGCGCGGCGCGCGTCGAACCGACGATGATGGCGATCTTGGGTTTTGACATGGGGGGCTCTCCTTGCAAGTAAAGCTGGTATCGTTTGGATACCGGCGCTATATGAGATACTGTCAACTCAATGCGCAAGGAGGCACCTTTTTGTTACTGAGGAACCCGCTTAACACCGAAGACTGCCGCGCCGTTTCGGAAATCCTGCAGCGCGTCGGCGACAAATGGACCGTTCTGGTGGTCGGCAAGCTCGGCCAAGGACCGTTGCGTTTCAACGAGTTGCGCACCGCTGTCGGCGGCATCTCGCAGAAGATGCTGACCACCACCTTGCGCGGACTGGAGCGCGACGGCTTCGTCACCCGCACCGTATTCCCGACCATACCGCCGCGCGTCGACTACGAGCTGACCGAACTCGGCCATGAATTGCTGATCCCGGTCAGCGCGCTTGGCGAATGGGCGCGCAAAAACACCACGCGCGTGCGGGCAGCGCGCGAAAAATTCGACGGCATGCACGCCTGAAACCCTTGCATTGCAAGGGTTTTCGCTCCCGGCTGCGCCGACGGCGTTGCATTCCGTTGGCGGCTGATGCTCCGGTTTGGCTCCGGCTTCTTCAGACGGATTCCGCCGGCAGACAAAGCAAAAGCCGCGAAGGCGGTTGCACCACGCGTTCAGCAATCGTTGACTGATTGTCTTCGTTCCGGTCGCAACCGACACAACCGAAAAACACCCCGTGGCGGCGCATCAGCCGCGCGGCGGAGGCATTCACCCTGGCTTGGGCTAAGCCGCCATGCCCGCTCAGCTTTCCGCCGGAACCGCCTTCGGCTTGCCTTCGCCATCCAGCGCCACCATGACGAAATCGGCATGGGTGACCTTCTCCATCAGGTCGGAGAGGTAGCGCTGCGCCCAGGCCTCGACCTTGAGCGTCATCGAGGTGCGGCCGACGCGCTCGACATGGGTGTAGATGCACAGCGTATCGCCGATCTTCATCGGCTTGGCGAACGACATCTCCTTGACCGCCGCCGTCACCACGCGGCCCTTGGCGCGCTCGGCCGCACGGATGCCGCAGGCCAGGTCCATCTGCGCCATCACCCAGCCGCCGAAGATGTCGCCGGCCGCATTGGCGTCCGAAGGCATGGCCAGCGTGCGCAGCGTCAGATCGCCGAGCGGCCGTCCGTCAGCGTAGTGCACCATGGGGAAATCCTTCGAGGTCAATTGCCCTCGATCCCGTAGCGTCAAGGCGCCGACAGGTCAACGCGCCACTGGCCAACGTCGCGCTCTGCGGTTCGGCAATGGTGAAGACTACGTTCGCATCACCAGCGAAGGCCCACGTGGCCGCTAAAAGTAACGCTCGAGGTTCGAGCGAATGCGTTCGAGGACAGTATCCCCGGACAGGTCAGGAGAGAATTCCCTGCCGGTGATCGCCTCATAGGCCTGCGCATAGACCCTGGAGGCCTGCTCGACGATCTCGTCGGGGATGTCGGGAATCGGTTCGCTGTAGGGATCGCACCTTGCCGAGACCCACGACCGGATGAAATCCTTGTCGAAGCTCTCCGGCCGGCTGCCGCTGGCGACGGCCTGTTCGTAACTCTTCGCGATCCAGTACCGGCTGCTGTCCGGCGTGTGGATTTCGTCGGCAAGGATTATGGTCCCGTTCTTGTCGATACCGAATTCGTATTTCGTATCAGCGAGAATGAGGCCGCGTTCGGCGGCGCGCTGCTGGCCGTGGGCGAACAGCTGCAAGGCGTAGTCCGATACGATATCCCACTGCGCCTGCGTGAGAAGGCCCTGGTCAATGATCTCGGCCTTGGACAGAGGCTCGTCATGGCCACCATGCAGGGCCTTGCTCGTCGGCGTGATGATCGGCTCGGCCAGTTTTTCATTGTCGCGCAGGCCGTCCGGCAGTCTCAATCCATACATGTCCCGATCGCCACGACGATACCGGGTCAGGATCGAGGTGCTGGTCGTCCCCGCCAGATAGCCGCGCACGACGATTTCGACGGGCAGGATGTCGAGCCTTGTGCCGACGACGACATTGGGGTCGGGATATTCGAGCACATGGTTCGGGCAGATATCGGCGGTTTCCTCGAACCAGTAGCGCGCCGTCTGGGTCAGGATCTCGCCCTTGAACGGGATCGAGGTCAGGATGATGTCGAAGGCACTGAGACGGTCGGTGGCTATGATGATGCGCCTGCCGTCCGGCAGGTCGTAGTTTTCGCGGACCTTGCCCTTGTAGTAGCCCGGCAACTCGGGAATGAACGCATCCGACAGGGTCCGCATATGATTTCCTGCCTTCCGCAGAGTGGCTGATGCTATCGCATAAGCCGTCGACCCCATGCATATCAAGCGCGATTGTCGGGATTCCCCGCAACTCGACCTGGCACCGCGGTCGCATTTTTCACAACGCATGCCGGAAGGCGCGGCGACGCGGCGGACCCGCCGCGTCTAGGCTGTGGCCAGATTTCCGGAGCCGTCCACCAATCATGCAGACCTATGACTTCATCATCGTCGGCTCCGGCTCCGCCGGCTCGGTCCTGGCGGACAAACTGTCGGCCTCGGGGCGTTTTTCCGTGCTGGTGCTGGAAGCCGGCGGCACCGACCGCCGCTTCTACGTGCAGATGCCGCTCGGCTACGGCAAGACCTTCTTCGATCCGGCGGTCAACTGGAACTACAAGGCCGAGCCGGACCCGGGGCTCGCCGGCAATGCCGACCACTGGCCGCGCGGCAAGCTGCTCGGCGGCTCGAGTTCGATCAACGCCATGGTCTGGATCCGGGGTGCGCGCGAAGATTTCGACGATTGGCGCGCCGCCGGCAATCCCGGCTGGGGTTATGACGAGCTGTTGCCGATCTTCAAGGCGCTCGAGGACAATGAGGCCGGCGCCGACAAATGGCGTGGCACCGGCGGTCCCCTGCACATCAGCGACACGGCCAACGCCGTCCACCCGCTGACAAAGCGCTATCTCACCGCCGGCCAGCAGGCCGGCCTGCCGCTCAATCCGGATTTCAATGGTGCTGCCCAGGAAGGCGTCGGCGTCTACCAGATCTCGACCAAGAACGGCCGCCGCATGTCCGCCGCGCGCGCCTTCCTGCGCCCGGCGATGAAGCGCGGCAATGTCCGCGTCGAGACCGACGCGCTGGCCAGCCGAATCCTGTTCGGAGGCAAACGCGCCGTCGGCATCGAATATCTGCAGAACGGTCAGACGAAGACCGCCTGCGCCGGCCGCGAAATCATTCTCTCTGCCGGCTCGATCAACTCGCCGCAATTGCTGCAGCTGTCCGGCATCGGCCCCTCGGCTTTGCTCAGTGGGCTTGGCATTCCCGTCGTCCACGCCAACGAAAATGTCGGCGCGCATCTGCAGGACCATGTTGGCATCAACTACACCTTCAAGGGCAAGGTGCCGACGCTCAACCAGATCCTGCGCCCCTGGTGGGGCAAGCTGCTGGTCGGCATGCAGTACATACTGACGCGCTCGGGACCGCTGTCGCTGTCGATGAACCATGGCGGCGGTTTCCTCCGAACCGACCCGGCATTCTCGCGCCCCAACATGCAGCTCTATTTCCAGGCCTTCTCGACCGTCATCCCGAAGAGCGGCGAACGGCCGATCCTGACGCCCGACCCATGGCCGGGCTTCTCCATCGGCCTGTCCAACTGCCGCCCCTCGAGCCGCGGCGAGATCATGATCCGCTCCAGCAATCCGCTGGAATATCCAAAGATCACCGCCAACGCCTATTCGACCAATGCCGATGTCGAGGAGATGCTGGCTGCGGTGAAGTTCGTACGCAAGATCGCCTCGATGCCGGCGATGGCCGAAATCACCCAAGAGGAAGTCCTACCCGGCCCGTCGATCCAATCCGACGCCGACCTGATCACGGATTTCAGGAAACGCTCCGGCACCGTCTATCATCCGGTGTCGACCTGCCGCATGGGCCCTGATCCCTCGCGCGCCGTCGTCGATCCGCGCCTGAAGGTGCACGGTATCGAAGGCTTGCGCGTCATCGACGCCTCGATCTTCCCCGACAACATCACCGGCAACACCAATGCAGCCGCGATCATGACCGGCTGGAAGGGCGCCGAACTGGTTCTGGAGGACCAAAAATGAAAATCACCGACGTCAACACCTGGGTTGTCGGCAACCCGCCGCCCGGCATCGGCGGCAAATACTTCATCTTCGTCAAGCTGACCACCGATGGCGGCGTGGTCGGCTATGGCGAGGCCTACAACGCCACCTTCTCCGCCCATGTCACGGCCAAGATGGTCGAGGACATGGCCGAGCGCTATCTGATCGGCCGCGATCCGCACGACATCGAGAACTTCTTCCGCCGCGCCTATTCGTCCGGCTTCACCCAGCGGCCGGATGTGTCCGGCATGGGCTGCTTCTCGGCGCTCGAAATGGCCTGCTGGGACATCATCGGCAAGGAGGCCAACAAGCCGGTCTACAAACTGCTCGGCGGCCAGGTGCACGAGACGCTGCGCTCCTACACCTATCTCTACCCGCACACGGGCAGCGTCCATTCGGAGGACGCGCCGGACGGCAGAAACGTCTACAACGACCCCGAGATGGCGGCGGCCTGCGCACTCGAATATGTCGAGCAGGGTTTCAATGCCGTCAAACTCGACCCGGCCGGCCCCTACACCGCGTTCGACGGCCATCAGCCGCGCCTGCTCGACATCGATGTCTCCACCCGCATGATCAAGGCGATCCGCGAGGCGGTCGGCACCCGCGCCGACATCCTGTTCGGCACCCATGGCCAATTCACCGCCTCCGGCGCGCTGCGCATGGCGCGCGCCATCGAGCCCTACGATCCGCTTTGGTTCGAGGAGCCGGTACCGCCCGACATGCCTGAGGTTATGGCGCAGGTCGCTCGCGGCACGTCGATCCCGATCGCCACCGGCGAGCGGCTGACGACCAAGTTCGAATTCGCCCGCGTCATCGAGAACCGCGCCGCGACCATCCTGCAGCCGGACCTCGGCCGCTCCGGCGGCATCCTTGAAACCAAGAAGATCGCCGCCATGGCCGAGGCCTACCACATCCAGGTCGCGCCGCATTGCTATTGCGGGCCGATCGTCGGCGCCGCCAACATCCAGCTAGCGGTGACGCTGCCGAACTTCCTCATCCTGGAATCGCTGAAGCAGTGGGACGGCTTTCACGCGACGCTGCTGAAGAACAAGATCGAATGGCAGGACGGCAACGTCATTCCCTCGAAAGAGCCGGGCCTTGGCGTCGAGCTCAATGAAGCGGTCTGCGAGGCGCATCCCTATACCGGCAAGGAACTGCATCTGCAGATGATGCAGACGCCGTTGATGCCGTGAGCGAAAGCTACGCCTTCATCGGCCTTGGCCATCTCGGCGGCAACCTTGCCGCCAGTCTGATCCGCAACGGCTTTGCCGTCACCGTCTTCGACCGCAATCCCGCCGCTGTCGAAAGCCTGGTGGCGCTCGGCGCCACCGCTGCGAACAGCCCGGCCGAGGCCGCCGCCAAAGCCGGCAACGCCATCTCTTGCCTGCCCTCGCCGAAGGTCAGCGAAGCGGTGCTGGCTGGCCCCGGCGGCTTGATCGAGGGCCTGCCCGAGGGCGGCACCTGGATCGAGATGTCGACCAACGGCCGCGACGAGATCGTCCGTCTGGCCGCCCTCGCCTCGGCCAAGGGCGTCGAGACATTGGAATGCCCGGTCACCGGCGGCGTGCATCTGGCGGCGGTGGGAAAAATCACCGCGCTGGTCGGCGGTGATGCGGCGCTCTATGCGCGCCACCGTACGGCCATCGAAGCGATGTGCGCCAAGTCGTTCCTGATGGGTCCGGTCGGCTCAGCGGCGGTGATCAAGGTCATCACCAACATGCTCGCCTTCATCCATCTGGTTGCCGCCGGCGAAGCGCTGATGCTGGCCAAGCAAGGCGGGCTCGACCTCGCCCAATCCTACCACGCGATCGTTGCCTCCTCCGGCAACAGCTTCGTCCACGAGACCGAAAGCCAGCTCATCCTCAACGGCTCCTACGACATCGGCTTCACCATGGACCTGGCGCTGAAGGACCTCGGCTTCGCGCTCGCCATGGGCGAGCAATCCGGCGTGCCGCTCGACCTGGCATCGCACGTCAAAGCGATTTTCGAGCAAGGCAAGGCAGCCTATGGCGGCAGCGCCTGGTCCACCCAGATCGTCAAGTTGCTGGAAGATGCCGTCGGCACGGAGCTCCGCGCCCCCGGTTTTCCGGCCAAACTCGAAGGCTGATCCGGGTAAGAAACAAAGCGATTTCAAAGCGTTGGATCCATCGCTGAATCCACTTGAATCGATCTGTCAACGACTTGAATCAATATCTGAGCGTCAGCGCGCCGGGCAGGATCTCGAAAGTCGCCGGTATGCGTCCCGGCGACTCGCCGTCGATATCGACCAGCGCGCCGTTCTTCTCGACATCGCCGAGCGGTTCGACCACCACCTTCCTGCCACGCAGGATGGTGATCGCCGGGTGGTTGCGGTGCCGGCCGCCATAGAGCAGCCGGATGTCCCAGATCAGCTTCAGCTTGCCGGCCGCGCGCAGGATGACGATGTCGAACTGCCCGTCGGACAGCTCCGCATCCGGCGCGATCATCATGCCGCCGCCGAAGAATTTTCCATTGGCCACCGCCACCAGCGCCATGCGCGCCTCGACCGGCGCGCCGTCGTCGACGGTGATCCTGACATCCTGGAACCGGTAGCGGATGAACTCGACCACGGTGCGCCACAGGAACAGCGCCTTGGCCGACATCTTGCCCTTGCGCTTGTCGGCATTGATGGCGCGGTCGGTGGCGCCCGACAGGCCGAGGCTGGCAATGTTGATAAAGTGCCGGCTGGCCAGTGCGCCATGGTCGTCGACGTAGCAGATGCGCCCGGCATCGACCTTGCGCCCCTTGGCCTCGGCGAGCCGTTGCAGCACCGCGTCTACCACGCGCGGCAGGCCCAGCCCGCGCGCGAAATCGATACCGGTGCCGCAAGGCAAGAGGCCGAGTTCGGTCGTCCTGCCGCTCTCCTGAAATGCCTGCAGCAGCCCGTCGGCCACTTCGCTGGCCGTGCCGTCGCCACCGGCCGCGATCACCAGGTCGAAACCGCTCGCCGAAAGATCGAGCGCCAGTCTCTCGGCATCGCCTTCAGCCTGCGTTTCGCGCAGCTCGAATTCGCCGAAGTGCTTTTTCAGCGACGCGGCGACCTCCGGCCAATGCCGTTTCAGCCGGCCGCCACCAGCAATCGGATTGAGAACCACCCCGACTTTCAAGCTCACCCTCCCGCAAGGACGTCAAGGCGCTCGGCGCCTCGAATCCTTTGCCGGCATTGAAGCCCGCACCGGTCGGCAGGGCAAGGGCCGAATGTCCGCCGCCGCCGCCCCTCATGATCGACCAGAAAAGCCGGCTGTCCTTGGGTGATCCCCGATAATCCCGTTATCCACAGGCCTGCCGCAGTTTCGCCAACCACTTACCCGGCGTACATTGAACCCATCTCAGGCGGCTACCGATCGCCAAGCCGAAAGGCGAAGTGAAAGGCGGATTTCCTGAGGCCCGTACGGCCCTGAGCGAGAGCAGGCTTGCCTGTTGGAGGGACGGATGCCGAGACCTACGGGGCCGCGGAAAGCGTGCCAACGCCGACGGCGGACCGATGCTGCCATGAAGGACGGCAAAAACCTTCGATGGCGCTGGGCAAGGCTCGCAAGGGCGGAGACCGGCGTGGTCCAGAACGGACGCTGCCCTCGGGTGGCGGACTGGCAGGACCGTCAAAATCAAGGCCGGCATGGCGCGACGACTTTACGGAAGTTGCTGCCGCGACCGTGTCCTGATCTGACAGGGAGGCGCTGGGAGAAATCCCGGCGCCGACTGTCTTTTGGCTATCCCCTACAATTTTTACGCTGTTTTCGGATAGGGCTGCAACCCGGCGCTAAAATCAGCTACGT
Organism: Mesorhizobium calcicola; assembly: GCF_042682105.1. Classification (NCBI taxonomy): domain Bacteria; kingdom Pseudomonadati; phylum Pseudomonadota; class Alphaproteobacteria; order Hyphomicrobiales; family Phyllobacteriaceae; genus Mesorhizobium; species Mesorhizobium calcicola. The sequence goes on from NZ_JBHUGY010000017.1 coordinate 65,028, forward strand.
TCGGCGTCGTCGGAGTCCGTTTGATAACGCGCTCTGCAGAGGTGCATGGCGTGGGTTTCCGAAGCGCAGCGGACATTTGGGTCCGTGAGCATCGGAAGCGCGGAAAACCGCGTCAGGCGTCCGGCAGAGTAGCGTTAGCGAATGGGCTCCCTGAAGGGGGATACTTTATGACGTTGATCCAGAAGCTTGCCGTTGCCTATGCGTTCCTGTTCTTCGGCGTCGTCGCCATCGGCTACATACCGGCGTTCAACGATGCCAACGGCAATCTGTTCGGCCTGTTCTCGCTGCAATGGTATGACGACCTGCTGCACGCCTTCTCTGGCGTCTGGGCGCTGGCCGCCGCCTTCATCTCGCACCGGCAGGCGGTGTTCTATTTCAAGCTGTTCGGCTCGGTCTATCTGTTCGATGGCGTGCTTGGCCTGATCACCGGTTCCGGCTGCCTGGACGCCGGTATCTTCATCAACGGCTTCCGCTCCCTCAACGATATCGAATTCCCGGCCCGCTTCTTCGCCAACCTGCCGCACATCGTCATTGGCGGCTTCGCCGTCTATGTCGGCTTCTGGCTGTCGAAGCGCATACACGACCACTTCGCCACGGCCTGACCGGCCATGTTCCTGTTCCGCTGGCTGAAGCGCATCGTCAAGACGATCCTGTGGCTGATCGTCATCGTCATCCTGATCCCGATCGTCGGGCTGAGCTATGGCTTCCTGACGACGTCGTCGCTGGACAAGGCGCCGCTGCCCGGCATTGCCGACGGCGCCCCGCCCAAGGCACTGGCCGACAAGGTTCGCGCTGAGATCCCCGGCTACCAGCGTCCGGAGGAATCGACCTTCCTCACCTACCCGGAATGGGCGATCGTCTACGCCGCGCGCGAATATGCCGGCTTCGTCGACAAGAACCAGCCGAGCAGCTTTCCCTATTGGTCCTATGTCGGCCGCTTCTGGCAGGACTACGCCATGGTGATCCGCGCCAGCTCTCCCTACAAATTCAACTATGCCAACCACCAGATGCTGGTCATCATCGGCACCAGCCACAGCATCGAACATATGTTGCAATGGGCCTATGAGAACACGGTCGGCCGCATCACCGAGGCGACATCAGGCAAGCGCACCGCCGCCGACATCTATCAGGCCAAGGTGGCGGCCGATTATGCCGCGTTCCTCGACCAGGTGCCGTGGTATCAATTCCCCTATGCGCAGAAGCGCGCCAGCCTGTTTGCCGTGCAGCCGGCGCCGGGCGACAGCTCCATCCGCACCAGCGAGCGCAAGCTCGCCTTCGGCCTCGCCGACACCATCAAGCAGGGCTACGCCGACCTCATCAGGCAGGCGCTCGCAGCCACATCCCCACCAGCATTCCTCGATATCCATGTCTGGGCCAAGGGGCCGGTCGGCGAAGCGACGCGCAACGAACCCGACACCTTGCTTGAGCGCGACTACGGCGCCGACGGCACCATCTTCGTCACCAAGCGCTACCAGGTGTTTACCGAGATGATCCCGCGCTTGATCGACAAGGGCGTCTCCTTCGTCGAAATCGGCGGCAATGACGAGATCATGGTCACCGTGCTTTCGACCGATACGATCGCTGTCCCCGATGGCATCCGCATCCTGTTCAGCTATCCGCTGCCCGCCGATCCCGCCACGCGCCGCACCGGGCTGACCGTCGCCGTGCGCAAGCTGCATCTCGTGCTGCCGGCTCTGATCAAGTCAGGCGCTAGGCTCGAACACGTCTATGACTATTGAGACGATAGCCTGGCAATGCGCAAACTGATCCGCATCGTCGGCTGGCTTGCGCTCACGCTGGTCGTGCTCATTGTGGTCGTGCTTGTCGGCTTTCGCAGCGCGGCGGCGCTGCGAGAGAACCTGTCACCCGAGGAGGCAGCCCCGGCGGGAGCGCTGTTTGCCACCGTCGATGGCCTGAAGATACACTATCAGGTCTGGGGGCCCCAGGACGGGCCGCCGCTGCTCCTGTTCCACGGCACCGCCTCCTGGGCCGAGACATACCGCGATATCGCCGCGCCATTGGGAGAACAGGGCTTTCGCGTCATAGCGCCCGACATGCCTCCCTTTGGCTATTCGCAAAGACCGGCCGACCAGGATTATTCGCGCGCCGCCCACGCAAAACGCGTCCTCGGTTTCGCCGACGCGCTCGGCCTTCGCCATTTCAGCATCGGTGTCCACTCCTATGGCGGCGGTGGCGTGATCGAAGCCGCCTTCTCGGCCCCGGCTCGCATCGACTCGCTCATTCTGCTCGACGTGGCACTTGGCCTCGGCCGGACCGAGGCGCCCACCCTGCCATTTGCCGCTCTCCTGAACCTGCGATGGCCTCGCGAACTGCTAACCGCCTCCACCTTCACCAATCCGTTGATGGTCGGACCGGGCCTGCGCTCCTTCATTGAGAACGACAACCTCGTCACCGCTGAACGTACCGCGATCTACGCACGGCCATTCAATGTCGAAGGCACGACCGATGCGGTCGGCCACTGGCTGTTTAGCGGCCTGTATAACGACGAACGAAAATCCCTTGCCGCCAACCCCGCGAACTATCGCACCTTCACGCCGCCCGTTCTCGTCATCTGGGGACGCCAGGATACGACCACGCCCCTCGAACAGGGCGAAGAGATCGCCTCGCTGTTTCCGCACGCCGAACTGGCGGTTCTCGATGGCGTCAACCACATCCCGCAGGTTGAACGTCCGCACGATGTGGTGCGGCTGATCGCGAGCTTCCTCAAACGGATCTCGCCGGCCACTCGATAGATCGACTGTTCGGCGCTCCGCCACGCTCATTCCACAATCGCGGCCAAATCCCGCCTTGTTCGCGCGCGATGGATTGTTGCATGTCGCCCAAAATCTCGAAGGGACAAGACCGTGATCAAGACCGCCCTTGTCGCCATGACGATTGTAGGCTGCGACTGCGACGCCAAGCTGTGCGAGTATATCGGCGAGACGCCGGCCAAGTGGTCGACCATTGCCGAGTGCGAAGCGGCGATGAAAAGCCAGATGCTGCACGAGCGCAATTTCAACTATCCGGTCATTTCAGGCATCTGCCGCGCGAAGGGCTCGTCGTCGTCCTCGCAACTGGCCGCGACCGCGTCCCGCCCGGAGCTGAAACCCGTCAGCAGGGTCGTTAAAATCGAGAGCCCGCTGCCGCCTGAATTGAGCCATCGGCCGAGCGTTCCGGTCGGCGCACCGACGACGGCCATGGAAGCGGAGGCCGCCCGGCCCGTCGCCTATGAGCAAGTGGTCGATGGCGGAACCGGCGTGCTCTATCGTACGAAGAATGGCTATGCCGTGGTCAAGACCGATCTTGGCCGCGCCGTGTCCGCGACCGCCGACGCGGCGAAGCGGTCGGCCAACTGGCTGGCCGGACTGGTGCCGAAGGGCCTCTAAGCTTTCCCTTAGGGAATTGCGTCGAAACAAAGCCCCTACAGCTTGACCTTCAGGCTCTGCCAGAACTTGTCGATCAGCGGCTTTTCGGTGGCCGCGTCCTCGCTGGCAACGCGCGTGATGAACAGCAGCCCCTGATCGGCAAGGCCGAAGCCGACGATCTCGAAATCGGCGGTGTCGGTGCGTGTCTTCACCGTCGCTGTGATACCGGTCAGTTCCTTGCCGTCGGCGAGCTTGCGCGTCGTCGGCTGCTGCGTCAGCGTTGCACCGGCCTGCACCGATTCCTTGGTCATTTCCTGCAGCATCAGCTGGTTGAGCGACACCGGATTCATCTTGCCGTATTCCTGCACGACGACGATCGTGCCCAGCGCCGACGCCATCAGATATTGCGTGATGTTCTCGCCGAGATCGGTCTTGGTCACCGAAATGTTGCTCGGATGGACGAAGGAGAAACTGCCGCCGGAAAAGGTGGCGAAGTCGTTGCGCTCAAGCGTCACCTTGGCCTGCTTGCCACCGGGCAGTGTTACGTTTGCACTTTCGCCGGGATCGATATCGACCGTCACCCCGTCGATCGTCAGCTTGAAAGCCTTGAGATCCTCGGCCTGCGCCGGTCCAGCGCAAAGCGCCATGAGCGTGAGTGCCGCCGCTGATACCATCCGCATCGGTTGTTCTCCTGACGTCTACACCACTCCGCTCAGCGCCTTGATGGCACGGTAGAAGGTCGAGGAAAACAGTTCCGTCGGGTCATATTGCCGTTTCGCCGCCAGAAAGGCCGGCAACTCGGGGTAGGACGCCAGCAACTCCCTGGCGGTGTAATGCAGCTGATAGGGCAGGAAGAACCGCCCGCCATGCTTGATCGTCACGTCGATCAGCGCCCGCGTCAGCGTCCGCATTCTCGCATTGCCGTCGGCATCGGTCGGCTGGTTGATGTAGAGCACCAGCGAATAGGCCGGCTCCGGCGCATAGGTCAGCGCGACATCCTCCTTGTGGACGATGCGCACCGAGGCGTTGAGCACCGGCAGTGACTGGTTGCGCAGGATCTCCCGCGCCTCGGCTATGAATGGATTGTAGGCAGCGCGAGGAATAAAATATTCGTGCAGGATGTCGGTCTCATCCATCAGGTCATTGAACAGATACGGCACCGAATCGTGCATCGGGTTGTTGCGGGTGACGAGACAGGCCTCGCCCTCCGCCATGGCCGAGGTGCGCGCCACCGTGCAGCTTTCGAATTTCGGCTCCAGCGTCTTTTCGGTGAACCATTTCAGCTGCTGGAACAGGCTGCCCCATTTCGCCATATTGATGATCACCCGCTTCAGCCCGACCGAGCCCGGCTCGCCGATCTCAGGCTGATCGGCCGGCGGCTGGTCGGCCACCTTGTCGTAGCGATAGACGATCATGTCCTCGAGGAAATTGCCCGGCGCCGTCGACAGATGGCCGTAGAACAGGCCGATCTCCTTGTTCGGCTCCAGCACATCGGCAAAGAATTTCGGGAAATCGTCCGATTTGATGATTTCGCGCGAGGTGCGGTAGACCACGTTGTCGACGATATCGAGCGTCGCCTCCAGCACCACGCCGAACAGGCCGTAGCCGCCGACGACGTGGCGGAACAGGTCGGTGTTCTCGGTCGGCGAGCAGGTCGTCACCGAACCATCGGCCAGCATCACCCGCATCGACCGGATCGAGCCGGCAACCGAACCCGCCTGGTGATCCATGCCATGCGCATTGACCGACAGCGAGCCGCCGACCGAGAAGATGTCGGTCGACTGCATCGCCTTCACCGCGAAATGCGGATGCAAAAGGTTCTGGATGTCGTGCCAGCGCGCGCCCGGCTGCAGGGTCATGGTCTTGGCCGCCGCATCGACGGTGACCTTGTTGAACTTTCTGAGGTCGAGCACCAGCGCATTGTCGTCGAAGGCGTGCCCGCCCATCGAATGTCGGATGGCGGCCAGCGACACTTTCAGGCTGTTGGCGCGCGCGAAGCCCAGCGCCTTGGCGATGTGGTCTTCCTCGCTGACCTCGACCACGCCATAGACCGGCGTCATCGACAGGCCGCTGGCGTCGTTGATGTCACCGCCTTTTGCCGACCAGGGCAGCGAAGGGTCAAAGGCCGGCGGACTGGCAATTGGCTTCAGCGGCAGCGCGATGCCGTCGATATCGGCGATGCGGCCTGCGTTCTTCGGTCCCGAAGGCCCTCGCGCCAGCCGTGCCACCGTGGTGCCGCCCCACAGCACCGCACCGCCGACGACAGCCGCACCCAGCAGCAATCGCCGCGACAGGCGAAACCCTTTTTGTTCCTCGGCCATGGATATCCCCCCGTTGGCCAAGGGATAGCGCGGCTTCTTGGCAAAAACCATAGCCGCGCTGTCAGGACTGCGCTCCACCTGGCCGCCTGGCGACGAGTGGCGAAGGAAATGAAAGTGGCCGATCCCCGAAGGAACCGGCCACGAGAATGGAACAGGGTCTGAAAAGTTCGGTCAGCAGGTCTGCTGATACGCTCGCGTCTACGAAGCTTTCTTGATCGACGTCACCATGCCGGTCTTGTCGTCGACGGTCACCGCCACCTTGGCGCCGACCTTCAGTTTGCCGACCGTCGCTTCCGGCGACAGCTGGTAGATCTTGCCGTCGTCGAGGGTGATCGACTTGGTCGTCGGATCGACGGCCTGGATGGTGCCCTGAACGGTTGCGGCATAGGCCGTGCCAAGGAAGGCGAGCAGAGCGGCGGTGGTTGCGAGGGTCTTCTTCATCGAGAGCACTCCGTGCTGTTTCGGTTTTCCGGGCTGCCAGCTTGAGAAACGACAGCACCGAACGGCCCGAAACTGGACCGGAAAGCGTGCCCTCCGCAAATCACGTTGAGTGAATTTTCGCAAACAATATCATAGGCTTAATTCCGACACATTGCCTGCCGTCGATGCAACCGCCGGCTGCTTTGGTTGCCTCCAGCAAGTGCACTTCTCTCCACGAAAAGAGTCACTTGGCCGATTGTGGCGGGCGGCCTTCGATCACCACGCAGCCGCCGCAATCCACCTCCGGCGGCATCACGAAACAGATTGCTGACCGGTCATCGGTACAATTTTTGTTTCATGGATCAGTTCAAACCGACCCAAAAAAACGGATGAAACTCGCGCTCTGGTTGCAAACCGGGAACAGATGCACGATGGTGTCGACCGTTGCGGTGAAGGGGGCCATTCAATGATGCTTGCAGTCCGGACCGTGATATCCCTGATGCTGGCGCTTGCTCGGGGATTGGCCGGCGCACAAGGCGTGGATCCGGGCGACGACAGAACGGTCATATTTACCCCCGACGATCCCGATATGGCTCTGGCCACCGCGAAGGCGCGCGCCAGACTGGATGAATTCCTCGCCTTGTCCGAGGCTCCTCCCCCTGGGACAGACAGGTTCAAACTGAAGGTCAAGGTGCGGGACGGGAATGTCACCGAACACTTCTGGGTCATACCGTTCCGCCGCACCGAGACCGGTTTCGTCGGTATACTGGCGAACCAGCCGGAAGGAGTGCACACCGTCGTCCTCGGCCAGAACATAGAATTCACCAGGGACGACATTTCCGACTGGGGATACAGAAGCGGTGGGCGTCAGGTCGGCAGCTTCACCGTCTGTGTGATGTTCGAGAAAATGTCGAAAGAAGAAGCGGACTACATGCGCGACAAATACGGCTTCGACTGCTGACAGCGATCAACCGATCTCGTCTTTCGCGCCTATCTTTCGCACCAGCGCCGCCGTTGCCAACATGGCGGCCATGTCCGAGATCATGGGCGCGACATGCCTGGTGTAGTCTAGCGGTACCGAGATATCCGGCAGCTCGAAGAAATTCTTCGTCTGCGGCAACAGCAGGAAACCGTCGCTGCCGTTGAGCGCTACGCGGGCCGGATCGTCGGGCCATGTTTCGCCCAGCCATTTCAGCGCCTGCGCCAGGCGGCCGGTCACCAGCGGCCGCGCCGCCTCGACATTGTCGGTGCGGAATTCATAGGCGGCGTCGAGCTCAGGCACACCGGACGACAAGTCCTGCATCTTGCTGGCGAACATGCCGCGGAAGAAGCCGACGACCGCATTGGTTCGCCGCGTCGCCACCAATACCCCCGGGAACGGCTCGATCGCTTCGAAAGCGACGATGACACCCTTGAAGACTGTCGATGAATCCTTGCCCGACCCTACTCGCAGTTCTGCTTCGTAAAGCTCGAACGGAAACTCTTCGTAGCGGCCCGAAACGACATCATCGAACGACTGCTTGTTGAAGGCGCCGACCGCCTCGCGTGGCAGCCGGTCGAAAGAGTTCGGCCTCCCTCCATGCTGGTAACGCATATCCCCGATGAAGCCGAAGATGATTGGCAGCAGCGTCTCGCGGAACGATTGCTGCAGCCGCGTTGCCGGTTTCATGGCCTGGAAGTAGAGCACGCTCGAAGCCACCAAGCCGATGCCATAGAGAAACACATGTGGCGTCGAGAACCATTGCTCGTTGGGGTCGGCGACCTTGTTGAACAGCCAGGCGACCAGCGCCACGAACACCAGCACAAGGCCGACGAACAGCGGCACCCGCCAGCGCACCTGGCGAACCGCCCAGGCCCTTGCCGCCTCATAGGTCTCGATGTCTTTCCGGATGCCGGCGGTGACCGCCTCGCTCGGCATGAAATCCGCTGTTTCCATCGCCACCCCTCGCAAGCCTGCCTCTGCCGGCACATGATAGTCGGTTTTGCAGAGGCCGCCAGACGGTTAGGCGGTAGGTAGGGGAGAGGGAAAGATCGCCCTCAGCCGACCCTCCACCTTGCCACGCATTCGCCCCTCCAGCGCCTCTACCGGCAGCAGCCGCTCATGGTCGCCGGCGCGCAAGCGCACGAAGGGATGCAGCCGGTAAGACGCGATCGCGCCGCGCGTGCCGGCGTCGGCGCTGACATCGACGACGAGGATTCCGCCGATACGACCCGGCCATGGCTGGCGGGCAAGGGCGGTGCCGAGGAAATCGCCGAGCCCATAAGCAACGATCGTGCGGCCGATCCGCTCCACCGGCTGCACGACATGGGCGTGGTGGCCGGCGACCAGCCCGACGTCCTGCCCGGCCAGCCGCCTGGCCAGCGCCTGAGTCTCGGCGCGCGGAAAATGCCGGAACTCCCAGTCCCAATGCGGCACCGCGCAGAGAAGATCGACACCATCGCGCGGCCAGTGCGCCGGATCGCTGTCCATCGACACGCGGCCGGCGAACAGGTTTTCATCGGCGTTGCGCCACAGCGTGAAGGCGGCGAAGCCGACATTCAGCGGCCCGGCAGCGAAGCGCTGGACTGGACCGCCGGCGGCCAGGCCGATGGTGCGGATGCCGAGCCGCGTCAGCGCTGCCACCGTCGCGTCGAAACCGGCGACGCCCTGGTCGAGCACATGATTGTTGGCCAGCGACAGCACGAGCTTTTCGTGTGCGATGCCGACGGCCGCCAGCGCCCCGGCCAGAAACCGTCCGGTCATGGCATGGTGTGTGCCAAGCCGCGTCCCAAGCACCGCGCTCGGCCGGTCCACGACAGGACTTTCGCAATTGCCGATCACCAGATCGGCGGAACCAAGCAGCTTCGCGATCGCAGGATCGCATTGCGGCGCGCTGCGATTGGCGACCGCTGAGATGTCGCCGATGAAGGCGAGCCGCGCCGTCCGCTTCGGCGGTGGATCGATCATCGTTGCAGCGGCCGGCGCAAAGCCATGGACGTCGCCGCCGAGCGACGGCTTCAGGAAACGGGGCAGCCACGACAGTTTGTAGGAAAATGGATAGTTCGACACGCCCATGCCCAATCGTTTGCCTTGTGTAGACCGTCCGCCTTGAGGGTTGAAGCGCATCCGTCGACAATCGTGCAACGATGACAGCCCGCGCCTCGGCGCTGATAGGCGCGGCACCGCAAATGCGTTATGGTCGCCGGCGCGACCAACGCATGGGGGAAAAGATGACACGAATAGCAAGCCTGCTGGCATCCGCCTTTATTGTGCTTGCGCCTTTGTCTTCCGCGCACGCCGCAATGCCCGAAGCCGCAACCGCTTTGTTCGAGGCCAAGACCGTGGCCACGCGCGACACGGCCCTGTCGACGCTGGAGGCTGCCGCGCCAAAAGATCCGGCATCTGCCTATGCGGCCGGCGCCGGCGAGTTCTTCACCGCGTTGGAGCTGCTCGCCAAGGGCCTGCACCGCCATGGTTTCGAGAGCCCGCAATCCTTCATGCTGCCATTGATGCGGCTGCCGGTGCCGGACAATCCCAATCCCGAGCCGCTGACCTATGAGCAGTTCCGCGCCATCCTGGTCGCCTTCCGCGACCGGCTGGAGAAATCCGCCGCCACGCTGGGCTCGGTGCCGGCCGATGCCGATATCGGCATGGTCATCGACCTCACCCATGTCGGCATCGACCTCAACGAGGACGGCGCGATCACGCCGGATGAGAGCATGGCCGCCATCATAGCCGCTCTGTCGCGCGGCGGCAGCGTGCCGGACGATGCAACGCCCGCGCTGACCTTCCGCTTCGATCGCGCCGACGGTTTCTGGCTGCAGGGCTATTCCGAGTTCCTGATGGCGCAGGCCGATTTCTGGCTGGCGCATGATTTCAGGAGCACTTTCGACGGTTCCTTCCACATGCTGTTCCCGCGCGCCAAACTGCCGTTGCAGGACATTCTCGTGCCGCCGAGCAGTGACATGGGCAGCAGCATCTTCTCGTCGGAATGGCGCATCGCCGATTTCATCTCGCTGGTGCATCTCGTCAACTGGCCGGTGGCCGAACCGGAACGCCGGCAGGCGGCGCGTCGCCATCTGTTGGAGATGATCCGGCTGTCGCGCGAGGACTGGAAGGCGATCCGCGCCGAGACCGACAATGATCGCGAATGGCTGCCGGGACCGCAGCAGAAGGGTGAGAATCCACTCACTGGCCTCGAAGTCGGCGAGGAACAGGTCCAGGCCTGGCTCGCCACCTTGACCATGGCCGAGGATCTTTTGGAAGGCCGCTTGCTGCTGCCGCATTTCCGCATCACCGGCAAGGGCATCAACATGAAGCGCTTCTTCGACGAGCCAAAACCCTTCGACCTGGTGCTGTCGATCACCGGCCCTGCCATCGCGCCCTATCTCGAAAGCGGCACTATCCTGACCAGTGACGATTTCGACCAGATCCAGCGCCAGTTCGGCGGCAGTGGATTCCTGACCTTTGCGCTGTGGTTCAATTAACGCGCAAATCCGTGTAGTCGGCCGAGCAACCATTGTAGGGGATTGCCGACGAAAGCACGCGTGACGAAGCTGTCGTGGGCGGCGTCCGAGGCAAGCAAGGGTGCGGCGGGTGCGCTGCGCCAGCGGATTGATGATCTCGATCGTGTGCACCTTGTCGGTCAGATTGGCCAGATAGGCCGACTGGTAGCCGGAGCCGGTGCCGATCTCGAGTACGGATTCGCCGAGCTTGACATCGATGGCCGTCGTCATGCGGCCGACCAGATGCGGACCGGAAATGGTCACGCCATAGCCGGTGTCGAGGAAAGCGTGATCATAGGCGCGACCCAGATTCTGCGGCAGGACGAACTCTTCGCGCGGCGTCAACAGGAAGGCGCGCTTGTTGCGGTCATCCAGCACATCCTTGTTGTAGACCATGATCTGGAAGCGATCGAAGCGCTCGGCCAGCAACTTCGGGTCCTCGCCGCGATTGGCCACCATCCACTCGATGAACGCCTTCTTGTCGTTCAGCGGCACTTCGGCACTTCGGCATTCCGGTCATAGGGCACCGGCACCTTAGCCTTGACGACGTGTATCAATGGCCGTCGAGGGGCGACCGTCCGGGCGATGAATTTGTGGCAAGCGGGCAACAGTTTTGCCGGTGCCGGAGGCTTATTCAGCAACACTCAATGGCGCGGGCCGTTGTCGCATGACCCGCTGAACGGCATTTTGGATAAATTAGGTCGTGAACCCATAAATGGGAATGAGGGAGATGGGTGAAAAGCGATCATTGCGTCGTTTGACCGATCGCACATATTGTCGAGGAATGACTGAACTCGCATTAGAACCCGGCGGCGGATTGAGAGGTCTTCCGATTGGATCAACCAAAGGAAGCGTTCGGACATTTTTCGGTGATAAGCACCAGCCGTTTAAGCGTACACCCGAAGGCAATCCGACAGATTATTGGGCGGATGCAGGCGTTTTTGCCTACTATGATTCTGACGAGCGCCTGGAGGCCTTGGAGTTTGCAAGCCCAAGCAACCCGACGTTGAACGGATTGGCTCTTATCTCGGTATCGATGGGCGAAGCGACACAGATTCTCCAATCTCTCGACCCGAAGTTACGCTTGGGGCCGGATGGCGCAACCTCAACGCAGCTTGGTATAGGCGTCTGGTCCTCGACGGGCGAAGCCGATCAACCTGTGATGTCCGCGATAACATTCGGACCGGGCTACTACGATTAGGCTGTGGCGCGGAACGTCTGATTTTGATGGGTTTGCCAACTCGCTTCCATATCGCGCGGGATTGTGATTCAGGCTCTACATGAGCCGATATGACCTGACCGACTTCGAGTGGCGCGTGATCGAACCGCTGTTACCCAACAAACCTAGAGGCGTGCCGCGCGTCGATGACCGACGCGTGTTAAACGGAATCTTCTGGGTGCTGCGCTCCGGTGCGCCATGGCGCGACCTGCCCGAGCGCTATGGGCCACGCACCACCTGCTACAACCGCTTCTCGCGTTGGCGAAAAGCAGGCGTGTGGGCTCGGCTGATGGACGCCATCAGCCGAGCCCATCATGGTGAAATCCAGATGATCGACAGCACTTCCATTCGGGCGCACCAGCAGGCTGCGACGGCAAAAAGGGGGGCGCAGATAATTGTCTCGGTCGCAGCCGAGGTGGCCTCACGACCAAAATCCACGTCGTCGTCGACGCGCAAGGACTCCCGATCCGGCTCGGCCTGACGGCGGGACAAACGCACGATGGGCAGATCGCCGATCGATTGCTCGACCATCTCGGCCCGCGCATTATCGTCCTGGCCGACAAGGCCTACGATGCCGACCGTATCCGGGAGTTGATCCAGCAGCACGGTGCCACGCCCAACATCCCACCGAAGAGCAACCGGCGCTGGAAGCCGTGCTTCAGCAAGCGCCTCTATCGCGAGCGCAACCTGATCGAACGCTTCTTCTCCAAGCTGAAGCATTTCCGCCGTGTCGCTACACGGTACGACAAACTGGCAGCTAACTTCCTCGCCATGATCCAGCTCGCCTCAATGCGACTGTGGCTTCGCGCTTATGAGTCTACGGCCTAGCAACGGCTGTTTTGCTTGACTCGCACGGAAAAAACAGGCAGCAAAACGGCATTGGAAGGGCTGCAATACCGCGTTCATGGTCGTGGACAAGCCTTCTAGGGCAAAAAGTCCACGTCTCTCGGTTGGTTTTGAGAGGGATTGGTTAACCAACTTTGTCCATATTTTGAAGCAATCGGCAACTAACGACAGGCGCGGCAAACGCGTCGGGGACCACCTGGGATCACTCACAGAATGGTCGTCGCGGCTATCACAGCCGCGGACGTGGGAGCCGATTGGAGCAAGATTGGTTGCATGGCGTTCTTGAGTAAAAAAACTGTCGGGGACCAGCGTTGGGACGGCGAGACCGCCTGCGACGCGCCACGTTCCTCTTCCTTCAACCCTGAACGGATCATCCGCTGGGTCGCCGTGCCCAGCGTCGGCGCTGCCGTCGGCCTGTGGCTGGTCGGCACCATGGCTGGCCTGAGCTCCGTCGGCGCCTCGCTGTCGGCGACATCAGGCGGCCTGCCGCAGACGCTTTCGATACCGGGATCGCTTGCCCTGGCCGATCCGCTGAAGCAGCGTTTCCTGACATCTTCGGCGCCGTTCGTGCTGGCCAATGCCCATGGCGGCGCGCGGGCGCTGCGCGACCATGCCGTGCAATGCGGCGCCGGCTGCTTCAAGCTGGCCGGGGTGAGCCCCCAGACGGAGAAATCCGCTCGCCTCGTGGCGCAGGCAAAGCCGGTACCGATGGTCGTAAAATCGAAATCGCAAGAGCGTTTCGAACGCATGGAAGCGTCGCTGTCGCCGACGAGGCTCGCCGCTGCCTTTGCCGGCGCCGGAAAACCTGCCGGCGCGGTCAATGCATCCGCGCACCCTGTCATTTCTGCTGTTGCGCCGCAAATTACTGAAGCGTCCCTGGTGCCATCCGTCACGGTCATGGCCAGCCTGTCGGATGACATGCCGGCTCCTGCGGCGGAACGCTTCGCCCGGATGGATACCGGCTCCGTCGTGCAGACCGCGCCACAGCCGATGGGCTTTGCCCAGTCGGACGCGGAGGCGCCAGACAACGCACAGTTGGCGCTTGCCCTCGTCCAGTCGCTGCCGGTCGACGACGTGGCGTTCGCCTCGCCGCTGCCGATCGAGGAATCGTCGGCCGATATCGCGGTCTCGCCTGTCGAAATCCAGCAGGAGCAGCCCGGCGATGCCGCCTCGCTGCCCGACGCGCTGACCGACGACGTGCCGCTTCCGACCCAGCGCCCGCAATTCGATGCGCCGCAGCCGCCCAAGGTCGTGCAGCAGTCGACAAAGCCCGTCCAGCAGCAGCCCAGACCCGCCCAGCAGCCGAAGCCGGCCCGTGAGACGATCCAGCAGGCCCAGCCGGCAAAGCCGGCCCGGCGAGGCCGGCCAGCGGATGGCGGCGACGTGCTGGCCTATGCCAAGCCGGACACGCCTTCGGGCGGCCTCGGCCAGGCGTTCAGGAACCTGTTCAACTCGCCGGGCTCCAGGAGCGGAGCCGGCAATGGCGTCGCCATCTACGACATCAGCGCCAAGACCGTCTACATGCCGGATGGCCAGCGGCTCGAGGCGCATTCGGGCCTCGGCGCCATGGTCGATCAGCCGCGCTATGTCGACCAGAAGGATCGCGGCCCGACACCACCCAACACCTACAATCTGTCGCTGCGCGAATCGCGCTTCCATGGCGTCGAGGCCTTGCGCCTGACGCCGGTGAACGGCGGCAATAAGTATAACCGCAACGGCCTGCTTGCCCACACCTACATGCTGCGCGGCGGCCGCGCCGAGTCCAATGGCTGCGTCGTCTTCCGCGACTATGCCCGCTTCCTTGCCGCCTTCAAGAGGGGCAAGGTCGCCCGCCTCGTCGTGGTGCCGCGCCTGAATGGATCGCCGACGCGTGTGGCATCGGCCGCCAGGGGTGCCTGACCTCCAACGGGCAGGCACCGCGCGGTGCCTGCCGCGCCGTCTTCAGGCAGCCTTCCGAACCGCAAACGTCCTCTGTTCGAGGTGATCGCCGTGCCCTTGCGCAAAGAGCGCTCGGCGCCGCCGGAAGCCTCGCCCCAGAGCCGCTGACAGAGCAATTTCACGACTGCATTCGCGTTCCGCGATCGGCCGGGCGCATTGTGCCGGGCATACGAGCCAGCGTCGCGCGCTTCATGCAGCAAGCGGGCAATCTCCTTGAGAAACAAGTATTTATACTCGAAACCATAAAGATTTACTATTTACTTTCTAAATTATGAGTTGGAATGCATTTCAGTAAATTTGTCACAACTTGAGCCTCATGTCTTTGTAAATGAAGATATTTATGGAAGTTGATTACAATTGTAAACGAAGATATATTGACGAGTTTGGAAAATAAGAGCATACCTATAGAGTATTTGAAGATGATAGGAGGCTCAAATTGGCTACCAACGACAAGAGACAGGTTGAGGCGAAAGCTCTTGCTGAAGTTTTGCGTGAGGCGAGCGTTCGTCTAGATAATGCAGTATCTCAATTGAAAGCCGCAGGCGTGCCTATTGACAGTATCCTCAAAAGAAAAGCCGCACTCGACGACAACAACACCGGCTGCAATACGGCGTGTTCTTGCGGTGGTGGAGGGGGTGGCGGCGGCGGCGGAAATTGCGTCGCAATTCAATAGTTACGACAAGGTGCATCACTTGGTTCGGATCGGAGATTGAGATGGCTGACCAGAAAGCCCAGGTAGACGCCCAGCAGCTTGCGTCGATACTGATTGAAGCAAAGATACGCCTCGACGATGCGGTTGCGCATCTGAGGTCGCCAGCCGACAAATTGTTGCGGGTGGGACGTGCGCTGGAAGACAACAACACCAGTTGCAACACAGCATGCACTTGCGGAGCGCTAGCTGACCAGATTAGCCAACCGGAGCGCTGAGTTCGATGCCCGAGAGCCTCGAACTCTCCCACTATCATGTTGTCAGCCCGCGCTTCGTGGATGAGCGGGCTCAGGCAGCGAGGCGCGTGGTATTCGCCACGCGCACCGCTGAAGTTCGCGTTCTTGACGACAATCTATGGCAACAGATCGGAGCCGGCCGCATTTCGGAAATCGACTCGACCATCGTTGAGGATCTCGCAGGGATCAAGCTGCTGGTCGCCGCCGGCGAGAACGAGCTCGCGAGCATTGTAAACCAGAACAACGCCGCGATCGACCGCAACCCGGTTCTGTCGCTTGTGGTATGTCCCACGGCCGCCTGCCAGCTTGGATGCCCCTATTGTGGTCAGGAGCATACCAATCGCTGGCTTGCCGAGCACCATCAGACCGCTTTCCTTGCCATCGCCGAGAACAAGCTTCGCGCCGGTTCGTACCGCGCTGTACAGCTGTGCTGGTTTGGAGCCGAGCCTCTGCTTGGCATGAAGGTCATACGTGCCTTTACACCCAGGATTCGCCGGCTGGCGGAACAGTATGGCTGCAAGTACACAAGCCGCATCATAACCAACGGCCTGGCGCTGACCTCTGATCGGGCGACCGAACTCGTCAAGGAATACTCCGTCAGCAACATCGATCTGACACTTGACGGTGTAGCCGCCCTCCACAACGAACGCCGCTCCATGAAGAACGGACGGCCGACCTTCGATCGCATTTTCCAAAACCTCGTCGCGCTGGCAAGCCGGGATGACCTCGACGTCGAGATCAAACTGCGGACCAATGTCGATGCTTCGAACTGGCAAGCGGTGTCACCGCTCATCCGCATGCTGGCTGATGCCGGCGTGCAGCACCGGATCGGCTACTACGTTGCACCCATCCACTCATGGGGAAATGATGCCGACAAGGCGTCGCTGCCACGGGAAGAGTTTGCCAGCCACGAGATAGAGTGGTTCGCCGAAATGATGCTGAACGGTTTTGACGTTGGGCTCATCCCGCCAAGGAAGCCTATTGTCTGCCTTGCGGTGCAGCATGACGGCATGCTGGTCGATGCATCTGGAGGGCTGTTCAACTGCACCGAGGCACCATACGTCCCGACCCATCAGGACGACAGTTTGCAAACCGGCGATGTCACCGAGGGCGAAAACCGGTCGGCCCGCCAGAAGCTTGGCGATTTCAACACCCATGTCGCTGCGGGCAAATATCCGTGCTCGACTTGCCGGATGCTGCCTGTGTGTGGAGGTGCGTGCCCGAAAGGCTGGCTCGAGGGTTGGCGTCCATGTCCCAGTGCCCTCGACAACATGCCCGACCGATTGCTGCTCGCCTACGTGTCGTCGATCAGGAGCGAGCCGGCGGCGATGGCCAGCTGACTCATGCCGACACGTCCGGATCGCTACAAGCTGGTTCCTTCGGCCTGCATAGAATGCACGAGCGACGGTGCGATCCTGCATTCGACCTTCGGCGACCTGCTCTTGCCCGGAAAGGACGCAAGCCGCTTCGTCGAGAGCATCCTGCCTTTTCTCGACGGCGTGGCCGAATGGCGCGACGCCGAAGAGGCGATCGGCGCCGGCAATGCCTCCAACCTGCAAGGCTTGCTCGGCTTGCTTGAACGCCACGGCATTGTCGAGCCATTGGGGCAGGACAATGGGCCATGCGCGCAACAGAGGCGATTCCTTGCCTTCTGCGACGAGGCTGGCGCCGAAGGCAAGCTGCGGCGTGCGCGCGTGCTCGTCGTTGGATCCGAGCCCTGGGTCACCAACGCGGTGACCGAATTGGCGACATCCGGTATCGGCGGCATTCACTTCCTCGACGACGAGGCCAACGCACCGCAACGCGAATTGTCCAGACGTCTGGCGGCTGCAGCGCCCTCGTGCAAGGTTTCGGCGGGCGCCGAATTGGCGGGCGACGGATGGGATCTCGTCCTGGGCGGCCTCTCGCCGTTCGCGATTGCCCGCCAGCGCGAGCTTGCCCGTTTTATCGCCGCACGGAAGCTGACGGCGCTGTTTGCATCGCTGCAGGGCTCGGAGGCGGTTCTGGGTCCAGCCGTGGTTGATGGTCGGCCGCCTTGCTGGGATTGCTGCCGGCATCGGCTGCTGGCGAACGTGCCGGAGCCATGGACAGTGCATCGCATCCATCGCCGGGCCCAGATTGGGTCCGGATTCGATGGTCAGCGCGCCGCGCTGGCGCCGATGAACGGTCTGATTGGCCATGCCGCGGCGCTCTGGGCAATTCAGCTCCTGGGTTTCTCCCGGCGCGATGAGCTGAGCCGACAGCTGGTCGTCCAGAACCTGCTCACCCTCTCGACCACGCGGCATCAGGTCGTGCCGCTGCCATGGTGCGAGCTGTGTGGCGGCGCTGCCCATGCAAACGTGCCATCTGTCGACTGGGACGGACTGGCCTCGGCCGAAAACGGTGGACAGGCACGGGATCTGGCTCAGGGCTGGGTCGATTCGAGGACCGGCATCCTCCCCGCCCTGCGCGCCAGGGAGAGGACGGTCGCCAGGGGATCGCTTCCATACACGGCGCACGGCACGCTTGCCGCTTATTCGGACGCAAAGGCCACGACCGGCTTTAGCCGCCCCTACGACGGCCCCCTGGAGGCGATCGGAGGCAAGGGGATGACACGCGGCGAGGCGCTGGTCGGCGCTCTCGCAGAAGGGCTTGAACGATATTCCGCCACCCGTGTCCGAGACGACATCGTGACGGTGGCCCACATCGACGGGCTTGTGGGAGAGCGCCTCGATCCTCGCCGCATGGCGTTGTACGAGGACCAGCAGTACGACAGCGTCGGGTTTCCATTTGTCCGGTTCGCCCCGGAGCGCCCGCATCAGTGGATTGCAGCGCGCTGGGCCGATACGGGGGAACACGTTTGGGCCCCTGCCCGGCTCGCCTTCTACAGCGAAATCGATGACCGCTTCGCTCAGGTGACGTCCAGCGGCCTGGCGGCCGGGCGGGATTTCGAGGATGCCGGTCGTCGCGCCCTGTTCGAGCTGGTGGAACGCGATGCATTCATGGTGACATGGCTGTGTCGCCTGCCAGCGGCCCGCCTCGTCCTCGGCAACGAATGCGATCCGGATACCAGCGAGGTCGTTCGTGGCCTGGAGGCACTCGGCGCCGAGGTCCGGTTCCATCTGCTCGATGTCGGCTCGGGCATCCCGGTCGTGCTCTCGCTTGCGTTCGGCGATGGCCAGGAGTGGCCGGGCGTAACCGTCGCGCTTGGTGCGCACCAATCCGTCAGGCGCGCGCTCCGTGCGGCGGCTTTGGAGCAGGGATTTTCAGGGCCTTATATCCGCGAGACAATGCAGTCTGGCTCACAGCGGATACCGGACGAACCGGCACAGGTAACGTCCTTCCTTGATCACGCGCTGTACTACGTGCCGCGGCATCGTGCGGCCGCGCTGGGGTTCCTCGATGTCGGCGCACCACCGCCTGTTTGCCTCGCCGACATGCCTGACGAAGGCAACGAAGTGACGCTTGTCGACTGTGCTGCCGCGCTGCGTGGGCGGGGCATCCGCGTCGCACTTGCCGACGTGACGGCGCCTGATGTGGCAACGAGCGGCCTGCACGTGGTGCGGGCGCTGGCCGAGGGGGCGCAGCCACTCCATTGTGGATATGGGCGCGAGCGCGCTGCCAATCCCAGGCTGGAGCGATTCCGCACGGGCGCGCTCAATCGCGACGTCCATCCGATGTGCTGATGCCATGGATACGCAGCCGCGGTATCGGCGATCGCCATTGCTGGCCCTCGAATGGATCGGACAGCAAGCAGTGCTTGCGATTGGCTCGACGGGTGAGCGGCGCCCCATTGACCCTGTCCTCGTCGGATTGCTGGCAAGGCTCGGAGAATGGGCAGCCCGGGAAGAACTTCGCCAGGAGGGCATCGATATTTCGGTGGATTCGCTTGACACGCTCGTTCAGCTTGGTGTGCTCGAAACATCGCCGGGCGAGAACCGCGCAACGGCATGCGGTTGGCACCCCTTTGACCTCGACGTGCTGCAAATCCAGTCGATCGGCGGGGTCGCACCCCGGACAAAACCGCCGCCGCCGCCGTTCCGGCCGGCGTTCGAGGGCCGGCGCATCGAACTTCCGCGAGGCGCGTTGCCGGCAATGACGCTTGCCGAGGCGCTGTCGCGGCGGCGCAGTCTCCGGCGATATGGAGCAAGGCCGCTGTCCCTCGCGGACGTTGGCGTTCTGCTGGAGCATGCGGCTCGCGTGGTCGCCATCCAGACGGACTCGAATCTTGGGGAGATTGTCTATCGGCCTTACGCTGCCGCCGGCGCGCGCTCCGAACTTGAATTGTACGTCATGGCGAACCGCATCGAGCATGTCGTACCCGGCCTTTATCACTACGAGGCACGCGAGCACCGCATGATCCACATTCGGGCGCATGACAAGGGCGGGGCCGCGCTCAACGCGTGGCTCAACGATGCGATGGGGCAAACCCGGAAAGGCGAGCCGCAGCTTGTGCTCGTGATTGCCGCCGTCCTGGAACGGCTGTTCTGGAAGTATGGACGCTTCGGCCTGACCCTTGCCTATCAGGATGTGGGCTGTCTCTACCAAACGCTCTATTTGCTCGCGACGGCCCTGGGACTAAGCCCTTGCGCTGTCGGAGCCGGACGGGCGCGGGAGACGGCGAAATGGCTCGGGGTCGACGAACTCACGGAGACGCCTATTGGCTACTTCGTCGTTGGGGTTCCCGAAGCCGATCTCGCCTGAGCCGCACCGCCATGCCGGATCTCCTGACAGCCTTCTGTCAGGAGCCGCATCCGGCGAAGCGCCTCGCTTCATCCCACTCTTTCCATTTTGGCCAGGAAATCCCATATTCGCGGCATGGCCAAATCCCCCGATGAAAAAACGCCGCCGACGGCGAATGACGACCGCGCCGCGCCGAAGCGGCGCAGCCCGCTGACCGATTTCCTCGACGCCTCGGAACCGCTGCACAAGGGCGGCTTCGCCGAGATGCCGCAGGCCGAACTGTCGGGCACGCCGCTGACCGGTTCGATCGCCGATTGGGCCGAGCAGATCGAGCAGGAGGCCGAAAAGGAAGGCCGCCTTGCCGGCAAGGGCGATGGCGGCAAATCGCCGAAGGCGGCGAAAAAGATTCCCGAGCGCTCGACCTCCCCCGGCCGCACCGTGCGCGGCACCTCGATGGGTGGCGCGGCGACAGCCAGGGAGCGCACCGCAGCCGGCCTCAATCCGGTCGCCGGGCTCGACATCTCGCTGGAAGACGCCGAGACGATGGCCGCCGGCAGCGTCACCGCGACGGTGGCCGCGCTGTCGGCGCTGATCGAATCCGGCAATCCGCTGCACAAGGACGGCGTGCTGTGGACACCGCACCGTCCTGCCCGCCCGGAAAAATCCGAAGGCGGCATCGCCATCAAGATGGTGTCCGACTTCGAGCCGGCTGGCGACCAGCCGACGGCGATCAAGGACCTGGTCGAAGGCGTCGACAACAACGACCGCACCCAGGTGCTGCTCGGTGTCACCGGCTCCGGAAAGACCTTCACCATGGCCAAGGTGATCGAGCAGACGCAGCGCCCGGCTCTGATCCTGGCGCCGAACAAGACGCTGGCCGCGCAGCTCTACTCCGAGTTCAAGAAATTCTTTCCTGACAACGCGGTGGAGTATTTCGTCTCCTATTACGACTACTACCAGCCGGAGGCCTACGTCCCGCGCACCGACACCTTCATCGAGAAGGAATCCTCGATCAACGAACAGATCGACCGCATGCGCCATTCGGCGACGCGCTCGCTGCTCGAACGCGACGACGTCATCATCGTCGCCTCGGTGTCCTGCATCTACGGTATCGGCTCAGTCGAGACCTATACGGCGATGACCTTCCAGATGCAGATCGGCGACCGGCTCGACCAGCGCGCGCTGCTCGCCGATCTCGTCGCCCAGCAATACAAGCGCCAGGACATCAATTTCGTCCGCGGCTCGTTCCGGGTGCGTGGCGACACGATCGAGATCTTCCCCGCCCACCTGGAAGACCGCGCCTGGCGCATCTCGATGTTCGGCGACGAGATCGAGCAGATCACCGAGTTCGACCCGCTGACCGGCCAGAAGACCGGCGAGTTGAAGAGCGTCAAGATCTACGCCAACTCGCACTATGTGACGCCGCGCCCGACCCTCAACCAGGCAATCAAGTCGATCAAGGAAGAACTCAAGCACCGGCTGGTGGAACTCGAGCGCGCCGGCCGCCTGCTGGAGGCACAGCGGCTTGAACAGCGCTGCCGCTTCGACCTAGAGATGCTCGAAGCCACCGGCTCCTGCGCCGGCATCGAGAATTATTCGCGCTATCTCACCGGCCGCCAGCCGGGTGATCCGCCACCGACCCTGTTCGAGTACATTCCCGACAACGCGCTGGTCTTTATCGACGAAAGCCACGTCACCGTACCGCAGATCGGCGGCATGTATCGTGGCGATTTTCGCCGCAAGGCGACGCTGGCGGAGTATGGTTTCCGTCTGCCGTCCTGCATGGACAACCGGCCGCTGCGCTTCGAGGAATGGGACGCCATGCGGCCGCTTTCCGTTGCCGTCTCGGCGACACCCGGCGGCTGGGAGATGGAACAGGCCGGCGGCGTCTTTGCCGAACAGGTCATCCGCCCGACCGGCCTGATCGATCCGCCGGTCGAGGTGCGCCCGGCCAAGAGCCAGGTCGACGATGTCGTCGGCGAGATCCGCGACACCACCAAGGCCGGCTACCGCACGCTGGTCACGGTTTTGACAAAGCGCATGGCCGAGGACCTGACCGAGTATCTGCACGAACAGGGTGTGCGCGTCCGCTACATGCACTCCGACATCGACACGCTGGAGCGCATCGAGATCCTGCGCGACCTGCGGCTCGGCGCCTTCGACGTGCTGGTCGGCATCAACCTTTTGCGCGAGGGGCTCGACATTCCCGAATGCGGCTTCGTCGCCATTCTCGATGCCGACAAGGAAGGTTTCCTGCGCTCGGAAACCTCGCTGATCCAGACCATCGGCCGCGCCGCCCGCAACGTCGACGGCAAGGTCATCCTCTACGCCGACCAGGTCACCGGCTCGATGGAGCGGGCGATGGCCGAGACCAGCCGCCGCCGCGAGAAGCAGGTGGAGTGGAACGAGGCCAACGGCATCACCCCGGAATCGGTCAAGTCGCGCATCTCCGACATCCTGGATTCGGTCTACGAGAAGGACCATGTTCGCGCCGACATCTCGCAGTTCACCGACAGCGCCGGTGCGATGATGGGCAACAATCTCAAGGCCCATCTCGACGCCTTGGACAAGCAGATGCGCGACGCCGCCGCCAATCTCGATTTCGAGAAGGCAGCCCGCATCCGCGACGAGATAAAAAGGCTGCGCGAGATGGAACTGTCGATCTCCGAAGACCCGCTGGCGCGCGAGATGGAAGGCCAAAGCCCCGCCTCGGGCCGCGAAAAGGGCAAGCACAACAAGGGCGTGGCCAAACATCGTACGACCGAGGAACAGGAGCGCTTCCGCAAGCTCGACGAAGCACGTGCCGCCGAAGAGGCGGCCAGGGCTGCCCGGCCCAACCTCTTCCGCAAGCCGGCACTCGACGCGATGGGAGCCGGCGGCGCCGTGCCGGTGAAGAAGCCGCTGTTTTCCAAGCCGTCGCTCGACGCCATGGGTCCAGGCACCGACATGCCGACGCCAGCTGGCGCCGTGCCGCGGTCGCTGTTCAAGAAGCAGTCGGCCGAGCAAGCGCACGGCTCGGACTTCGGCATTCCGGGCGACGCCAACAAGCCGCTGTTCAAGAAGAACTCGCTCGACGAGATGACCGTGCGGCGGACCGAAACACCGATCGAGGGCGACAAGCCGGTCAAGCGCGAGCGCGCCGGCATCGGCTCCTACGAGAACCCCGGCGACGCCCGCCGCGAAAAGAGGCGGCCGGGCAAGACAGGCAGGCCTGGACGGTAGGGCGCCCCTTTCCTTCTCCCCTTGCGGAGAAGGCTGATCGGCGCGCAGCTACCTACAGACGTCCGTTGCAGACCTCCAGCACCAGCGCTTAGAATGCGCAATGGTCGTCGTTCGCAAACTCGATGAAGAAGAGTTCAAGGCTTGCTTCATTGAGCCAATGACGGATGTCACGGCCACGGCCGATGCTGCAGTCGACATATGGCCGTATGTCGACGCGCTGAATCTGGACGAAGTCGGCGTGCCGTATTTAAACGACGTTCGCCATGTCTACCGAGACGCGCAGAACCGATTTGACCAAGTGCTGATTGGCACCGGTCGTTTCAACGCTCTTTTGGTTATTGTTGTCGATTTGAACGGAAAGATAGTCTTCGGCCACATCCTGCTCGACCTGAACAAAGAATACAACGTGAGTGGCGGTGACTTGCGGGTTGTTTGATCCTCGATTTTCTGCCCCGACCACACGCGTCGAACACCTCCTCTTGCCACCATCCCCGCCTTTGGTGTAATCGCTCCCCACACTCGAACGTCTCGAAAGGAGGGCTCAAATGTTTACGTTTTTTCGTCACCATCGTCAGCGTGGCCCGATTTCTGCCCTGCGAGCTTGCTTGCAGGGCTGACCAGGGACGGTCCGGGTTTTTCCCGCTTCGATTTTTTGGTCTGCCCTTCGTGGTGCCGCAACGCCGAGCCTGATGGCCAGCACGCGCACCGTCAAAGTGCATGGAACCGGACTTGATTCCGGCAAGACCAGAGAAATCACAATGGCCCTGATCAGCCTCAAATCCCTCGGCGTCACCATGAGTGCGCCGCTCTTTGCCAATCTCGACCTCACCATCGGCAGCGGCGACCGGCTCGGCATCGTTGCCGCCAACGGCCGCGGCAAGTCGACCTTGCTCAGATGCCTGACCGGCGAGATGGAACCGACCTTTGGCGACATCACCCGCACGCGCGGCCTGCGCCTCGGCCATGTCGAACAGTCCGTTGCACCTGCCCTTCTCGGCCGCAGCTTCCATCAGGTGGTGGCCGATGCCTTGCCGCTCGAGCAGGCCGAAAGCGAGCTGTGGCGGGTCGACGTCGTCCTGGATTCGCTCGACGTGCCGGAGGCGATGCGCGAACGGCAGATGCAAGCGCTGAGCGGCGGCTGGCAGAGGCTGGCGCTGATCGCCCGCGTCTGGGTCACCGATCCGGATGTGCTGTTGCTGGACGAGCCCACCAACCATCTCGATCTGGCCCGCATCAGCCAGCTCGAGGCCTGGCTGAACACGCTGCCGCGCGAGGTGCCGGTGGTGATCGCCAGTCACGACCGTGCCTTCCTCGACGCCACGACCAACCGGACCCTGTTCCTGCGCCCGGAACAGTCGCCGGTGTTCGCCCTGCCCTACTCCCGCGCAAGACAGGCGCTGGACGAGGTCGACGCCTCGACCGAGCGAAAATTCCAGCGCGACATGAAGGTGGCGCAGCAATTGCGCCGGCAGGCCGCCAAGCTCAACAACATCGGCATCAATTCGGGCAGCGACCTGTTGACGGTCAAGACCAAGCAGCTCAACCAGCGGGCCGAGCGTCTGGAAGAGGCGGCGAACCCGGCCCATCGCGAGAAATCGGCCGGCGCGATCAGGCTCGCCAATCGCGGCACCCACGCCAAGGTGCTGATCACGCTCGACGACGCGGCGGTGGAAACCCCTGATGGAACGCTGCTGTTCAGGACCGGCAAACGCCACATCTGCCAGGGCGATCGCATCGTCCTGCTCGGCCGCAACGGCTTCGGCAAGTCGCGCTTCGTCACCCTGATCCGCAACGCCATCCTCGAGCCTGAAACGGTGCGGAACGTGAAGGTGACGCCATCGACGGTGCTCGGCTACAGCGACCAGGCGCTGTCGGGCATCAGCGGCGACGACACGCCGCTGGCGATGGTCTCGCGCCGCTACGATGTCGGCGAGCAGCGCGCCCGCTCGCTGCTCGCCGGTGCCGGCGTCGGCATCGACATGCAGGAGCGCCGGATCGGCGTGCTGTCCGGCGGCCAGAAGGCGCGGCTGATGATGCTGGCGCTCCGGCTCGCCAATCCCAATTTCTATCTGCTCGACGAGCCGACCAACCATCTCGACATCGACGGCCAGGAAGCGCTGGAAACCGAGCTGCTGGCGCATCAGGCAAGCTGCGTGCTCGCCTCGCACGACCGCTCCTTCATCCGCGCCATCGGCAACCGCTTCTGGCTGATCGACAAGCGGCGGCTGACGGAGGTCGATGATCCCGAGGACTTCTTCCGCTTGGTGGCCGACGCGGGCGGCTGAGACGGCGGTCGGCGGAACTCCGGACTCGATGTACCGTGAAATAGCAACAGGGTCTGTAAATTATTCGCTTACAGAGCTCTTGATTTATGTAAGCAATCTGTTTACATGCGTCATGATCAAGTCCTTCAAGAACAAGGCGCTGTCGGACCTCTTTCAAACCGGAAAAACCGGCAAGATCGACGCCAAGATGCACAAGCGCATTCTTGTCCGGCTTGACCGCCTGGAAGCTTCGGAAAAGCCGGAGGAGATGAACCTCCCCGGCTTCGACTTCCACCAGCTGAAACGCTTCGACCCCATCCGCTACACGGTCCACATCAACGGCCCGTGGTGCATCACGTTTGAATTCGACGGCAAGGACGCCGCCCGCGTCGATTTCGAGCAATATCACTGAGGCGGCCAGATTGGAGAAGTTCGACTTATGACCGTGCACGAGCCGACGCGTCCGATTGAGCGTTGTCCCTCCCACCCGGGAGCGCTGCTTGAGGACATTATCCCGGCAACTGGAAAGACCAAGGTGGAAATTGCAAATCTGCTCGGGATCTCCCGGCAGCAGCTCTATGACATCATCCGCGAAAAGAAACCGGTTTCGCCGGCTGTGGCCGCCCGCCTTGGGAAGCTGTTCGGCGACGGCGCCGCGATCTGGCTGCGGATGCAGGCGGCTTTCGATGCCTGGCATGCAGAGCGTGAAGTTGATGTTTCAGCTATCCCGACACTCACGGTTGCGTAGGTCCGGCGACGAAATCTTCTTCGACCAAAAATCGGGTGCCGCGTAAAAATTCCGGCGGGTTGTCGGATAGCCTCAGCCTGCCTCGTCCTTGGGATGCCGACACGATGATGCCGGCGTCAACCAAGGAGAACTCATCATGTCAGTCCTGTCATCCATCGGTCGCATCGCAACCCGCTATGCGGCAGCGCGTGCTCGCCACCGCAGCGAACGCATCCTGCTTTCGCTGCCAGCCGCGCTGCGCAAGGATATCGGCTTTCCGGAAATCTTCGATGCGCAGAACAGCCGGCGTCATTGACGCCGGCTGCCAAAGGCGACCGTTGGTCAATCATGCGTATCGCCCGAAAGCAGCGTTGCCTGCATCGACGCGCGCTTTTCGAAAGCGTCGAACCAGCGCGTGAGCCGCGCCCGCGCGCGAAAAGGCGGAAGGTGACGGAACGCCATCCAGGACAGCGTGGTGGCCAGGGCTATATGGCCGACATGAAACAGCGCGTCATCGTCTAGCGCGCTTTCGATCCAATCGTAGCTGGCCTCGATCTTTTCACGATATCCTTCGGCAAGAGCACTGTAACGCAGCTGTTCGGGTCTCCTTTCCGTCTCCCAGCGCAACGCAATGCCCGTCTGCGCCAGGCCCTGGGCGACCGACTGCAGCCGCAACGCCTGCCAGCGCGCCTCGCCGTCTTGCGGCAGCAATTTGCGGCCGCCATGCAGTGTATCGAAGTAGGCGCAGATGACATCGGAGTCGAAGATCGGCGACGCATCGGGCCGCAACAGCACCGGTACTTTGCCGAGCGGATTTTCGGCGTAGACGCTGGCATTGTGCAAGGTTGGACTGGTCTCGTGATGAATGACCTCGAGCCGATCGGCAATGCCGACCTCGTGAGCGAAGACGAGCGCCTTGCGCGCGAAGGGCGAATGGGTCTGGTAGTAGAGGATCATTGTCGTCTCAGGGGTTGAGGAAGCCGCGGCCCACCAGTTCTAGCCTACGAACTGCGAGGATTGCGCTCTGATTGGAGCCCGCTGACGCAAGTTCATTTCACGACTTCCGTTCAGACCACCGGCTACCCGCGAAAATTTCGCGGCCCTGTAGGATTGCCGTCACCTCACGCGTCCTATGGTCTGCAAGGCCAACCCAAACGCAAAGAGGAGCAAGACATGACTGACCAGACCCCCGTTCAGCCCGCGCCGAAAGTTCTCGGCGGATTGACCCCCTATCTGCAGGTGGACGGCGCCTTCAAGGCGGCTGAATTCTATAAGAAGGCCTTCGGCGCCGAGCAGGTGTTTGCCTATCCGCCGGACGAAAAAGGCCGCACCATGCACATCCATCTCTACATCAACGGCTCGACGCTGATGCTGGGCGACGCCTATCCCGAGCACGGCCACCGGCACCAGAACCCGCAGGGCTACACCATGCAGCTGCATCTCCAGGACGACACCATCGAAACCTGGTGGAAGCGCGCCGTCGAGGCCGGCTGCGAGGAAGTGGTGCCGCTGCAGGTGATGTTCTGGGGCGACCGCTGGGGCCAGCTGCGTGACCCCTTTGGTGTTGCCTGGGCGATGAACGCCCCGGTGAAGTAACGAGCAGGGGTCGCCCGCCAATGGCAGGGCTGACGCGCTCACCGCGCCGGGTCGCATCCCCGCCGACCCGGCGCTCGGTTTTCAGCAAAGGAGTTCACCATGTCCTATGTCGATGGTTTCGTGCTTGCCGTGCCAAAGGCCAAACTCGACGACTACAAGAAGCTGGCCAACCTCGCAGGCCCCATATGGATGGAACACGGCGCGCTCGCCTATGTCGAATGCATCGGCGACGACGTGCCCTATGGCGAGCTGACCTCGTTTCCGCGTGCCGTTCAGGCAACTGACGACGAGATCGTCGTCTTCGCCTGGGCGGTCTATGAATCCAGGCAAAGCCGCGACACGGTGATGGCCAAGGTGATGGCCGACCCGCGTTTGACACCCGACTGGGGGCCCATGCCCTTCGATATGAAGCGCATGATCTCCGGCGGCTTCCGGCCCTTCATCGAGCTTTGAGCAACTGAGCCCCCACCGCTTCGTCATCCTATGGCGGAGCAAGGAGCGAAGCGACGCGGCGCAGACCGTAGGATCCATGCCGTGACGTTAACGCTTTGAAAACGGTGAAGAATTCTGCGCCACTGCATCCGTGATCGAGTTCACGGCATGGATCCTCGGGTCTTCGCGACACCGCTTCGTGGCTGCTCCGCCCGTGGATGACGAAGCTGAGGACCTCGCGCGCTAATCCAACTTGTCCAGCAGCGGCTTCAACCGATCGCCATAGCGCTTCCACAGATCGACCGAGCCCTGATACATCGGCTGGCGCACTTGCGCGGCGGACGCCGTGCGCACCGGCCGGTCGGTCTCGTGGAACGACAGCACCGCCTCGTCCCACGGCAGGCCGAGATGGGTGATGAGCGCCCGCGTCTGCCCTTCCTGGTCGGCGACGAAATCCTCGTAGCGCACATCATGCACCACGCCGGGCAGCACGGTATGCCAATGCGCCATGATGTCGGTGTAGAGATTGTGGAAATCGGCGAGTTCGCCGAGGTCGTAGCCGTAGCGATGGCTGTCGCCGCGGAAATGCACCTTGTAGATCGACAGGCACGTTGCCGCCGCGTCGCGCGCGCAATGGATGATCTTCGCCTTCGGCAGCATCAGATGCAGGAAGCCGACGAGCAGGAAATTGCCCGGCATCTTGTCGGTGACATGCTTGGAGCCGGGATAGCGGGCGTGCAGCATGTCGAGATAGGCTTCGCCGGCCTCGGCGAAAGCCTTGTCGGGCATGTCGGCGATCCCTGCCGGGAAGCCGCCCTTCATGGTCAACGGAAACTGCTTGCCGACCGCCGTCTTCAGGATGCTGAGCTCGCCGGCGCCATAGACCTGGGGATGGCTGGCGATGATCTGCTCGACCAGTGTCGTGCCGGAGCGCGGCATGCCGACGACGAAGATCGGCGTGTCGTCGCTAATTGAACTCGGCCGGTGCTTTTCGAAGAAGCCGGCATCGAAGGTTGCCTTCATCGCCTCGAATTCGGCGCGCGTCTTGGCCGCGTCGTACTCGATGCCCTTGCGGCGGATCGTATTGCCTTCGGCGAAATAGTCGAAGGCCCTGCCATAATCCTTCAGATCGTCATTGGCCTTGCCGAGGCCGAAGGACAGCTGCATGCGCGCCAGGCTGTCCTGCGGCGCCTTGGCGTGCTGAGCCTCCATGCTGATCAATTCTGCGTCGCGTTCCTTCTGCCGCTTGACCTGCGTCAGCATCAGCCAGGCTCTGGCCATGCCCGGGTCGACCGCCAGTGCCTGCCGGAACAGATCGGCCGCTTCATCAAGCTTGCCCTTCTCCATCAGCCCGACGCCCAGCCCATGCAGCAGCTCGGCGTCCTTCGGCCGGATGGTCAGCGCCTCGTGGAAGACGGCCAGCGCCTCATCCAGACGCCCGGCTTCCTGCAGCGTTTCGGCAAGCCCGATGCGCGCGCGAACATGGAACGGATTGCGCCCGACGGTGCCGCGATAGATGTCTTCAGCGCCTTCGAACTGGCCGAGCTGCTTCAAGGATGAGCCGAGATTGTCGCGCGCCGCCAGTTGGTCGGGCCGCAGCGTCACCGCCTTGCGGAAGCAGTCGACGGCAGCAGCGACCCGACCAAGGTCGCGCAGCACGGTGCCGAGATTGTTGTGAAAATCCGGATTGCCGGGCTGCAACCGCACCGACTGTTCGATGAGGCCCAGCCCTTCGGCGCTGCGCCCGGTCTGGTGCAGCAGCAGTCCCAGGAAATGCGCGGCGGCGGCGTGATTGGCCTTTTGCGCCAGCACCTGCCGGTAGATCGCCTCGGCCTCTTGCCGGCGCCCCGCCTGATGCAGTTGCAGCGCCTGCTGCACACGCTGGTCGAGCCCCAGCGGCGGTTGACCGCCTGAGCCTGAATTGGCGCCCGCCGCTCTTCTCTGATCTCGGTTGATGGGAAACCTGCCGTGTTTGTCCGCTTGTGGCGATCTAGGCCATCGGCACGGCGGGTTCAAGGCTTCGCTTGGTGTCTCGCCCTTCCGTCGCGTGGAAAAGATCAGATCAGGCGGTTGGTCTCGGCAACCTGCCTGGCCCGCCTCACGGTACCATCGGTATCGGCGATCGTTCGCCTTGCCGCCTCATCGCTTCTGATGGTCAGCCGTGCCGATTTGACGATCATCGGCTTGCCAGTCGGACCAACGGCAATGGCGTGTATGGGCTTGATGATCGGGTTGATCGCTACGGTCGTGCCTCTCGGGGTTCTAACGGAAAACATGGCTTTTGTCCTTTCGACAATAAATAAAATACAAGTGCCGGGAAAACCGCCCCAGCATAACCCCAAGCATTTTTTTAGAAAGCGTTTGATCCATATCAGAATTTTTCAAATGGTTACAGCGATCTATTTTTTTTAAGAGGGTGAGTGTTTTTTAGAAATCTTCTTGAACAATTGGGCCTGACGAGCTATGTAAGCAGGATCGTTTGGGCCAGAATTGGCATATCGCGGCGTCAGAGGTTCTCGACCCGCCAATCTCATTCCAATTATCGATACCGGGCGTGCGGCAGATTCGCTCCGCGGCCATGTCTCATTCTTCGAAAGACACAGATGAACACCGGAACCGTAAAGTTCTACAATGGCCAGAAGGGCTTCGGCTTCATTCAGCCGACCGATGGCGGCAAGGACGTTTTCGTCCATGTCAGCGCGCTGGAGCGCGCCGGCTTCCCTGGCCTCGCTGAAGGCCAGAAACTGCAGTTCGAATTGGACCGTGACACCAAGGGCCGCGAATCGGCCGCCAATTTGCAACTGATCTGATCCGGCCGAATTCGATGAACGCTGACCACGGATGTACTGGCAGCCCTCGAAAGCGGCTTATTTCCAGCGATTGCCGGAAATAGGAAAGCGGGGCTCGCCCCCGCTTTTTTGCTTTTAAGGGCCGCTGCGGAAGCATCAAGGCAAGACAATGACGGATCGCACCACCCACACCATCGCGCATTTCGCGGCACCCTTCGTGCTCGGCGGGCTGGAAGGACAGCTGCCGGCCGGCGACTACGACATCGACCACGACGAAGAGGTGATCGAGGGCATGTCGCGGCTTGCCTGGCGCCGCGTCGCCACCTTCATCCATCTGCCGGCAAGGGCGGTGAAAAACCCGACCACCAGCCAGCTTGTCGCCATCGATTACCTCGAACTCGAAACAGCGCTGAAGCGCGACAGGGAGAATGCAGCATGATCCGTTTCCAGCAGAATGCGCGCCCGCGCACCGATACGCCCGCGCACCAGTTTGCGATCGGTCAGACTGTCCGCATGAAGAGCCGCACCGGTCTCGTCCAGAAGACTGCGGAACTGTTCCAGATCAAGAGCAGGCTGCCAGTCAAGGACGGCTCGCCGCAATACCGCATCCGCAGCGAGCAGGAGACCCATGAGCGGGTCACCACGGAAGACAATCTCGAACCGGCTGAAAACCCGGCCGTCTGAGACCGCCACCGCAAGCCAGGCCAACACGCAACAGGAGCACGACATGTCCAAGGGTCAACAGCGAAGCAATCGCGAAACGCGCAAGCCGAAGAAGGACAAGGTCGTGGCCAAGCCCGCCTCCCCGTTCGGCTCCTCGGTCAAGCAGGCCGAGAGCAGCCTGAAGCCAAAGGCGAAGGGCTGACAGCCCAGGGGCGCCTCGCGCGCCCTCTTCCGTCGCCCACTGCGTGAGGCGACGGACTGACGCAACGGCCCGCGCAACACACCCTGGCACACGGAGGCGCGCTTGAACTTCGTCATCGAGTTCTACCGGTCGCGCGACGCCGCCGAAGCCACGTTCGACAAGGTATCGCTGGAGGCGCCGAACCTGCGCGCCGCCTTCCAGGGCGCCACCGCGCTATTCCACACGCTGGCCATGCCGCAAATCCCCGATCGCCTGCGCATTTCCGATGACAACGGCAGCGAGCTTTACGCCGGCCCAGCCGATGGGGCGTATCCGGCGGAGGTGTGACGAGCAGCGCAACTCCTTTGCGCTGTCCTTATCTATCTGTCCGCGTCCTACGACGCCTCCCCGAAGATGGAGAGCATCCAGGTCTCCTAGCAAGGCCCGCCATCAATGACGCGATAGTCCGCGGCGCGGGCTTCGCAGGCATTGGGGAAGGTGCGCAGTTCGCCATGGCGGCGCGCGCACACGGGAGCATATTCGCGGGTGCAGAACGTCTGCTCTTCGCCATCCCCGCCGTCGCGGCAAGGGCCGTCACGCACGATGCGGTAGCCGGCCCGGTCGGCAAGGCAGGCATTGGCGAAGGTCTGGCGGTCGCCGCCGCGCCGGGCGCAGACCGGCTCGTACTGCCTGCTGCAGAATTGCGGTTCGGGCCGTGGCGCACGCGGCCCTGGTCCCTCATCGACGACGACGGTGCAGGCGGCAAGAATTACCGACAGGAAAAGGATGGCAAAACCTTGCCGCGAAAAGATTTCCGCCAGAAACTTCATGTCGATCTCTCCCTCGATCCCGTCCCTGAAAGACGATCCTCGCCATTCCCCGATCTTCATCGATCCCTTATCAAATGCAACCCCCGTTTGCAGCGCCACGCAACAACCCGGGAGCCGAGGCCGCGATCAGTCCGGTCTCGCCCCGGCGGCCACACCATCTGGCCCATTCGTGGCCCGGCTCTGGGCCGATGACCCGGCCGGCAACCAAGCCTATGTCGAGCCGCATCGATGCTCAGGTCAGTCGATCCATGCGTCGGGATGCGCCCGCGGCGGCCCGCGGCGCTATCTTGCAACCTTCACGTTTCCGTGCGATAAATTCCGTGTTCGGGCATTTGCGACCCGGAGAGCGGAACGTTTTGGACGACCTTTCCCCGATACTGTGAATCTCTGACGGCCCCGTTTTCGGCGGGGGGTTTGACCATGCGCCAATGCATGACTGCCGAAGCAACCACCGGGACTTGCCCATTGCGCCAGGCGGCGGGCAGGACCACCAGACTGAACGGGTGAAGGAGTTTCCCCAATGGCCCAGACCGGCACCGTTAAATTCTTCAACGCGACCAAAGGCTTCGGTTTCATCACTCCCGATGGCGGCGCCAAGGATGTGTTCGTCCATATTTCCGCGATCGAGGCCTCCGGCCTGCGCACGCTCGTCGACGGCCAGAAGGTCACCTTCGACGTCGAGCCGGATCGCATGGGCAAAGGCCCCAAGGCCGTCAACCTCCGCGCTGGCTGAGCCATCGGCACGCCGCACGTCTCTCGGACGCGCGATGGAGGCTCCAATGCCTGGACCTGGCTTGGAGAGGGATTTGAATTTGTGAAAGGCGCGGCGGTTTTCGTCGCGCCTTTTTCGTGCCGCCAACGCGCACTTGGTGCCCGCAAAACTTTCTCTTGCCGATAGCGCTAAAATAAAGGACAAATTTCCATTCGGGCATTTGCCGGCCCGAGACTGGACTTTATGGGATCAAAGGAGCTTCCCATGCCGCAGACCGGCACCGTCAAATTCTTCAACCACGCCAAGGGCTTCGGCTTCATCACGCCCGACGATGGCGCGAAGGATGTTTTCGTCCATATTTCAGCCGTGCAGGCGTCAGGTCTTCCCGGTCTCGAGGATGGCCAGAAAGTGTCGTTCGACACGGAGCCGGACAAGCGCGGCAAGGGTCCGAAGGCCGTCAATCTTTCGGTCGGCTGAGCCCTTCAGACAGGCGACGGCTGCTGCAGGACAGATCCGCTCCCTTGAGGGGGCTTTGACGCTTGTTTCGACATCGACGCGTCGAAATCCGTTCAGCCCCCGTTCAGCCATGGTCGTATATTAGTCTTTGGTAAAGCCGGACCGCATCCCCAGAAACTGCACGGGCCGGCACGAAGGAGACAGACATGAACCGAATTTTCAAGACCGCCGTCCTGTCCGCCGCCTTGGTCGCCACCACGCTCGCGATCTTGCCGGCTGCCAGCGCGGGTGATTGGCGCCGTCATGGCCACCACGGCAACGGCGACGCGATTGCCGCCGGCGTCCTCGGACTCGCGGCCGGCGCGCTGATCGGTGGTGCGTTGGCCAATGACCGGCCGCCGCCCGACGCTGACCGCTACTACGATGACGGTTACTACGATCGTGACGTAGTGGTGCGCCCGGCCCCGGTGCGCCGCTACTATGCGGAGCCGAGGGTTGTCTACGCCGATCGTTATGCCGAGCCATGGACGCGTGACTGGTACGACTATTGCTCGGACCGCTACCGCACCTTCAACTCCCGCACCGGCACGTTCACCGGCAATGACGGCGAACAGCATTTCTGCACGGCCAACTGATTTAGGACCAAGGGCTTCCCTGCCCCAAACAAAAAGCGCTGGCCGCGAGGCCGGCGCTTTTTGTTTGGCTCTACAACCGGAGCGGAGCGTACGTTTGGGTAGGTGAGCACCGGAGGCGCAGGAAACCGTTCGCAGGCCGGCATCACCTGAATATCGGCATACCCTTAGAGCAATTCCAGGAAAAGTGTGAGACGGTTTTCCGTCCGGAATTGCGTCAAAACAAAGAGTTAGAGCAGTTCGCCGTTTCCGTGAAACGGTGAACTGCTCTAGAGCACGTCCCGCGATCAATGAATCGATTGTGATGTGACGTCGGGCTTCGCGGGTGATTCAACATCCACTTTGATGAGGTGGATGATGGGAAGAGCACTGAGCGACGATCTTCGATCGCGGGTCTTGAAGGCTTCGGACGCGGGCATGTCTGCCCGGCAGGCGGCGGCGCGGTTCGGCGTCGGCATATCGAGTGCAATCCGGTGGATCGCACGGGCGAAGATCGGCGAGCGGACGCCGCGGCCGCAAGGCCGTCGACGCGCGTCCAGCCTCGATGCGCATAAAGCCTTCATCGTGGGGTTGATCGATGAGCGCAAGGACATCACGCTGAACGAGATGGTAGAGCGGCTGGCGGTCGAGCGATCGGCTCGGATCAGTCGCAGCGCCTTAAGCGCCTGGCTTGGCCGGCACGGCTGGACGTTCAAAAAAAGTCCGCACATGCACTGGAGCAGGATCGTCCCGACATCCTGAAGCGCCGTCGTGCGTGGTTCGACGGCCAACTCGATCTCGATCCGGCAAAGCTGGTGTTCATCGATGAAACTGGACTATCGACCAAGATGGCCCGGCTGCGGGGCCGTGCGCCATGCGGTGAGCGTTGCCGGGCGGGCGTGCCGCACGGCCATTGGAAAACCACCACCTTCACCGGCGCACTGCGGCTGACGGGCATGACCGCCCCGTTCGTCTATGACGGCGCCATGAACGGCAACGTATTCCTGGCCTATGTCGAGCAGGTGCTGGTCCCGACCCTGTCGGAGGGCGACATCGTCGTGATGGACAACCTTCCCGCCCACAAGGCCGCCGGCGTTCGCGATGCAATCGAGACGACCGGCGCGAGGCTCATGTTCCTGCCGCCCTACAGCCCCGACTTCAATCCGATCGAAAACGCCTTCTCAAAACTCAAGGCTCTTATGCGGGCCAAAGCCGAGAGGACAATCACAGCCCTGTGGACCGCCGTCGGATCGCTCGTCGACCTCTTCACCCCAGCCGAATGCCAGAACTACTTCAAGGCCGCAGGTTATGACCCAGATTAAACCGGACGTGCTCTAGGTCAGGAAAGGATTGGTCCGCCGCTCCTCGCCGAAGCGTCCGCCGGGGCCATGGCCGCAGATGAAGCCGATGTCGTCGCCGAGCGGCAGGAGCTTGTCCTTGATCGAGGCGATCAGCGCCGCATGGTCGCCGCCCGGCAGGTCGGTACGGCCGACCGAGCCGCGAAACAACACGTCGCCGACATGGGCGAACTTGGCCGCGCGGTTGTAGTAGACGACATGGCCAGGCGCGTGGCCGGGGCAGTGCAACACCTCGAACACATGCGAGCCGAACGACACGGTCTCGCCTTCGGTCAGGAACCGGTCGGGCACGCAGTTGCGCGCGCCGGCGATGCCGTAACGCCTGCCCTGGTTTTCCAGATTGTCGAGCAACGACTTGTCGGCCTCATGCGGACCGATGATGTCAATGCCGAGCGCTTCCTTCAGTTCCATGGCGCCGCCGGCATGGTCGATATGGCCATGCGTTATCCAGATTGCCCCGGCTGATATCGCGTTGTCCTTCAGCACCGCCAGCACCTTGTCGATATCGCCGCCCGGATCGACGACGACACCATGCTTGTCGTCCATGTCGAACAGGATGGTGCAATTCTGCTGGAACGGTGTGACCGGCACGATGCCGGCATTGAGCTGACCCATGATCGTCCTTTCGCTATTCCAGCGTGATGTAGAGCAATTCCAGGAAAAGTGTGAAACGCTTTTCCGTCCGGAATTGCGTCAACCTGGAAAAAGCGGGCGAAGGGCGTCCACCCCTCGAAAGACGAACAGTCAGTCGTTCCGGAAACAGAAATGGGCGGCCGGAGCCGCCCATTTGAAATGCTGTAGAACCTCGATCGAATGGCTTACTTCTTCATGGCGCCCATGACCGCGCCGAGAATGGCGGTCAGGATCGCGCCGCCGCCGGCGCCGCCGACGATGTTGTTGAGGTTGAGCGCGCTGCCGAGACCGCTCGTTGCTGCTGCCGCGGCAGCCGGATCCACCGCACCGCCACCCAGCAGACTGCCGAGGATCGCCGCACCGCCGACGCCGCCAATGGCTCCGCCCAGGATTTTGGGAAGCTGACCCATCGCGGCTGTCTTGAGCGCCGCACCGACCGCCTGACCACCGATGATACCCGTAATCACCTGTACAATGATCGGAAGAAGCGTGTTCATGTCCATATGATTAGTCCCTCCATAGCTGCCAGCCTCCCAGGCCGACACCATCATGAGACGCCGAATTGGACGAAAGTCAAATGCAGAAACACTTAAATAAAAGGGGCGGCCCTAAAACCGCCCCTGCTTGCTCGAAAAGCTGTGACTTTCGTTATTCTGCCGCGATCGCGTGCTTGGGCTGAACCGCTGCAGAATAGTCATTCATGAGATTCTTGGCGATTTCACCGACCTCGAATCGGTAAGGTCCGATCTCCGAAACCGGCGTTACTTCCGCTGCCGTCCCGGTCAGGAAGCATTGCTCGAAGCCTTCCAGTTCTTCCGGCATGATGGCGCGCTCGATCACCTCCAGACCGCGATCCTTGGCCAGGCCAATGACCGTGCGGCGCGTGATGCCGTCGAGGAAGCAATCGGGCTTGGGCGTGTGGATCTTGTCATCCTTGACGAAGAAGATGTTGGCGCCGGTCGCTTCCGCGACCTGGCCACGCCAGTCGAGCATCATGGCGTCGGCATAGCCCTTGGCCTCGGCGGCGTGCTTTGACATGGTGCAGATCATGTAGAGGCCGGCTGCCTTCGACTTGGACGGCGCCGTGCGCGGGTCGGGCCGGCGCCATTCCGCCACGTCGAGGCGGATGCCTTTCAGCTTCTGCGCCGGATCGAAATAGCTCGGCCACTGCCAGATGGCGATGGCGCAGTTGATGCGGTTGTTCTGCGCTGAAACGCCCATCTGTTCGCTGCCGCGCCAGGCGATCGGCCGCACATACGCGTCCTGGAAACCCTGCTTCTTCAAAAGCGTGGTGGAGGCATCGTTGAGCTCGGCCACCGAATAGGGAATCTTGAAGCCGAGCAGGCGCGCCGATTCATGCAGGCGCTCGGTGTGTTCGTTGAGCTTGAAGATCTCGCCGCCATAGGCGCGCTCGCCCTCGAAGACGGCGCTGGCGTAGTGCAGGCCATGGGTCAGCACGTGGATCTTGGCGTCACCCCATTGGACGAACGCGCCGTTCATCCAGATGAAGCCGTCCAGTTGATCGAAGGGAACGGATGCCATGGTAACCTCCCGCGGGCGGCAACCCGCATAGTGTTGTATCGTTGTGTTTCGTGTCGGCCGCGCAAAGCGGCTTTTATGCTGGAGCGTAGGCGGATAATTGCGCTCTGGCAAACTCAGGAAGTTCCAGAAAAACCGGCTTCGCTTGCCTTTTCGTTCGCAATCAGCCCAAAAGCTTGTCAAAAATTACCATTGCAGGGAAATTACGTCAATAGTACTGACATAATCTCTCTTTCAAGCGGAGAAAAGATGACGGACCGAAGCCACGCAGCCGGGAAACCGATCAGGACGGCGATCACCGACGAGGACGGCATCGACTTCGCCATCATCGAACTGTTCTTCTTCGCCTATCGTGACTTCACCTCCGATCCGGATCAGATCCTGGCCGATTACGGCTTTGGCCGCGCCCATCACCGGGTGCTGCATTTCGTCAACCGCAGACCGGGCCTAACGGTCGCCGAACTGCTCGACGTGCTGAAGATCACCAAGCAGAGCCTGGCGCGCGTGCTCAAGCAATTGATCGACACCGACCATGTCGTGCAGTTGCAAGGTCCGCGCGACCGCCGCCAGCGTGAGCTCTATCCGACAGCCAAGGGCCGCGCGCTGGCGCTGGCGCTGGCACGGCCACAGTCGCGCCGCATCCATGCTGCATTGGGAGATTCCGGGATCACCGAACGGACCTTGGTGGAACGGTTCCTCGAAGCGATGGTCAATCCGGAACTGAGAGCGCAGATCGACGTTGGGTCCGCAAAAATGTCAGGGAAAAGCCATGGAGAGCACTGAAAGGGTCGATCACGCGGCCGCACCGGACGATGACGCGCCGCATTTGCTGGTCGTCGACGACGACACCCGCATCCGCAATCTTCTCAAGCAGTATCTGACCGAAAACGGCTTTCGCGTCACCGTCGCCGGCAATGCCGGCGAAGCCAGGCGCAAGCTTGCAGGTCTCGACTTCGATCTTCTGATCCTCGACGTCATGATGCCCGGCGAAACGGGCGTCGACCTGACCAAGTCGCTACGCGCCGAAAAGAACGTGCCGATCCTGATGCTGACGGCGCTGTCGGAAACCGACAGCCGCATCACCGGGCTCGAAGCCGGTGCCGACGACTATCTGCCAAAACCTTTCGATCCGCGCGAGCTGATCCTGCGCATCAACAACATCCTGCGTCGCGGCGGCCCGGCGACGACGCCGAAGGTCGAGCAGTTGGTCTTCGGCCCCTACACCTTCCAGATCGCCAGGCGCGAATTGAAGCGCGGCGGCGAGGCGCTGAAGCTGACCGACCGCGAGCAGGAGATCCTGGCGATCTTCGCCGCGCGGGCAGGTGAGACGATACCCCGCCACGAGCTTGTCGGTGACGATTCCGAAGTCGGCGAGCGCACCATCGACGTCCAGATCAACCGGCTGCGCCGCAAGATCGAGCGCGATCCGTCCAATCCGGTCTGGTTGCAGACCGTGCGCGGTATTGGGTATCGGCTCAGCGTGGAATAGAATGCCGCCCGTGGCCGGCTGAACGGTTGCGGGGCATGCGAAAAGAGCGAATGGCGACCACGGAACTGCAACAGCCCGGCAATGGCGGCTTGAGCGCACGCGCCGCGCGGACGCTGAAGGCGGTGCCGCGCGCCTGGAACCGGTTCTGGCGCCTCGTTTCGCTCTATATGCCGAAGCGGCTCTATGCCCGCTCGCTGATCATCGTCATCGCGCCGATGATCCTGCTGCAATCGGTCGTCGCCTTCGTCTTCATGGAACGCCATTGGGCAACCGTGACGCAGCGTCTGTCGCAGGCCACCGTGCGCGACATCGCCGCCATCATCGACCTGATCGAGACCTATCCGCACGACGCCGACTACGCCAACGTGATCCGCATCGCCCAGGATCGCATGCAGTTGAAGGTCGACCTCTTGCCGCCCGACCCGCTGCCCGCGCCCGGTCCAAAGCCGTTTTTCTCGATTTTGGATGATGTTCTCTCGGCCGAGATCACCCGCCAGATCAACCGTCCGTTCTGGATCGACACGGTCGGCAATTCCAACATCGTCGAGGTGCGCGTCCAGCTCGAGAACAAGGTGCTGCGCGTCTTCGTGCGCCGCAGCCAGGCCTATGCCTCGAACACCCACATCTTCCTGATCTGGATGGTCGGTACCTCGCTGGTGCTGTTGATGATCGCCATCCCCTTCCTGCGCAACCAGATCCGGCCGATCCTGACGCTCGCCGAAGCCGCCGAAAGCTTCGGCAAGGGACGGCCGATGCCGCGCGATTTCCGGCCGCGCGGCGCCGAGGAGGTTCGCCGCGCCGGCTTTGCCTTCATCCAGATGCGCGAGCGCATCGAACGCCAGATCGAGCAACGCACCGCCATGCTGACCGGCGTCAGCCATGATCTGCGAACCATCCTCACCCGCTTCAAGCTGCAGCTGGCGCTGGCCGGCGGCAAGGCCGAGACCAAAGCAGCGCTCGACCAGGACATCGACGACATGCAGTCGATGCTCGAGGGCTATCTCGCCTTTGCCCGCGGCGAGGCTTCGGAAGACGCCGGGAGGTTCGATCTCGATGCCTATTTCCAGAAGCTCGACGACGAAGCCAGGCTGCGCAAGCGCAAGTTGTCGACGACGCTTACGGGCGATCCTGATGTGCATGTGCGGCCGAACGCCTTTGCCCGGTTGATGTCCAACGTCATCGGCAACGCCTTCCGCTATGCCAAGACGGTGGAGGTCACCGCCAACCATGGCCGCGGCTCGCTGCTGGTCACCGTCGACGACGACGGTCCAGGCATTCCCGCCGACAGGCGCGAAGACGTGTTCAAGCCCTTCGTGCGGCTCGATGAAGCCCGCAACCTCGATGCCAGCGGCACCGGGCTCGGCCTGTCGATCGCCCGCGACATTGCCCGCAGCCATGGCGGCGACATCACGCTCGACGACAGCCCGCTCGGCGGTTTGCGGGCCGTCATCAAGGTTCCGGCTTAATCGGAGCATGATCCCGAAAATGGAATCATGCTCAGCCAAGCGACGGCTTCATCCGCCCGTCATGAAACCATGGTGAAGAGCGCGCATGAAGCGCGCGACCTCAATTGATTCGGCCTTGCCGCCTCACTTCGATCCCCCCGCCCGGGTGCGCTGGAGCGAAGCGAGAGCAGCAGGCTGGTCGCCGTTCCGGCATCGTCTCAAGGCAACCGTCGACCTTTCAAGCAAAGGGCCGCCATGCGCATATTGATGGTCACCGACGCCTGGCGCCCGCAGGTCAACGGCGTCGTCCACACGCTGGAGCGGCTCGCCGAAACGCTGAAATCCTTCGATGTCGCGCTGGATTTCCTGACGCCGAACATCTTTCGCACGCTGCCCTTGCCGACCTATCCCGACATCCGGCTGGCGCTGACCACCCCCGGCCATGTCGCGCGCCTGATCGAAGCCCGCAAGGCGGACCACATCCACATCGTCACCGAGGGTCCGCTCGGCATCATGGCGCGGCGCTATTGCCGCCATGCCGGCCGGCCGTTCACCACCAGCTATCACACACGCTTTCCCGAATATCTCAGCGCCCGCCTGCCGGTGCCGGAAAGCTGGGCCTATCGCTGGCTGCGCGATTTCCACAATTCCGGCCAGGGTACGCTGGTTGCCACCCAGTCGCTCGCCGACGACCTTTCGGCGCGTGGCTTCAACAAGCTCAGGCCCTGGACGCGTGGCGTCGACACCGACCATTTCCGGCCGGACAAGAAGAAAGATCTCGGCTTCCCCGGCCCGGTCTTCCTCTGCGTCGGCCGCGTCGCCATCGAAAAGAACCTGAGCGCCTTCCTCGACCTCGACCTGCCCGGCAGCAAGGTGGTCGTCGGCGAAGGTCCCGAGCTTGCCAGGCTCAAGGCGAAATACCCGCAGGCGCATTTCCTCGGCCATCGCCCCAATGACGAACTGGCCGAGATCTATGCCTCGGCCGATGTCTTCGTCTTCCCCAGCCGCACCGACACCTTCGGCAACGTCATCATCGAGGCGCTGGCCAGCGGCACGCCGGTCGCCGCCTATCCGGTGACCGGGCCGATCGACATCGTCGGTGACGGCTTCGGTGGCGCGGTCTCGAACGATCTGCGCGCGGCGGCGCTTGCCGCCCTCAATGTCGACCGCGCCGAGGCGCGCGAACGCGCCATGCGCTATAGCTGGAAAGCCTGCGCGGAAATGTTTCTCGACACGGTCGAGGAAGCGCTGGGAACGACGCGCAAGCTGGCGGCGTGATGGAGCCGGCGCATAGGATGCAGTGAGATGCAGGCCGAGCCGGAACGGCGAGTTCCGATAACCGGGGCGGAGCATACTTTTGGGTATGTGGCGTCTGCCCCCGGCGATGCGGAGCGGCGGCTGTTGAGCGGCCTCTTCGATGGCGCCCACTCATACGTTTCCTTCAGGAATCCAGAACTTCGACAACTTGCCGATACTTTTAGACAAGTCTTCCGCGTGAAATTGTTGGGATGCATTGGGAGATGGTGCGCCGGCAAGCTTTAGTCGCCGAGAGCGCGCTCCTTGCGAGAGCTTGCGCGACAGTTCCTTGCGGTGCATTATTCTGCATCTGTAGTTCGCTGCGGGATTGACACCGATTTCAACGCTGGACCAGTCGCCTGCCGTATCGCCGAAGCGTCGCGTCTTGCGCATCAGCAAGACCGTTGCGAAGGTGTTCGGCTATTGCCGTGCGAATGCCTGGCCACTCTTCGTGACCGCCTGGTTTCCCTGCTTTCTGACGACGCTCTGTCTGGCGGCGCTTGCTCTTATTCTTTTTGCCGATCCGGGGCAGGTGCCCGGCTGGCTTCTATCGCGAGGCTTTGACTCCAGGACCTGGCTTTCCGCGATTGTTGCGACGCCGTTCTCGGCGATGGTCCTTGCGTTCGTTCTGGACCGCATGGCAAACGCGCCCGAGCGCGGTCGTGTCGTTGTTCGGCGCGGCGTTGAACGTGTCAGACGCTTCGCTGTCCCGGGCATGCGCTTTGAGCTCAGCCCGCGGATTCTCTTGGCTGCGTTGCTTCTCGCGGTGATCCAGCTTGTTTG
The DNA here is from genome assembly GCF_042682105.1 of Mesorhizobium calcicola. Lineage (NCBI taxonomy): Bacteria > Pseudomonadati > Pseudomonadota > Alphaproteobacteria > Hyphomicrobiales > Phyllobacteriaceae > Mesorhizobium > Mesorhizobium calcicola. The sequence continues at coordinate 108,255 of NZ_JBHUGY010000017.1, forward strand.
CGGCTTTGCCGTCGCCGGCGAGCACAGACTGCTTGTGGCCGCCCTGCTGGCCACGCGTGACCTACCGCTCACCCCTGAGGACGTCGCGCCTTGGGTGTCGGCGATGGGAGTCTTCAACCTGTTGGCGGGTGCTTTCGTACTTGTCTGGACATATCTTTTTGTCGGTGATTTTCTCTGGACAGGATCGTTTGATCCTATCGGGTGCTGGCGTGCGCTGGATGGCAATCATCTGCGTTTCCTCGCCATAATGTTCATCGTTTTCGCAACAGTTGCCATACTCAAATGTGGGCTGGCCCTGGCCGTAGGCTTGATCCTAATTCCCGCGGATGCGGCGTCGCCTTCCTTCCTGACCCTTATGCTGATGCATTTCGGACTCGCCTGGCCGTTCGACGTCCTCCATCTCGTACTCTCGGCCGCAACGGTCGGAACCATTCTCGGCGCGTTTCGGCCTCCGGGTATGGCTTCAATCCGGCCGGCTGCCGCGCAATGATTGTGCCTGCCGGGGCTTCCTGGCGGCGCTGCGCTCGGCAAGGTTCTTTGAGCACGCCGGGCCAAGTTGCATCTGGCAGGAAAAGATCGAGCCAAGAGATGACGGATCCGGAGGGATTCTGCTCGTTGATTTTTAGAACAGCCGCCCGCCGTCCGGGACCTTCCGCTCGATGGCGCCAAGCACCACCGCGCCCTCTTCGTCGGGAAAGCCGAGTGTCAGCACTTCCGACATGAACGGGCCGATCTGGCGCGGTGGGAAATTGACCACCGCGAACACCTGCCGGCCGATCAGCGTTTCAGGCGCGTAGTATTTGGTGATCTGCGCCGACGATTTCTTGATGCCGATGCCTGCGCCGAAATCGATCTTCAGCTTGAACGCCGGCTTGCGCGCCTCGGGAAAAGGCTCTGCCTCGACGATCGTGCCGGCGCGGATGTCGACACGATCGAAGTCGGCAAAACTGATCTCGGGCTTGCGCTCGCTGCTCGAACTCATCTCTGCCTTCTGCCTTGCCGTCGCTCAGGCGTTGCCGTAGGTCTCGAACAGCACGCCGGCCAGCGCGTCCTTGGCCGAGGTCCCCGACCAGACGACGAACTGAAACGCCTGGAAATAGCATTCGCAGGCTTCCAGCGCCGACGACAGCAACACTTCGACCTGCTGGCTCGACGGCTCGACCCCGCCCGCCAGGAGCAGCGACTGGCGGAACATGATCGCGCCTTCCTGCTCCCAGAGGTCGAAATGACCGAACAGCATCTGTTCGTTGATCAGCGAGAGCAGCCGCATCACTTCGAGCGCGCGGGTCTCCGGCACCTTGATGTCGAAGGCGCAGGCCAGATGCAGCGCCTCGAAATCCTCCATCCACGAGAAGGAGACGTGATAGTCGGTCCAGCTGCCAGCAACCGAGATCGAGATCTCGTCGTCGCCAGCCCGCTCAAAGGACCAGTCGTTGTTGTGGGCCACCTGCTCGATAACATCCACCGGATGGATTTCGCGGGAGAATTCGAGTTCGAGAAGTTCCATGGAATGCTTCCTGTCGTTCTGAGGAGCGCCGCCACACGCTCCGCGGGAGGGCACACACAACGAACAATCTTGTCTAGAACTCGGACGGCCAGGACTTCTCGACGCAAAGACCCCAGACCGGACCCCACCGCCCGGCCGCATGACCCTGCTCCGAATCATGCAACAAATTCAGTCTATTGATCGGGAGTCGCGTGAACAGCCCAATTTTTCGCACTGCGTCATTCGCATGTGGAAAGCCGCTGTCACAAAGATTCATGCAATGTCCGTAAGCGAGTTCACGGAGGTGCCAACGCGCTTTCAGGATCGGCCATGTGGAAAAGTTTATGCTTATTTTTTTCGCGCGGGGCTTTGCTCGTGCGGCCTGTCCGGTCAATCCGCAAGCTTCGCACTCGAGCGCCTCGATACGCTCGGCTAAGGCGGTGTTTCTTCCTGGCCTGCGCGGCCATCTCGCGCGCGCCTCGGTTCTACCGCCATGATGTCCTTCCTCCGCGAGAGTGATGTGTCGGACTTGTGCCAATCCGCCCGTCGGTTACCGATGCAGGGGAACGTATGTGCTGCCCGATGCGACCCAAATCGAGTAGATAAAATCGTAGTGGCCTTCTTCGGACGGCTCGCTTGCCGAGCACAAGTCTCCTTCCTCAGATCGTCTGAGATAGCGGCTGCAGCGTTCCATCTGATCGGTGATTGCCCTACGCGGTGGAGCTTGCTGTTCTCAGCGAGGTGTTGCGCCTCTTGCGACCTGGCCGCGCAGGACTTTCGCCTCACGCTGGCGTCTTCAGGAGTCCATACTCCGTGCAGGCCGATCGTGAGACGCGACGCGAACGGCGTCGGCGCGATACTGCACCATCATAGCTCGCTATCCCCGATTTGAAGACACGTAGTCCGAACTGGAGGTCTCGTCGTCCCAGAGACATAATCCGAGACCTGATTTCGAGTGGCATCGACGGTTCGTTTGGTCGACTTCGCCTTCGCGGAGGTTCCTTCATGAAATCCCGCGTAAGCGTTGCGTAAAGCACGGCAGGGAGGGGTTGAGCCGCTCCGTCGTACCGTTGGACGCTGAGTCGAGTTCAATTTGTTTTGTGATTTCAGTGACATAGCGCGCAATCGATGGAAACGGATAGGTTCGTTCGGCGGAAGCCTACTATCCATTCTCCGAAGGCAGAGGTCACTAGGGTTCGAAATCCTGTGCGGATGCGCCAGTTTCTATATTATTTTCAATAGTTAGGGTTGGTATGGGTCCCTCGCAGTTCGACGTCGGGTAATTTGCACGTAAGCGGCCAAGGACCCTTTTTTCCACTCACAGTACTGGCGCCAAGACGATGCGAGATCGTGCGGAATACCGCAAAAGGTAGCCCATTTCTGCGAAAGCCGGCATCAACAGACGGTAGACTACTGACTGCAGCGCCCACAAGGCAGCAGTCAAGTTGTAGCGGTACGTCGTGGATTTGGACACGTAGTCGTTAGCGGTGCTCATCATCGTAGAGACGGCCGGAATGGAGCCGCTTCCTGCCTGTCCGGGTTCGGCTGTAGCACATTCGGAAGACGGACACATTCAGGCCCGAGTTCGTCGCCGGCGTTTTTCCGAAAAAGCGCTTGGTCGACACAGTCGTCTGTTGGTTTGGCCCTCAAGCGTAGACAAGGAGCACAAACCGTCGGCAACTCGACGCAGCGCCGTTCGCCCGTGCCTCTGAGCTCGGGGCATCTATCCCTCCACGAGGGGAGAGTCCGACACTAGTCGCAACACCGCGTGTAACGATCACCGGATCATAACGCATGAATATTTCGTGATCGCGATGACGGGCAGGACCGCCCGCGCAGTCCCTTGCCGCTCGAGCGGGTGACTAGCGCCAAGGCCTTGGGAGGCGACTGCTAGTCGATTGAGAAGCTCGCTGGACGGAAAAATGATCGCCAGCAGAGCAAACGCGCCGACAGAGTAAGCATAAAGACGCGACGGACCAATCATCATCGTCACCGCAAAAGCCAAACCATGCTCCGCACTCCCCGCGAGTATTGCGAACGTCATGACAGAAGGGTCAAAGGGCAGGGAATGAGACCGCCATGATGCCGACGGCTTCCCCTCACGGCCGTAGTGGCTGTGCCCATGGCGGCTGAACGCACGCCAAAGCATCACAGACCGATAAGCCCCAGCAGTCCCCGCTGAGATCTCCAGCATAGGCGCCGGCCAAGCTCGCTCCGAGAGCGATCGAGACAAGGGCAGCGTCAATGCACCGCAATCAGCACAGTGTGCGATCGTGACATGCGTAGAAAGAAAGAACCAGCGAGTACGCCGAGCCCCGCACGCAATCCAATTCTGAGCTCTGTCAGATAGGTTGCCAGTATCGACTTGCTGTGCTGGAGTAAGCGCATGTGCTGGCGCCGTGGGAAC